>PBRN01000048.1 GCA_002725955.1 Pseudobdellovibrionaceae bacterium
CAGCAAACAGCGGACTTTCTCCGCCAATCAATACTAACTTCGGCTTTAAAGTTGAATCAGCAGACCTGAGCTGCTCGAAAGCTTTGACTAAGGTTGATATATTTTTCCGTGGCTCCAAAGAACCAACATAAAGAATATACTGCCCTGCCTGCAGCTCTTTAGTAGGAGGTTGCTTTTCACCTGTCAAAAAGTGAGTATCAACTGCCCAGTAAATCAAACTAACTTTATCCGCATCAACTTTACAAAACTGCAACAGATCATTTCTTGAATTGTTACTGTTGGTAATAACCTTAGTTGCTCTTCTAGCCAACCTAGGCACAATCAGGTTATATACAGTATGAAAAGGAAAAGAATACCACTGAGGATTCACAACAAAACACAGATCATGTATATGTACTATCGACTTACCGCGATAAAATAGAGGAGCCATATTTGCAGGCGAATGCAGGATATCAATATTATATTTCCGACAAAGCCGNGGTAANGTGATCTGNTCCCAGTAGTGATTTTTAAAGTTTTCACCACCNTGNAGATTCGAAGCGACNACNTTGACGTTGNCTCNATCCCAGTCTGNNTTGTTTAGTTGNCTCCTACCNGTAAAAAGTACGTACTGATTTTCTTGATCAACTTCTACTAAAGTCTTCACAAGATTNTAGGCTGCCCTTTGAACTCCNGTTTGCTTAGCAACCAAAAAGCGGCCATTAATTCCTATTTTCATGTCAAAGGAGCTCCCAATAAACCAACCGCTGACTTGCCTAAACACCGNTCATATATGGCTAAGGTCTGAGTAGCCATAGACTCCCATGTGAACCTCTGCGCATGCTGAAGGCCTCTGCTTATCAAACTATTCCTCATTTGGGTATCATTGATTCCAACTTCAAGAGCATGGGCAATGGCTTTATAGTCATATGGATCAGTAAATATGGCATTATCACCTACNACTTCGGGCAAGCTCGANGACTTTGCAACAACAACAGGCACACCACATGACAATGCTTCTAAGGGAGGTAAACCAAACCCTTCNTAAGTAGANGGATATACGAACAGATCAGTCATAGAGTACACNGCAGGAAGATGCTCTTCCTCNATGAACTTTGAAAAGAAAATTAGGTGTTTCTTGCCGTGNTTCTCTGCAATTCGAATTAAACTTCTATCAAGAGGGCAGACCAANACCAANGGNATNTCNATNTTGGCATAGCAAAAAGCTCTGACTAGCTGNTGAACATTCTTATGTGGTTTNTTATTTGANAGGCAAAGTATAAACCGGTCGGCAAACCCATAAATATANCTAATATATTCTANGTAATTTTCATCTCGGACTGGTTCATAGTTGTCAGACACACCNTTGTAGGTGACATAGACTTTTGATGATGGNATGCTCAAAGTCCGAACAATCTCTTTCTTNCTAAACTGACTTACTGTCAGTATCGACTCTGACCGCTGAATACTATTTCTGACAATNAATTGATAATAAAACTGNTGCACNGGTGTATAAAACTGAGGCAACACCATATGATTCAAATCATGTATGGTCATNACCATTCTGCACGGCACNAACANCGGAGAAACAAATGAAGGNGCATGNAAAAGNTCGGCNCCNACACTTCNAAGAACCCTNGGTATCTCCCACTGCTCTCTAAAGCTGATCCATTCCGCCTTTATCTGGACNAGNTCCATAAAATTTGGCCANTCAGTNCCATTTAGAGGNGAGTCTCTATTTACCAACATAAAAATGCGGTGACCGGCGCCCTGNTTTTTAAACTCATGCAATAAGTGNAAAACATACCTTGCAATACCATGCATGCTCCCCGGGCGAATCATCCTTGCATCAATTACAATTTTCAACCTNCAATCCCTTTCACGAACCGGAAACTTGTATTTTATGAGTATGGGATAATACAACATACAATAGGCTGACATTATAAAGCAAAGGTCATTTACAACTGAATCGTATTCANTTNTTATTGNCCANAGNCTNACCTAGACAACATGNCATGATCATGGCANGATANNANGTCGTATGACTNACTAAGGNCAGATAAATGTCAGCGAGAATNAATTTNGGGGCTAATCAAATAANGCTGCAAGCTTCTNGCTTCAGATTAATGCGGATCACCAAACANCACACAANAAANCCTGCAAANANNCAATATANNCCAAAAAAATCATTATTTTANNTAAANCNAGCACCTANTTATTTCACAAGTGANATTCAANAATCAAANANACCAANGANGAGTCTACTNTCNGCCCTNTTTATCGNCAAATTCGANAACATCAAAGTTANGTTTNATAAAAAGTACTTCTCAAAACTACAACNCTAAACAGAAAAAATAGAAGAGATATANGCTCCATGACTAAGATTNAACAAGNAGTTGAAAATAATCANAGCTTCAAAATTTCCTGGNTAGAATCAAANGGAGAAATAATACGCTACGGATTNCTCAAAAATANCTNTGAACCNATGACAAGCTGTTTAGTTTTCTTGAANGGAAGATGTGAATGGATAGANAAATATCANTTCTTNCTNAGTGAAATCAAGTTNCCGAAAGGAACTGGCTTTCTGACTNTTGATCATAGAGGACAAGGCGGNTCGTCCGGTCACAGATCATACATTGATGGNTATCACCAATTTTCAGAAGATATTCAAAATGTNATAAATAATCTGATCCCCAATNNACCNTATATATTGATGGGNCACTCTATGGGAGGTTTAATCTCTCTNTTCAGCACAATAGAAGGCTATTTAAATCCTCAAAAATTANTCTTATGCTCTCCTCTCTTGCGNTTTCCAGATAGACCAGTACCAGCAATACTAGCTAAACCCCTCGCAAAGNTGCTTTCTCGCGGGCCCTTGAAAAAAATCTTTACCGGAGGTGTGTACGATAACTACAGTGATTTTGAAGATAACAATCAAACACAGTGGAAAGAGGGTTATGATCACGTAGTAAACAGACCCTGGCACCAGCATGCTCCTACAGTTTCGTGGGTCAATAGTACATTTCATGCATGCCATCAAATTTTTGATGAAAAAAAAATCGCTACCATAAAAATACCGGTACATATCTTCTGCCCCAGTCATGACACAGTAGTAAATGGATCCGGATCACCAGACTGGACTCGAAAAGCTAAATCTCTAGGGGTCAAAGTAACTCAGGACTTCATGCAAGGAGGCTTGCATGAATTGGTAAATGAAAAAAAAGAAATAAGATCTATCATTACTAAATACATCGAAAACGAACTAGTAAAAATGGCTCCCAAAGACATGAACTGTATTTGATATATAAAGGATCAACACTCAGTTACATTTACAGCCAGACCTCCACGCGAGGTCTCTTTATATTTAGTTCTCATGTCTTCCCCTGTCTGCTTCATAGTTTTCATAACAGAGTCTAAGGATACAAAATGATAACCATCACCCTGTAGAGCAATTCTCGCTGCATTTATTGCTTTAACCGCACCCATAGCATTTCTCTCAATACATGGTATCTGGACCAAACCACCAACCGGATCGCATGTCAGCCCTAGATTATGCTCCATACCAATTTCAGCAGCCTGTTCTACTTGGTTAGGAATACCACCCAAAACGGCAGCTAATCCTGCTGCAGCCATGGAACAAGCAACCCCNACCTCTCCTTGGCAACCNACCTCAGCTCCAGAAATCGATGCATTTTCTTTGTACAANATCCCAATGGCACCAGCNGTCAGNATAAATTCNCTCACTCCAGCCGAAGTNCCATTACAGAATTTTTGATAGTACTTTAANACTGCGGGAATAATNCCNGCAGCACCGTTTGTCGGAGCAGTNACNACTCTAGATCCGGCNGCATTCTCTTCATTAACAGCCAAAGCGTAGAGGTTAACCCAATCTAAAACCCTTAACGGGTCATTTTCATTCACCGATTTCGATAATTTTTGATAAATGGCAGCCGCCCTGCGACGGACTTTTAAGCCACCAGGTAAAATCCCTTCCTGCGTTAAACCACGCAAGATACAACTGTCCATAACAGACCAAATATGATCGATTTTCTCGCAAATCGTATTTAAATCATGGCATTTTTTTTCATTTTCGATGACCAAAGCAGCAATAGTATTATCCATATCTGCTGTCATTTTTAGGAGTTCTGCACCAGTCCGAAACGGATACGGCAAATCAATTTTATTTTTAACAACTTGACCTTGATCAAGCTCTTCTTCCTTGACAACAAAACCACCACCAATCGAAAAGTAAGTGTCTTGTTTCAAGATATTTTTCATTTTATCAAAAGCAGTAAACTTCATCCCATTCGGGTGGGGAGGCAGGCTTTCCCTGCGAAAAAATTTTATATGATCTTTAGTCCAAGAAATTTTACAACCATTATCCAACTCAATGAACTTTCTACTACTCACCTTTTTCATGATATTTTCAGCATCAACAGGCAGTATGGTTTCAGGCATGCACCCACTTAAGCCCAAAATAATTGCTTTATCTGTACCATGACCTACGCCAGTCAGCGCAAGGGAGCCATACAAACTAACCTCAATGGAATTTACATCTCGTAGTAAATTATTACTTTTCAAATCTTTTCGAAAACTTTTAGCAGCTTTCATTGGACCGATTGTATGGGAACTAGAGGGACCGATACCAACCTTAAAGAGATCAAAAATACTTATCGTCACAAGCAACTCCCGTCAAAACACCGAACTTCAACAGGCACAACTACCCCTAAACAGGTATTGTTACATTATATACTTTATTTGATAAGATTGGTTTTTTGTTGGTAGCGGGGGCAGGATTTGAACCTGCGACCTTCGGGTTATGAGCCCGACGAGATACCAAGCTTCTCCACCCCGCGGCTAGGCTTCTCTTTATAAGAAGTGAGACCTGTTATAGGGACCTCTCTAGCCTTTGTCAAGGACACGAGCAGTAGAAATATTTTTTTTAGGACTTAGTCGACTTATTCTTAGCGCTAATAGCACTCTTTATTTTCTCAATCACGGCCAGCTCAGCGTCGTTATGGCTGTACCTAGTTACGTCTAAGTTCGGATCTTTACCTATGTCTGCCAGAAAATCATACAAACGATCCTGATCAATACCGAAGGGCTTAACTATCAGAGAATCTCTGACACTATTTAACTTAGCAGCCAAATCATGCAATTGGTCCGACTTTCGTATTACCAGCGGACCCACGTTCTCTCCCTCAATCAAGCTGTCAAGAAACCGATGAATAGATACTAAAGGCCCATATATTGCATGGGTATAGCGTATTGATGTAACTAACGTCGTCGTTATAAAACAAATCATCACAACGACACCCACAACGATCGGAAGCCGGAACTTCCTCATGATTAATTCACCCTGATCACCAGTAATATTAAAATAGTCACCCATAGTCTGGTATATATCCCAAACATAAAAGCCAAATACACCCAAGATGATGAAAGAAAAAATCAGATTTACCAGGAGAAAAACCAGACCAAGTCTCACTTGACGATATGGTTCCACTAACCAAGCTGTGATCCCACCTCTTCGGCTCAATCCGCTCATCTGCCACCTCCTTTAGATGCTCAGGTGTATGATATCACGGAAATTAAGAATTATTCGGCCCAAAGTATACGAGATGCTAAAATTGATGAGACCGCTATACAAGCAGTAAAAGATCGAAGAACCCCTTTACCCAGGCTAAAACCTTCAAAACCACTATTACTTAAATTTTGGATATCACGATCGCTTAAGCCCAACTCGGCACCCACAACGGCAATAACTCCAGAAGATTTAATCGGCGATGCCTGCAAAGAAACCTTCTCACCCGGTTCGGAATAAAACTTATCCCAACCTATTTGCTGGCCCCATTCTGCACAGAACTCATCCATGGACGAATAACAAGATATTTCTGGAACCCATAAACGCTTAGACTGCTTCATTGACTCCCACATGATTCTATCCCATCGGCCTATGGCTTTCTCCGACATCCTCGACTTTGCAACACCCTCTTGAGCAATAACATTAATAGAAGTAACCCCTAGTTCAACTAAACAGGGAACTACATCATCAATAAAACCTGGTTTTAGAGCTCCAACAGCTATACCCAAATTCCTACCTGTTGATTTGCATGAAGTATGTTCAATAACTTCTAAGCTCGGACAACCATTCTCAGTACGGTAAAGACCACTAGCCCAGCTTCCTTGACCATCAAATATCTCAATCCGCTGTCCATCACCTAGCTTAATGATTTTTTTTATGTGTCTAAATTCACTTTCACAAATAGTCCATTCATTGTTGTTATAAACCCCCCTAAAACGAAAAATATGTTTCATTTAGGTCTTCCTTAAAACAATGCAAACCCATTCGTCTTTATTAAGCAGNTTGACTTTTTTCATTGCTAATGACTCAAAGATTGAGACCATCTCNTCNCTCTCGCTGACCAGAATTCCAGATATGAAAAGGAGCCCCCCCTCAGCTACCCGATCAACCAAACCACTAGCTATTTTTTTTAAAACAACAGCTAGAATATTGGCAGTAACCACAGACCATTTTTCGCCTTGGGTAGGAAAAGTGCCCAGCTCAACATTAAAAGTACAGTCATTTGCGGCCCGGTTATTCGAGCAAGCTATAACAGAATCTGGATCAATATCAGTAGCGTCAACAGTAGGAAAACCTAGTTTGGCTGCTCCNATCGCTAATACACCACTACCACTGCCAACATCCAAGAAATTGCTACTTTGGCCTATTTTAGTTCCTGACAAAAACTCAGACATAGCTTCAAGGCACAGCTGAGTCGTCGCATGCTGNCCCGTNCCGAAAGCCATACCCGGATCAATCTCTATNCCTATTGTTTCAGTATTATCAAAGGACGGCTTATCCCACGGAGGAAAAATACAAAAAGTATCCGTAACGATTGGCTTAAAGCTATCTTTCCAACCCTCTTGCCAAACCACTGTATCTATGGAACTAATCGATATCTCGATCTGATCCCCGAACCTAGCTTTAGCCTGATCTTTCAATTGCTCTAAGTAACCACGATCATATTTGTAGATCATTAATGGNGCCCTATCACCACCAAGCTCTTTAAAATAGTCATAACCAGTTTTTTCATAATCAAAGGAAAAATCGAGATCNTCCAAGGCACCTTCCACAAAGGACTCTTCTCCCAATCCAATNAAATAGTCTTTTAATAAGGACTTTATATGACAATCATCTTCAGNGGTTAAAGTAAACTTGAGTTCGAACGTCTTCTCATTATTCATCTTGCTGGCTCCCAAAGGTTCAGAACTTCAAAGCCATACATCTTTTCGACGGACTACACAAGACAAGACTATAATACGCTGTAATTACATCAGGGCGAGGGGACCGAAGGGTGAAAAAAGATTTTCTCTAAAAGACCAGTTGTTCAACAATAAGCGCTTCTTGCTCATNACATNAGTTAATCGNNTAANTTCCTTNCTATTATTAGTTTTCTTAGCTATTTTTCGNANAAGCANCCACCCCGCAACAAAGTGCGGGTTTTCATTTACGACTTTATTCAATAATTTATTAGCTTTATCGAAATCCCCTACTTGAATCANGCTTCTNGCTACCANCTCTCTNCGCCAAGACCGNGCANATTTATTTTTCTTTTTCCGCAATTCCTTAAGAGAGAATTTAAAACCTTTATTATTTGATGAAACCAAGGAAGCCAAACCATAGCCATATATAGATTCCCAACGACCATTTTTCTTCCACGCTCTAAAAAATAACTTACTCGCCCGGCTNACGACNGCCTTAGATTTTTTTTTCTGNATTAAGCTAATCGCACGATAATGTAANGACTGNGACGNATTCACGAAANATTGATCCATTAAGTCTAAAACTTTACGNTGCTCTCTANGGCGANCCTGAGCAAATGCCAATCTTAATCGCCAAGTAAGTATAGTATAATGTCGNTCCATAGTNTTGATTCGATTGACTTTAAACCATTNANNNTCCAATAANNNCANCCACTTNCTATAAGGNTCNATCAAATTACCTTGAAAGGCCCTNTCTGANATCAATGGNAAAATAAGNGGGTCAGTCCAAGTNCCCTNATAANGNAAAGGCTTNCTGAGGAANTTTTTAAGTTCNTCCNTATATCTATTNTTGCCTAACTCTTGAATGAACTTNACCCTTTTATAACCTCTCAATGACTGCTCAATATCTGNATTNAGANNATTAACTGACAGATTTTTAGANTTNTTTNCCTTTAAATATNGNGANTTATTTAAANCTCTTAAATCATNTATACGCTGCAAATCNACATAATCAGAACCNTATCGNCTAGCGGATNAAAGCCTNTNNTCTGCCTCTATTAAATTTCCAGATTTCATGGCGACAATACCACCATATATCATTATTTTGCACCTCAGATAATCAGGCCACTTCCTAGATACTACNCGNAAAAATTTNAATGCTTTTTCNCCTTCACGAAATTCTGNCCCGCCCGCTAACGCAACCAATCGACCCAAACAAAGAGGAGATGCGGTAAGNGACTCACANTGTNTCATTGATATCCGTATNGCTTTTTGAGGATTCCATAACATTACCCATACTCTCAGTGACATTATATACAGGTTTAGATCTANAGGNCTCCANCTACTAAAAGTATTAAAATTTATTTTCGTTAGGATTTTATTTGCCCTNACTGGATCCCGCCTNGATAAGTAACAACTGACAGCATCCAAGATACGCTTTTTGGCTGANCTTANTTTTCTNCGNTTTCCTTTAGNAACNCGCAGAAGGTTTCCNCANCTATCTCCATNTTTAATTTGANACTTGGGNTTTGGNTTATATCGCAACATNCTAGNGAAGCGATCATTCTTTAGATNTTTAGATNNTTTTCCTACTNTNTANTCGACAATATAATCAACCGACTTCTTATAGANAGANTCCATNCTATGTTTGATACTTTCTAATGTGAAATCTTCAGTATGATTTCNAACNAAAGANACCACGAACAAAAAAGCNACNACAGCNGNTGATNTGTATGAATATCTAATCACCTTCTTATACAAGGGGATATCCGTATCTCTAAATTTCATAGGTTTGTGGCTAAGGTTATTTTTTTCGTCTAGCGGTACTTTACCTGAATCCTGGGAAAAACCGTCACGGCCAATTAGAGGTGACCTGATTCTTGTTTCCGCTTTAGTTTCATTAAGGTTTTGGTCCGACAGTCCTACTATTTTCTGACCATCAACTTTTTTATCTTTTTTATCCGACAAAAGCGGCCTCTAATCTATGAATCATGCTAAGTTATATCATTTTAACAGATTCAACCGGTTTTATCTTCGCAGCTTAATTCACCCATTAATCATAAATGTAAAGAAACCTCTGATAGGAAGACCACCTATTCGAACACTATCTGGTGAATCATCCAAATTCTTAATGATATGACCATATTTAGCTTCCACATGTTTGTGAATCTCAACGGGCAATACTGCTTGCCCCGAAGAATGCAGACCTTTCCCAGTAATAACCTTAACTACTATTCCTTTCATTTTTCTCAACTTAACCATTTCCGTATCAATTGCAGAGATGGCCTCGTTTAATTTCATTCCATGCAAGTCGATTACAACTTCGGATTTCGTCTGATGCCTTGCATTATTTCCTTTACTTGATTTCGTATTTTCTTCACTCTCAGCTTCTGCCATATTAATCTTATTATTATCGAGCCAATCCTCTATTAAATCGGCAAATTTGGCATTTTCTTCATCGACTTCAAAGTCAATTTTTTGGAACTGCTTGCCCTTACTTTTTTTTCTCGATTCTTTTTTGCGAACCATTTATCAAATCCAGAAAATAAAATTTCTTTATCATTGAATTCCTATAGACCCACTGATACTTTGCCTGAGATCCTAGTCTATTCCAAGTGATGAAAAAATGAAGAACCTCAGCATAACCCGCTGATAAAAAATACAATAAAGCAGAGTATACTATGTCAAATAAGCAACAAAGTACAGACCTCCATGCGGAAAACCTATTATCACTATCCCGAGCCAAAACGTTCCTAGGCAGAGAGTTCTTGACATGGCTATGGTATCAAAGTGAGTCCGGCGATAATTTAAATAAAATTGAATCACCAGTATCTGGGGAGACCTATATCTGTGACCTCTGGATAGATGATAAAGTTACCCTAGAATCAAGCCAAAGCACTGTGCACAGTCATGCTCTTCGAGGTGGTAACCCGAGCCAAAGCATTGAAGCCGCAGCTGCTCTTCAATCTGGTAAAACAGTCAAATCTATTAAAATAGGTGTAAACATTGAGGGGTTTGGAGAGTACCTAACTACATTGAATTCTTCTGACCTGGCACCAAGAAGTCTAACCGTACCTGAACCGGAAGAACATGAAGAAATCGACGCTAACTCGTTATTGTCATTTCGCATTAACAAAATAAATGCATTCCTAGATGTTCTCGATGGACTATTCTCTCAATTTCTATCTAAAAGGGTAAATCTTGATTGGCGCAATGACCAAAAGCTCATCAAAGGATGGATAGATGATAAAATAGAACCATTACTTCACTAATCATAGGCTTGGTAAAAGCCGCGAATGAGAAGAAGAAAATGTTCTCTATAATATCAGGAACCTTCAAGAAAAAATTACCTTCATTCACAAAAAAGCCAATCCATGGATTACTAATATTGGGACGAGATATCGTCCGTTATGAACTTTCTTTACATGCTTATGCAATGGCTTATATGACCATCTTCTCATTAGTGCCATCTCTTGCTGCAATTCTCGCCGTTACTTCCTTTTTCACTCCACTTCTAGGTGAGGACAGCGCACCTTTCACGTATGCCCAAGATCTTGTGCTTACTCACCTTACCGCTGGGAGTGGGGAGCAGGTCATAGAATATATTGAAAAGTTCATCGCCAATTTAGACCTAAAAAAAATCGGGCTAACTGGTTTTGCAGGAATGTTAATAACCTTGATACTCCTGCTTCGTAAAGTCGAAGTAGCTCTAAACAGAATATTTGAAATTAAGAAAGCCCGGAATATAATCACGCGCTCTATTTATTTTTGGACATTTCTAACACTGGGAACTTTTTGTTCGACTCTAACNTTNGGCATTATNTCTGGNTTTGATNTTAAAGGNCTACACGTTGAATCGATTTCNACATGGANAAACTTAATNCCCAGCATACTAATATTCTTGTTTTTTACNCTACTCTATAAGATAGTNCCAAATACATTTATATCACTCAAACATGCAGCCATCGGATCACTTTGNTCCAGNATACTANTTAATTTAGCAGGNANTTTATTCACAATTTATACCAAACAATTTACCAACTATGCGGTAGTNTATGGAACACTCGCNGCAATCCCAAGCTTCCTGATTTGGATCTATATTTTATGGATGATTACTCTNCTTGGCGCTGTNATTACATGGAGGGCNCGNGAAGGNTTCGAAATCGAAGAGGACATGGATAACNATCACTCAGACATAGCAGTTANCGAAAANCTNAGAAATTATCATATACATACNATCATCCCTATCATTCTTATCGCTACTATTTTTGATCGTTTTTCTATCGGCAANAGGTCCGGNATTAAAGGCTACGAACTCAGCTCCAAGCTNAATCTNCCAACTCATTGGGTCAAGGAGGGNTTAGAAATCTTAACTGCAATGAATCTAGTNGTTACACAAGAAGTATCTCCTGAAGAAAATGANATCATGCTACTAGCNTATTACCCAGCATCTCCTCCNCAAACNCTATCTCTAAAAGANATGAAAAAAATTCTGAACAACGATTACAAAGNATGGNTAGATNANTGGCANCACGAATGGCCCCTAGATCTTCGAAAACTCTGCCACGAAATCCTNGANTCCGATAAGNCAAATATAGACTTACATNNCTTTGAGCATCTAATAGAAAGACTTAAACAAGCGCAGGCGTAACTCCTATACCATNTTCACTTGNNTGTTCAGACAAGGTCTCTCGAATAGGAATTNTCACTGTAAAGACTGAACCATGACCCCACTTAGAATCTACGGTNAGNGTACCATNGTGCAGCTGAATCAATGCTTTAGCNAGGCTTAAACCAATACCAGCTCCNCCTAACCGACGGTTCCTNGCNGAATCAACCCGATAAAAGGGATCAAAGATATNTTGNACTGCATCGTCAGGAATCCCTTCACCGTAGTCAATAACTTCATATTTAATGAAATCACCTGCACGGCTACATTTCAGAACAACATCTCTATCATCAGGAGAATGCTTACANGCATTAAATAAAAGATTTTTAATTGCAAGTATCAGATAGCTCGTGGATATNNTCACANTNCCNGAAAAGGANGTNTCGGTTATTAAGCTAATACCCTTTTTTTCAAAAATAGGACGGACTGAGTTACTAATTTCTCCTACAAATTTATCAGCATCAACTTTATCCCATCGGATTGCCAATGACTTACTTTGCGCCCTTGCCAATAANAGTAANTCTTCAACGATTAGAGACATATTAGCTGATTCTGTCGAGATAGATTTNAGCGAACTCTTATATTCCTCAGAAGACCTTTCTCTGCGNAATGCAAGGTCAGCTTCTCCTCTCAGAACAGCTAANGGAGTTCTTAATTCATGAGAAACATCACCNGCAAACCNNCTTAACCTNGAAAAAGACTCCTCTAATCTNTCNAATANTTCATTAAAAGTTTGCCCAAGCAACCGTAATTCATCTTGTGCTGCTGGCAANAGTATCCGNTTATTCAAATCNTCTATGCCTATNGAGGCNGCNGTCTGAGTNATNCTAGTTACCGGCTTNAATGACCACCGAGTAAGTAGATAACCGAAAATAATNGAAAAAAAGAAACCCAATAANAANGAGATCCACANCATNCGCCTAACACTTTGTAGAGTNCGGTAGGCTGTACCCATAGGTGCACCTACTTGGACAAGTTCTCCAGTAAATCTNCCCCTGCGAAAAATNGGAAGNGTNATTTGCCTTAAAGGNGGGACTTTAGANCTCTGACTTGAAAANGTCTCATAGGTTTCTTTACCCAATTCAGCTCTAGCTACAGCATAAGGNGTGACAGGAAGCCTNACAGCTAGAGAATTGGTGATACCCCTAACCTTTCCTGACATATCAATCATACGAGCATAGGGCCGTATGGTGTACTGNCTATTCCCATATACTTCACTTAAAATGGANTTCCAAAACTGTGATTCTCTAATAGAAGCCTTTAAATCGAGAGGAATAGTNCGCGCATCCCTTATGGTATGGGCNGTNGACANTAAGGTAGAATCTACCGACTGTAAAATATTATCCTCTACAATACGGTANACTCCTACACCGATNAGACTAAATAGCACAGCCATCCATATAGAATGACCCAAAGANAGNCTAATGCGGACGGGAATCTTTTCCAGAATCAAGAAANGCCCNCTCTTTCCCCGGCACCTTCATTCGGNTCAAGCATGTAACCATGCCCTCTCATCGTCCTTATCATCTGGCTGCCCCAAGCCTTATCAATTTTATTTCTCAAATATCCTACATATACATCTACTACATTAGAGCTNGGTTCAAAGTTCATATCCCATACATGNTCAGATAATTGTGTACGGCTAAGNACAGTTCCTGCATTTCGGGCAAAATATTCCAACAGAGCATATTCTTTNGTAGTTAATTCAATATTTTGCTCACCCCGTCTAACTTCTTTACGAGCCGGATCAATNGTCAGAGGACCAGCTTCNATTAATGTCGATGTTTGAGTGCTTCGNCGNCNCAANAGNGTTCTGACTCTAGCNAGAAGCTCATCCANATTAAAAGGCTTAGTAATATAGTCATCTGCACCTTCATCCAAACCTTCGACCACCTCTGGAGGGGCATCTTTAGCNGTAAGAATCAGAACCGGAGTGTTGATNCCNCCTCTTCTAATATTTTTAAGTACGGTTATTCCATCTTTAATGGGTAACATTAAATCTAGAATAATCACATCATATGGNTTTTCGAAAGCAAGCCACTCAGCTTCCTGACCATCGGGCGCCATATCGACCGCATATGATTCCTCACGCAACGCTCTGACCAATAAACTAGACAATGCAGGATCATCTTCGACTACCAATATTCTCATATTT
>PBRN01000049.1 GCA_002725955.1 Pseudobdellovibrionaceae bacterium
GCAACGGATCTGGCGGCAACGGATCTGGCGGCAACGGATCTGGCGGCAACGGATCTGGCGGCAACGGATCTGGCGGTCCCCCTTTCGGTGGCAATACCCCACCACCACCACAGTGTTCTGCTTATAATCAGGATTACATGGATTGTGTAGAAGCTCCCTCAGAGCTGAATTGCATTTGGGACGAGGTTGATCTCTGTGTTGAGAATACACCCACATTTGACTGTAATACAATCACTGATGAACAGGAGTGCTGGGATAATACTGAGACGAACAATTGTGTTTATACATCTAATTACATGTGTGAGAATCTTGACGACTTTCAGTAAAAGTAACTAGATTAAGTCGATTTGTTCGGTCTGATGAAACCCATAAACATATGATTATGGGTTTTTATACTTTCTCTCGCTTCATGCATTAGTTCCCGATGAAAAAATCTATCTTAACTAATTCAAAACCCCACTCGCCTCAGCGATAGCCTGGATAGAAACTCCAGAGTTATAGCCTCCTCTTGCGGTACAGCCACCATTGGTGTGCACACCTACAAGGTAACCTGATTCATCAAGAACCCCAGACCCTGAACTGCCTCCTTGGGTGTCCAGTCCTCCGTAATAAATCTTAGATCCACTAGAGCCGGCAAAGGTTCCTGCTTCTATTTGTTTCTTCTCACCTTGAGGGTGTTGAATAATTGTCAAGATGCTGCCTGTTTCCGGCAATGCTGCAGATAGGGAAGCAACCCCATACGTATCTCCCGGAGAACCATCAAGTTTTAGGATGGCATAGTCTAGGCGTCTGCCGGTTTCGACAATTTCTGTGACTGCATATGCTTCATACTCTTTACCCACTTGGTAATTAAAAGCGACACTAGTGGGAGTGGAATAAGTGCAATGCCCAGCAGTCAAAAATAAGTTAGATGAAATGAGGGTACCGCTGCAAAAGGGCGTGCCGGTATCATCTGCGATAATACCTACGGGGGCCTCATTGGCCGCAACGAAGGCTTGGGAGACTCCCAGGTCACCATTATAATATTCTACATCTTGCATATCATTGGAGTAACCACAGATAGATTTAATTTCACTTTGGGTTTCTTTGGTCCCGCAGGCGATCAATAGTAAAGACGATGCTAAGACTATGAGGGAAGCGGATGGTATGTTTTTTTGACTTATCTTGATCATACAGTACCTCTCTTTCTCTAGTATTTTAGTATGCCACTTCATTAACTGGCCAGCTAGTCAATTAAATAGCATTATTAATTTTGGCCCTGCAACCCATGACTTGAAGTTGATATAAAATAGATAACCACCGTGGGCAAATATGCAGATTCAGAGAATATTTATCTAGCTGTCTGCTGTAATGACTTACTTAGTTCTTGATCACAGAGCCATAGTTAGTCAGATATTTTTTGTTTCTTTTAAAATATAACTATGACTTCAGGCTGATTGGCTCTAAATTGATGAAGTTTATTTGTTCATAAGCAGGATGAGAGCTAGTGATTCTTTATCATATAGTAGAGCAGGAAAAGTGGCTGGAAGCCAGTGAAGGTGAAGGTGAAGATTACGAAGCCAGTTCGTTAGTCACTGAGGGCTTTATTCATTGCAGTTATAGTGAACAGGTTATAGGTACCTGGAATAAAGTTTTTGACCGGCGCTCTGGCCTATGGTTACTCCATATTAATCCGGCTTTGATCGAAGCCAGAATAATTGATGAAGATCTGTATCAGATGGGTGAGAAATTTCCCCATGTATACGGTCCGATCCCTCTCAGAGCCGTGGTGAAAGCGTGCCCCATCGAACAGTTCTTAAATTAATAGTATCAATTCAATCCTGGCTAGGCTGATAAGAATGAGAAACAGCTGGCCCTACATATAAAGTCCAGACTATGACTGCGAAAAATCCGAAGAATATCACAGCGACCCAATTTGACTATATTATTGTAGGCGGAGGTTCCGCCGGGTGTGTCCTTGCTAATCGGCTTAGTGCTGACCCATCCGTTAAGGTTTTAGTTTTGGAAGCTGGGCGGGTCGATTATTCTTGGGATTTGTTTATTCATATGCCTGCAGCACTCACCTATCCTATTGGTAACCCTCTGTATGATTGGTGCTATCAATCAGAGCCAGAGCCATATATGAATAACAGAAGGGTTTTTCATGGGCGTGGCAAGATTTTGGGTGGCTCCAGCAGCATTAACGGGATGATCTTTCAGCGTGGCAACCCGATGGATTTTGAACGCTGGGGTGCTGATCCTGGGATGGAAACCTGGGATTATGCTCACTGCTTGCCATACTTTAAACGAATGGAAAACTGTCTTGCTGGTGGTGATGATTATCGTGGAGATGCGGGGCACCTCACTTTGGAAAGAGGGCCGGCAGTTAATCCATTATTTCAGGCTTTTCTCAGNGCNACTGAAGAAGCGGGTTATCCGCGAACTGATGATGTTAATGGCTANCGTCAAGAGGGCTTTGCCTGTTTNGATCGTAATATTCATAAAGGTAAAAGGTTAAGTGCAGCCCGTGCNTATCTGCATCCAGTTTTAAGCNGGCCNAACCTAAAACTCAAAACTAGGGTGTTAACGTCTAAAATTTTATTTGAAGGTAAGCGTGCGGTTGGTGTTGAGTATGGGCGCAGTAAAGGGTCTATTCANCGTGCCTTGGGTGGCGAAGTTATCGTGTGNGGTGGAGCCTTCAATACACCTCAATTATTGCAGCTTTCGGGTTTGGGGAATCCTGANGATCTGCAAAAGGCTGGGGTGGAAGTGGTTGCGGANATTCCTGCTNTCGGGGAGAACTTGCAGGATCATCTTGAGGTTTACGTGCAGCATGCTTGTAAGCAACCTGTCTCCATGAATCCTGCNTTGAAGTGGTGGAATAAGCCCTGGGTTGGATTACAATGGCTCTTTGCTCGCAGTGGCCCTGCTGCTACTAATCATTTTGAAGCTGGGGGNTTCGTTCGGAGTAATGACACTGTGAATTATCCTAATTTGATGTTTCATTTCTTNCCNCTCGCTGTTCGCTATGATGGTTCTCAGCCTGCGGCCAGTCATGGTTATCAGGTCCATGTNGGGCCCATGTATTCTGATAGCCGGGGTTCAGTCAAAATAGCTTCGGCGAATCCATTGGATTATCCGAAACTGAANTTTAATTACCTTTCCACAGATCAAGATCGGCAGGAATGGGTGGAAGCGATTCGGGTGGCTAGAGAGATTTTAGCGCAGCCGGCTATGAATGCTTTCAATGAGGGTGAAATTTCTCCAGGTATTGGAGTTGATTCTGATGAAGAGATCCTTAACTGGGTTGCAAAAGATGCAGAAACAGCTTTACATCCATCTTGCACTGCACGTATGGGNCTTGGNAAGGATTCGGTCTTANACCCTAAATCAATGAAGGTCCACGGAGTNGAAGGCCTGNGGGTTTGTGATGCCTCATCTATGCCTTATATTACCAATGGTAATATCTATGCCCCGATTATGATGCTTGCTGAGAAAGCGGCTGACCTTATTTTAGGTGATACTCCATTGAAACCAGAGGCGGTGCCTTATTACCGTTATCGTGACGNATAANTAACTTGCTGTAAAAGCNGANTGTACTTCTATCGTCGCTTGNTTTCGTTGCTTNANTGGTATTATTAAATAAATACTTTCATACTATTTTGAATAAATTGGNCATAGAANTTANNNTTCTGGCTTCGGAAGAAGTGCGNGTGCTNGTTATAGNATTTATTCTAGGTACATCTTGTTGTTAGATTTTTTTCTCACTTATGAATCCTTCGCATAACTGTCATATAAAACCTATAAAGTTCAAGAATAGTTTTTTTCTGCCGATAATTGGNTTGTAAGTTGTTGGTTTTTGTCTTTTTTCTGTAAGATTTTGTTTTAAAGAGAGAATTTAGGATGGAAAATACTGCTACTAATCTAGTTTCTTCTTCNGAATCAGAGGNTAATAAGGGTTTCGCTGTNNTTGATCAGATGATTTCTTGCTTGGGTGTTGATATGGAAATGCANTCTGATCCAGATCTAATTAAAGATATCGTTGAGCATGATATGTANTTAGATGGCTGTGAGTCAGCNCTTAAGTTNCTTGANCCTATTATGANGGANTCAGTTAGTTTTGCGCCNTTATTGGANCATATACGCAGTTCTATAGTGAACCTACATCCTGCTGTGGTAGAGTTTTGTGCTGAAGCAATGGACTCGGATCTTGTCAGTAAAATCGATCAAAAGTTGTTGACTAGATTAATACACCATACTTATATCTTGGAGGAGCTGACGCGGGAAATGGGAGATTCCCGTGAGTTCATGGTTGAGATTAAAAAATATTATCTAGAAAGACGGTTGCAAAAAGGTATAAGAGCTAGCTTGTTGGGAGGGTTTATCGATCTTTACCGCATGTCGGGAAGCATTTTCCATCCTATAAAAACAAAAACCATGGATTGGGTTTTTGGAAAGTATGAAATGTTGCGATTTCGTGACGATGTTCCTTTAACTAAAGATGAGATTGGGCAAAGGCAAAAAGGTATTGTTGTCAACATTGTTGAAGCAGTGGTTACCGATAAGGTCTACAAATTTTCTGATAACTCCACCACTGGTATTGCTTTAGCCATTAATCCTTTTCGCACCGTAAAGATTCTGTCAGGTAATAAATTTATAGAATATGGGTTGTCTCAAGACTGGGCTAGTCTCTATGAAACATGGAACTTAGCTTTTGTTACTGCCAATGTTGATAACCTTCACATTACATATCCAAAACTTTTTATTCCTAAGGTGATTGATGCGCCTAAAAACCATTATTTGTTTAATCGTGCTCTTGCTCTATTTTTAACACTTCAGTTTCGGTTCTTCTATCAAATGGAGAAGCGTCCCGCGGTGAACTTAACTAAGGCCAGAGAATTAGGGTCTCTTTGGGGAGCAATTAATCTCAAATACGCCAAAGCTTATGTCAAAAAAGTCAATAATATGAGCTTAAAGGGTTTTTGGTGTCTCTTGAGAATTCCTTTTCGACGGAAATTAAGCCGCATTCCAGTAGCCGAATTAAAGGAACCGTGAGATTGGATTCTATCCGAAATATGCTTCTGTCNACTTTTAAAACCATATAGAAATNNTNNCGNTAGNGCTACACCTAGTTAANAGCTAGTAGGGTNNTTCTNTNCTCCATGTTTGGGGGCAAATTCCTCTCTTTTGTCTAATGTAAAGCTCTTTATCTTTTTATCTCATAGAANTAATATATAACTTTAGGGNTTNATCTAGATCCTTTTTTCTTGAAATNATCCNTTTAACTAATNANCAGGTGGTCACGTGGGTAAACAATATATTCTTACAATTATATTGGCTGGNTTTATTTCAGCAGAGGCCTCAGCAAAGAAGATAGCTAATAAGTTTANGTCCGAAGGGATGTCTNTTGGNGTTGAANTGCTATCTGATCGGTTTGATGTGCCCTGGGGCTTTGACTTTATCAATGATNGCCAGTTAATCATTTCCGAACGTAAGGGCACAATGTCCCTATTAGATATCAAGAGTGGCATGATTAAAACAGTGAAGGGTTTNCCAAAAGTTTATCATNGTGGTCAGGGAGGTTTGCTTGATGTGGCTGTTCATCCGAACTTTTCAAAGACCNAATTGATTTATTTTACTTATGCCNTTGATTTTGAGGATGGTCATACAACTAGGCTTGGGATGGNCAAGCTTAAAGGTCAATACNTANCNAANTTTAAAGTGCTATTTACAGCCCTGCCTCCAGGTAATCGATCAATTCATTTTGGTTCNCGCATTGCTTTTGATAAAAAAGGCCATATTTATTTTTCNGTTGGNGATCGAGGTAAGCGAGATCGGGCGCAGGACCTGAANANGCATAGTGGTAAAATCATACGACTGAANTTGGATGGTTCGGTGCCGAAAGATAATCCTTTTGTGAANCGCAAGGGNGTGAAAAAAGAAATTTGGACCTATGGCCATCGTAACCCTCAGGGGTTAACTCGCCATCCGATCACTGGGCAGATATGGGAGCAGGAACATGGACCCCGTGGTGGTGATGAAATTAACTTGCTTCGNAAAGGTTACAATTATGGCTGGCCGATCATAACCTATGGTAAAGAGTATTGGGGGCCATCGATTGGTACCACCCATAAGAAAGGTCTGGTTCAGCCAGTTTATCATTATACNCCTTCGATAGCCCCCTCAGGCCTTGCGATTTATGCTGGTAGTAAATTTCCGGCTTGGCAAGGAAACGTTTTCTCTGGAGCGCTCAAGCTGACCCATATTAATCGGCTGGTGTTGGGTAAGAAGAATAGAGTATTAAAGGAGGAGCGACTTTTGAAGGGCATGGATGAGCGTATTCGTAATATCAAGGTTGGTCTTGATGGTTTAATTTATTTCTCTAGTGATTCAGGGAAAATAATGAGACTTATACCTGTTAATTAATAATAAAATCTTAGCGATAAAAAACCCATAGCATAGTGCTATGGGTTTTCATTTTCTAAATCGACAAAAACTTATCTTAGCCAGCTCGAACAAATGGAGATAATAATGGATCATTTGGTCCGATTTCCAATCCCTGTTTGATTAGAAGTTCTACTATTTCTTTGTGACCGCCTTCAGCCGCACAATGCCCTAGATTATGTCCACAATCATTTTTTGAATTTATGTCAAATTTGTTTTCAATAAGTAGTTGAAGAATATCTTTGTGCCCCCATTGAGCCGCTGCATGACCTGCGGTCCAGCCTTTTTCATCCTTTGCGTTTATATCAAAGCCATTTTCTAACAGTATTCTCAATACCTCGTAATGTGACCATTGAGCAGCTTTGTGCCCGAGTGTTTCACCATATCTACCTTTGGTGTTTATATTGAATCCATTCTTGATAATGATTCTTAGAATTTCTTGGTGGCCATTAGCGGAAGCTAAGTGCCCCAATGTTGTCCCGCCATTATCTGTTAGATTAATATCAAAACCCTGATCAATAAGGTTTATCAGTATCTGTTGATGACCGCGACCTGCAGCCAAGTGCCCGAGAGTTACTCCGCTATTGTCTTTCGCATTTATATCTAATTTGTGCTCCAGGAGTATTTTGATAATTTGAGAGTAGCCTTTTTCCACTGCCACATGGCCCAAGTTTCGTCCAGTTTCATTTTTTGTATTAACATCGAAACTATTCTTCATTAGAGCTTCGATGATCTCTTTGTGACCCCATTGAGCAGCTTTATGCCCTATGGAACAGCCGCCATCATCTTTGATATAGAGATTAAATTTATGCTTCAATAATAGTGTAAGTATTTCTAAATGTCCGCCCTCAGCAGCTTTATGTCCCAGAGTTTCGCCATGTTTGCCTTGAGCATTAATATCGAAACCTTTGGCTATCATCCCCTTGACTATCTCTATGTTGCAGTCGCCATGATCGATTTTGCCATCTTTTTGGGTATCTTTAATATTGATGTCAAAGCCCTTATCGATAAAAAGCTTGAAGAGCTCGATATGATCGCTTTCAGCTGCCACTTGTAACTTATCGGATTTAATAGATTCTTTGGCATTAATATCAAATCCTTTTTCTATCAGTAAATTTAGGATTTCCGTGTTCCCTTTTTGTGCGGCCAAATGCCCGAGGGTTCGGCCAGCACTATTTTTGGCATGGATATCGAAACCATTATTTATGAGCATTGTTAGTATTTCAGCATCACCTTGTTGAGCTGCTAAATGTCCTAGCGTCCAGCCTTTTTCATCTTTTGCGTTTATATCAAAGCCGTTGTCAAATAATAAGTGGAGAATTTCTTTATGATGGGTCCATGTCGCTAGATGTCCTAGGGTTGTGCCATCTTCGTCTTTTGCATTAATATCAAAAGAATTTTCAACTAGCAGCTTTAAGACTTCAAGATGACCGCCTTCAACTGCTGAATGACCTAAACTGCGCCCCAAGCTATTTTTAATATTAACATCAAACTTGTTGTTAATGAGAATCTTTAGAATTTCCCTGTGACCGTGTCGGGCTGCGGAATGACCTAGGCTCCAACCACCGAAGTCTTGGGCGTTGATATCGAGCCCTTTTTCAATCAGGATTTCCAGTATGGCGGTATGCCCCTTTTCGGCTGCGGTATGTCCGAGGGTTCTGCCACTTACTTTTTTTTCATTTACATCCAGACCTTTGTCCAGAAGA
>PBRN01000050.1 GCA_002725955.1 Pseudobdellovibrionaceae bacterium
ATTTTCTAGAATCTTCCGAAATTTCTCCCAAAATATAAATGCCTTCCCAATGAGTTGAGACCTTCTAATATCGATTCAGTTTCGGATTTCGATGCTCCAATGAATGCCATAGAACCGGTCTCTTTAGTGGCAGCCATGAATTCGCCTCTGTGGGTGGCTAATTCTAAAAGTTCCTGGCTACTTATGGTTCCTGCCGCATATAGCGCCGACAATTCGCCTAAGCTGTGTCCAGCAGTTACGGTGGGATATATGCCAACTTCTTTTAATCTTTTGAACCACAAAAGATTTGCGAGGCTAATAGCTGGCTGTGCAATTCCGGTTGCTTTTAACTTATCTTTTGCCTCTTGTTGTTGCTCTAACGGTAAAGATAGTAAATTTTTAATATACATAATATCTTTTAGAGAGGTCTCTCCATTTTTAGATACTTCTTTTTCAACTGCAGCTAGATAATCTTTTCCCCAATCAAAGCGACCAGCTAATGTTGCAGCCATGTTGACCTTTTGAGAACCTTGTCCCGGAAATAGGAAACCGTATTTTTTTTCTTCAGCATGATACGATAGCCAAACATTACCTTCTTGCTTAGTCTTTCCAGAAGCGATGCCTCCTTGGGTAAGCTTTTTGAGCTTAAGTAAGCTTTCTTGAAGTTCGGTAGGTGTTTTCGCTATGATGACAGCTTTTACGGCTTCATTGTTTTTTATGTATCTAGATTTTTCGTGCCCAAAATCGCTAACCTCTGCATGGCTAATAAATTTGACTTGCTGAATAGCATCATCTATTTTCTCGCACAGATGGTCTAAACTTCTCGCGCTAAAAGGTATTAACTCACTGCCTTCAGCTGATATCATAAGTCTTTCTTCAGGTATTGAAGTTTCTAATTTATGGTTAGGACGACCGAAACTTTCTAATGTAATATGTGAATTGATCCCCCCAAAGCCCATGGCAGATACGCCGGCTTTCATTTTTTGTTTAGGATCCTTCTTAATACCATCGATGAGAGGGAACATTGGACCATTTGAGAACACCGAATTCGGGTCTTGTACTCCAGCTGTTGGCGGCATGATCCGACGATTTACTGAGATCACCGTTTTGATAAAAGCTCCGATGCCAGCTGCTGCCTTAGTGTGACCAATGACAGACTTGAGAGATGTTAAACCTATTTTATTATCATCATTAGTAGTTTTGCTTGCCAGATTTAGGCCATTTATTTCTGTCTTATCGCCTAATGGAGTTCCAGTTCCGTGACCTTCAATAAAATCACAGTCGTTTAACGAATATGGAGCCATATTATAGGCTGTCTCTATGGCTTTAGCTTGACCGGTAACACTTGGAGCAGTGATTCCACCCTTACCATCTGATGAAATACCCCAGCCATTTACTACGGCATAAATTTGATCGCCATCGCGCTGAGCATCTTCTAGTCGTTTCAATACTACAAAGCCACAACCCTCGCCCGGGATAAACCCTGAAGCCTTTTTATCGTAAACGCTCATTTGGTCAGAGGTCAGAGCGCTAGTTTTAGCAAAACCGATCAATTCAAATGTGTCGAGACTAATGTCTATCCCGCCGACAAATGCCATATCAAGTTCGCCTGATACTAATGATCTTGCCCCATTTATCAAAGCTAAGAGCGACGAAGAGCAAGCGCCATCTATGGTATAGCCACCGCCATTAAGATCTAATTTATTGCATATACGACCGGCTATAGTATTAGATAGTCCGCCTGCAAGGGTATCTTCGGTAACTGCTGGTAATACTGATTTGTATGCTTCCTCGACTTCATTGATAAATTCTGCCATTTCGGAATCTACTAACCCTTTGGCTTCGGCTGTCTTCTCGAGTACTTTTCTGACAAATGGCCAACGTGTTCTCATAGCATTCGTTCTAGTAAACTCTCCTGTAAGAGTATTACCTAGAATAACGCCAGTGTTTTCTTTGTTTATATTTTCAGGGCTGTATCCAGCATCCTTCATTGCTTTTAATGCGACATCAAGAGCTAACCAATGTACTATGTCTGTTGATTCAAAAGCAGTCTTTGGGACTCGTTTAGCTGCCCAGTCGAAGTTAAATCCATCTATAAAACCACTTTCCTTACCATAAGTTTTATCCGGAGCGTTTTTATCATTATCTTGATATTCACTATGTGGGAGACGTTCATCTAACATTTGGCGAAATTGTCTTCTCCTTGCTAATATATTTTCCCAAAACTCAGCAAGATCTTGTGCTCCAGGGTACCAGCAGGACATTCCAATAACAGCAATTTGATTAGATTTTTTATTTTTCATATTANCTCTCTCCATTAAACAATCTATGATCTTTTTTAAGATTCATAGATGTCTGTATTCGCCTTGCACTTTATGGTTTTGGGAAAGAGTTGCAAAAATTAATCCGTATGCCTTTCGGTATAAGATGCTGATTTAACGACAAAGCGACTTTAGGAAGATATGACCAGAGCTTTGACAGCAGAAGGTAGGTTGTACCTTATCTAACTGAAATAATACTTCAATAGTGGTGACAGGTACTGTTTAAACAGTTCTATTTGTCCTTTTCTCTACAAAGTCTAATTAATACAGATTCTTATCTTGTTTAGGGGTGAAGTGGTTTTCGAAAGATATAGTACCATCTAGGTCAATTGACATTTTTACAACGATAAATATAGGTAAATACGAATACTTATAGAGGATAGAGGAGGATGACCTATATCGTACTTTTACTCTGTAAATTGGTCTAATTCTTGCTTCTATAACTTTAGTCATAAAAAATAGAATTTAGAGAAGAGAGACGCTATGAAAACAATGAACTGGCTATTAGTTATACCATTGCTGTATTGCTCCATTGGCTGTGAAGAGCAGAAAGAGGATCAAAATCAGGTTAATGAAGTAATAACACCGGCTAATGCAGAAAAAGAGCTGGGATTAGTTGATACAGTCCCTGCAGCAGATTTCTGTACTGCGATTTCCAAGTTTACTCTTGAGGGAGATGGCTTTAAGGATGAGATATCAGTCCTATGTGATGAAAATAATAAAGGTAGTAAAGCTTTAGAGGAGTTACTATCCACTGCCGCTCAAGGTGCTAATGCCCAGATCAATCTAGCAGAATATAAGTCTTCTGAAGATGAGGATGTCGAGCAATCAACCTTATTGATTGGTTTTGCTTTAAAGCTTCCACTCAAGACTACAGAAATCCGTGATGCCGATTTGTATCAGCAACTTACTGCTGGTGTCGATGTTGAGTATCATACAGTTGGTATAGAAGTTTTAGAAACGACTGCTAAAGAAGGACTTCATTTAAGTTCTCGTAAGATGAGCTATGATACTTTTATTATCGGACCTCAAAGTACAGAGTTCAGAAATGTAAGAGATACAGAGGTAAATTCTTATCAAGTTGTTGCCGGTAATGACAATATTGGTTTTGCAACAGAACATCTTCTAAATGAAGCTGATAATGGCGACTATTACAAAGCCAATACTATTAACTTAACCTTGGGCAACGAAGCTGAAGGCTTTTCCTACCAAATATCAATCGTATCATTTGTTACTTGGAATCGCGGATTTCATAATACAAATGTACGTTCCCTCAAAACAATATCGGAGGCTCAAGGCCAGATTATCTTGAAAAATATAGGAGAGTAAAACATGAAATATCAAGAATCTCTAATTAGACCTTTGGTCATGGTTTTATTCTTTCTCATATCTACAGGATGTCAAGAGAATAAAACAAATAAATCAGATGCAGACGCTCAGCCAGCCACATTAGCTGAAGAATATGTCCAGCGTTATTGTAAAAATGTTACGAAAATTCGTCTTAGAACAAATATTGACGAAGAAATAAGTCTTTTATGTCAAGCTAATAGTCCCACTCAGGTTCTTAACGAATTTAGAACGCAGGCTATTAATCAAGCTGAAGGTGAGATTAAACTAGTTACCTTTAAGGAAGAACATGATGAAGCTGAAGAAACTACTGACTTGTTTCTTGGTTGGGCGTTTCATCTGCCATATCGACCTTTCGATGTTAAAAGTCAGCCTTTGTATGAGTATCTTACACCAGGCCATGATAAAGACGGTATTAAGCTTGATGCTGTTGTAGTGAGCCAAAATACTGAAGAATCACGAGACGGTGGCTTACATTTAGTTAGCACAAAAATGAATTACCATTTAGAGGTGGCAACTCCAGTCGGAACTCCTATCATTCACGATCGTAATACTGAATTTAATATCTATCAGGTATTATCGGGTGATGAGGAAATGGGATTAGCAGTTGAACATCTCACTGATGCTGAAAATGAAGATTATAGTAAATCGCTTATGGTCTCAGCATCTTTTAACGATGGTGAAGATGGAGCTATCGTCATAACCATGCTACATCTGATCTTAGATAATAAAGGTTTTCCAATTACTAGTGCCGAAGCTTTCCAAACTTTGGGAGGGGCGATGTCCCAGCTGATGTATAAAGGCTTAACAGAAGAATAATTGATTAACATTTTTTTGATAGTGAAGAGAGAGCAAATTATGAACGTATTAAGAAAAGAATTCCCTAGTATTGTGGGTCTGCTAATAGCTCTAATGGTTATATCATGTGACAAAGAGTCAAGTGATTCAGATAAGGATTCTGCAGAATCTGTATTTTTTACAAGCAACGCCATCGCAAATTTTACTGATGTAGATGGATTAGCTGAAGTCACCCCTATTATTCCTACTACCCTTCAGGACACCTTTTGTAGCTATGCTCTTAAGTTGCCACTAAAGAGTGATTTTTCAGCTGAAGTTGATTTTCTATGTGATGATGGTGTTCCCAATGACAATTTCCGCAACTTTGATCGCTTAGGTCAGCTTTCGGGCGACTCTCCTAGAAGTATCAAACTATTTTCTCAGGAATTAGAGAACAACGTAACTGAGGCAGTTTATGGAACAGCAACTAGGGTATCAATAGTACCTAAAATTGTTCGACTAGCACCGATTCAGAGCTTTATTACAAAAAATAGTACATTTGATGATGTTAAGATTGAAGGTTCGATTACTACTGATATGACGGACTCTTTGGGAGGTGATCTACAGTTTTCGAAGTTTGAATTAAAATATAATACTGCTATTGATACAGGTGCAGACAAGGTTATTGAAAATAGTCATGCAACTGAGTTTAATAATTACCAAGTTCAGGGGGGCAATCCAAATATTGGCCTAGGCACAGAGCATTTGATTGGTGAGTCTAATGGAGATTTTAAGACTTATAATGTCATTACTATTACCATAGCAGATGGTGTTGGCGGAAGCTTTCTAATTTCGTTAATTCATGTAGTGGCCCATCATCATGGTTTCTCTGATCTGATTCAGCGCTCAACTGCCGACATTGCATCTTCCCAAGGAACTCATTTATATCGGGGTGTGTCTGCTTTTCAAGAGGGGCAATAATGAAGAATTCTATAATGATTATTATATTGAGTTTGATTGCCCTACCTTTTACCGGATGTGTCCAGAAGGTAAAAGAGAGCAAGAAGGGTGTGTATGACGACATATACATTAAAGATGTTCAAGGTGAAGATAGTTTGGGTGATTCTTCTGGAGTTTTGTCTACCAATGAAGATGAAGATGATAGTGATTCGAATGAGCCTACATTAGCTGAAATTCTTCCTAAATGTGGCATTAACGATTTCTCAGATGAGAACGAGATACGATTTTCTCAGGAGATAACTTATGATTTTGTCCGGACTGTACAAGCTGGTTATTTCGATGTAAATGTCGAAATAACAGCAAAGATCATTTTGTCAAATATTAAAGCTGGTTTAACTTTTCAGGTTGAAGTTGAACCTACGAATGTTTCGGTTACCGACCCAGCTTTTGTAGGCAATGATCTAGGGCCAGCACAGGTGCAGGCTGAAGCTGATGTTTTACCTTTTAAAGGTGATGTTGTTAGTGAGTCGATTGCTGCAAACTCGAACTTTACCAAAGAATGGAAAGGGATAGTTTGTACGATACCAGGTGCTCAAAGGTTAGAGACGACTAGAGAAGGTTTCACGACAGTTGTTGAGTTCACGCCCGGATATCCTCCAGCGATTTCTCCGATTGCTGATGCTGATAGGTATGAAGCAGAATTAGGCGAAATAAGATACTTTCCTGGTATCGAAGCTAAAGTCATTGCTACCGATAATCCAAGACTACAAGTAGGTCAGGTCGTTATGGGTAGCGTTATTATAGAAAAAATACCTACAACTAAGAGCAGTCCCGATGGATTGCAGACGGTCTCATCAGATTCCGCATATCGAGTGACTAATTACTTTGGTACTCGGCAACAGACTTTAGATTTAGGGTTTCATCTATGGAATGAATACTACATTGATCATACTAAGAAAGCTTTTACAGGTGTTTTTGCTGATGTTGGTGGCCCTAACAACCAATATTTTGTAGCTGAGCCGGAGAGCCCTTGATGATTTTGATAAATAGGGCAATTATATCGATTATGTTCTTAATGAATATGGTAACGATATCTCAAGCTAAACCTCTCGCAGTAGGTGCGTTCTGTCAGGTTTATCCCGATGCACCAGCTTGTTCTGGAAGTAGGCCTTTTTGTCAAACATGTCATGCTTCCATTGAACCTGTTAAGTTTAATGCCTACGGTGGATGTGTGATTTCTAAGCTTAATAGAAGTCAGGATTTTTATGGGCAAATTCCATCGATTCTGAAAGAAATTGAACAAACAGATTGTGATGGAGATGGAGCAAGTAATATCGCGGAAGTTTTACAAGGAACATTACCGGGGGATGCTTCGAGTGCACCAGAGCAAAACCCTTGCGGTGAAGCATCAGGTTCCTGTCAAACTGATTATGACTATGTTTATAAGAAGCTTTGGTTTGATTTTTGTGGTGAGCCACCTTCATGGAAGGCATTTCAGGATTTCAGTAAATTAAGCAATGAAGCTAAGCAAACAGCATTAGATGATCAGCTCGATCTCTGCTTAGATAGCCAAAACTGGTTAGGCCGTAATGGTGTTCTTTGGCAATTAGGTCACAGCAAAATTCGACCCGTTGGTAGTATTAAAGCGGGTGAAGACAAAGGTATTATTCCTATTTTAGATTATGATTCAGATTATCATCTCTATGTATGGGCTCAGATAGATGGTAATGATGCACGAGAATCGCTTTTAGCTGACTATAGCGTTAGTAGGATACCAGGGAACGAATTGAACCCCGATGAGTACTCAAAAAATGACACTGACCGCTTAGTAGATGGTTTAGTTATGCAGGTCGACAAAAGGGTTGGTTTATTAACGACCTTTTGGAACTTGGCTTTTTATCAGAATTTTACAGCAGTACCGAGAGTATTAACAGCGCAGACATTTCGGGCTTTCTTAGGTATAACCATGGCTACATATCAGGGTTTGATTCCTTCGCCCACTAGCGAAACAGGGTTTGCTGATTATGATAAAAGCGGAGTTACTCAACCAGAATGTGCTGTTTGTCATACAACAATAGATCCTGCGACTTATCCTTTCAAATACTATAATGGGTTGCCAGGAGTTCAGGGTAGCATTCTTTCCGGTACTACTAATGCGCAGTTGTCGAATGTGGAGAACTTAGGGAGTGAAATTAACTTAACTCCACTTTCCTATGCATTGCCGAGAATCAATTATTATGTGAACGAAAAAGGTATGACCGACTTAGTTAATATGCCAGAAACTGGTTATGTTCTGGGACAGAGGGTGAATAACCTCCGAGAGTGGGCTCAGGTTGTTACGAACAGTGATTTATTTGCTGCAAAAACAGTTACAGACTACTGGGTACTATTAATAGGTGAAAAACCTAGATCGTATCAACAGGAAGAATTTCGCAAACTATGGCAGGATTTTTCAACAGTTCATGAATATAGCGTTGAAGCAATGCTTCATGATTTAATTAAGACGGAGGCCTACCGTGTACGCTAGGAAATTCCAAAAACTTAATATTATTTTCTTTCTGGGTTTGCTTGTTAGTAATTGTACTCCCAAAGATTCTGAAGAAGCTAATGATTTATCAGGTTCGACAGATATCCAAACAACAAGTACGAACAACAAAGTCGAACCACGAAAAAAACAGCTAAAATTCAAATCATCTAAAATCCTAAGGAACAGCTATAGTAAGATTTTGGCGCTGGATAAAAACGGGATGTGTCTTGAGTTGGGTTCTATACCTTGTACGGATGTTGTACATAACGCATCACTGATGGGTATGGATGCTTATACAGCTTCACAATATACGCCTGCTGAGACTCAGGGAGTGACAGCTCCAATTGCAGTTGAAAGAGTTGCTATGAGTGCCTGTGTCCAAAGAGTTGGCCTTGATTTCTTAGCGCCATCTAGTGGTGTGATTTTTAAAAATCTAGAAGTTTCAGGAGATGGGCGCCTAGTTAAATCGGAAGCTATCAAGCAGTCGATTGAAAGGCTTTATACCCGATCAATGCAGAGGTTACCAACGGGCGAAGAAGTTAGTCACCTGGAAAATATGTATGAAGATATTTATCAAGCAGAACCGATTGCAGCTGGGCGCAATTGGGCAGTATTAAGTTGTTTTGCAGTCATGACATCGGTGGAATTCCTTTTCTATTAGGAAATTGATGTTAGAGACATTTACGAATTGAGAAGAGAGAATTATGAAAACAAGAAAACTACAAAGTAGAAGGCAAATGCTAAAAAATAGCATTGCTACTATCGGAGCTGGTGGTTCATTGGTNGGNTGCCAGAATATGGGCTTTCTAGGGNCTGACCAGAATCGAGTCTTAGGAAACGGNGGTAAAAAACCNAAGTTTATATTTGTATATACCGCTACTGGTGGTGCTTCTATTCATGATTCTTTTTTAGCTTTAAGGCATTCTGATAGCCGAAACTTTAGGACAATTAATGCCTTTGGCGATAATAATGTAACCAGCTTTGAGGGTACTGATCTTCGCGCNGTCAATTTAAAGATGGATAATATTGGGCCCTTGCCATTTCCTGTTAGGACTAATCAGAACGATTTTGTCCGAAAATACCAAGATGATATTATGGTCGCTACGATGACCCATAGTTCTGTTAGCCATCCTATTGGNCAGAAAAGGTCAATTACCGGTTATGATGCTTGGAANGGANGGACTTTACAAGAGGCTGTTGCTGAAGCTTATGGCAGTAATTTATTATTACCGAATATTAATATGGGAGAAGGTGGTTTTGCTGAGCATGGGNATGATGCTACATTAGCTAGCTATGCNAGAGCTGAATTTATAAAAAATGCATCTTTTCTTCCTTTTGGTCTCCACGGCAGTAAAGGTATNCAGGGGGCTCCGAGTCAGAATTTNATTAACTTAGCCCGCAACTACCGNGATAATCGGTTAGAGCCANGTTCATCTTTTTTCAAAGGTTATCAGAATAGNGATAAANTCAATCATTGGTTGCGTCAGCGGCAAAAGCANGGAGCNATAGAGCAATTAGACTTAATTAATAGAATCAACCCTTTTGAAGAAACNAGTGATTTTCCNTTTGCCGATTTTGGTCTNAGTCCTAATCAACGTGCTGANTATTTCAGAGACATATTTGATAATATNGGTGCTGANCCTGTNCAAACTCAAGCTCTGATGGGNTATTTAATGGTTGTAAGCGGTGTTTCAAANGCNGTTACTTTTGGTCCTGGACAAAATATATTTGTCGACGGACGAGANNTAGAAGACCCNTTATTGCCTAACCCGCCAGGTGGATTTGATTATACCCATAATGGTCACAGAGGCACGCAAGCAGTTTGCTGGCAGCAATGTTTAGATACACTAGATAAGTTAATCACATTATTAAAAAGAACACATTTTTCTGACGGCGANAGCTTTTGGGACNGATCACTTATTTATATTGCAACTGAACATGGTAAGGATCAATATCGAGTTGATACTCAAGAAGAATTTACTTCTGGGCACCAGGTTAAAAATGGTGTTGTCATGATCTCTCCAATGGTNAATGGAGGTAAGGTTTTAGGTGGTGTTGACCCNGATACCTGCAGNACGTATGGCTTTGACCCAAGAACTGGAGCCNCTGATAAAAATCGTGAGATGACAGAGAAAGAAATCTACAGTGGGATTTTGCAGGCAATGGATATCGATACAGGAGATGCCAAGTTGCCTGATATGCGNGCCATGAGAAAAAAGGCNTAACGTATATGATGNTTAAAATAATAAATGAATACTTAAANACANGAAATGGNNCATATTTGAATGGTAACTCTCTTCGCTGTTCATAGTGCCCGATTAAATGGGAGGGCTTTACAGCCCTTCCTCTTTTCTCCTCCGGTCCGATCATAGTAGCAAGAAATGGCAAGTAGAAAAAAGNACAACAGACNATACAAAGTAAATTANAATANGANANAAAAAATAGTATTGGGAGAATGANATGGCAAAAATAATTCAAAANATAGGNNAAATAAATTTTATTGCCTCAGTTATTNTATCTCTTGCTATGACTTCATGTGCTACGATTGCAGTNATGGTTGCTCCTCCTAAACAAAGGGTTCAGCATAAGTCTCCANCAGCTAAAATCTTAAANCGAGCTTTTTTCGCTGCAATGCATAGTGGGGATTATGANTTGATACCCGAGCTTCTGCATCGACATAAACAAGANTATATAAAAAANCCTGGTGATGCTGTTACAGCAAGTCATATTGGGTTTCTTCATATTTGGGCCTTGAGTGAGCGAAACCGCATGGCCACGTACCCGGCATCAGTAATTGATCATGCTTCTATGTGTGAAAAGTACTTTACCGAGGCCGTAGCTTTATCACCAGAAGATCCCAGGCTATTAGGCTTTAAAGCATCATGTATTTTGGCTGAAGCTTCGATTCATAATGACGAAGCAAGCCGGCGTGAGGGTTATTTTATGTTACATTCTGCTCGGGACGCATGGCCGGAGTTTAATAATTTCACAGCTGGCTATGTGCTCAGCGGGCAGGAACATGATAGTGACCTTTTTCAGGAGGGTATTGATTTTCAATGGTCCAATCTAGATGATTGTACCGACGGCCGATTTAGTAAAAAAACGATGGATTACTCCCAATTTATTAGTGAAGAGATTACGATAGGTCCAAAGAGAGCCTGTTGGGACTCATGGATTGCTCCCCATAATTTTGAAGGTTTTTTCCTTAATATGGGTGATATGCTCGTAAAAAAAGGTGATGTTGAGACTGCTATTAAGTTATATTCGATGGCAAAGCTGGTCAAAGGGTATCAGAAATGGCCATATCGCAAGGTTCTGGAAGCGCGGATAAACTATGCCAAAGATAACGTAAAGAACTTTAGGAAAAAAATCCCTAGCGGTAAAAGACCGGATCATCCTGTGATTATGTTCAATTCACAGTTTGCCTGTATGGCCTGTCATCAAAAAGCTCAAGGATTACCGGAAGGTATCGTCCTAAAATAGCTAGTTATCTGAAAAGATAGAGACACAGTATTTTCCATATTTCATAGACCCGTTCTTGATTATATTCGGAAGTTGTAGATAATCTGTTACTTTAGCTAACGATTCCGATGATGCGATTCAAGGGATGCTAAGTCTTTGATCGGTATATAGGTCAGACTTAAGAAGGGGTGAATATGGAAGTCGATAACCATAAGAAAGTGATTCGAGTAACTGCGGCCATTTTCGAACAAAATGGGCGGATCATGGCGGCCAGAAGGTCCCCTGGTAAGCACTTAGCCGGGTATTGGGAGTTTCCAGGGGGCAAACTAGAGATCGGAGAATTGCCCGAGGAATGCTTGAAAAGAGAGCTCTGGGAAGAGCTGGGAGTGGAAGTGGATGTAGGAGCACTGTTTGGAACTAACTTACATCAATACGAGTCGATTCATATAGAGTTAATGGCTTACTGGGTCTCACATCGCTCTGGAGAATTTCGGCCAGTGGACCACGATAAGATACTATGGCTGGAGGCCGACCTATTGGATTCATTGAAATGGGCACCAGCCGATCTACCTATAGTCGATAAGCTTATCGAAAATGGCCATAACAGGCTATCCATCGACTCTCATGATTAAATGGTGTTTCTTACCAATGTCTTTTCTTAAACTGAGCCTTCCTAATCGTTTTGATTTTACTACCTCAAATAGATTTTTTCACTTGTTTCGAGTGATTTTCATTTAAATCAGTGAAATCTACTTTTACTTATCTTTTTGGATCAACTTCGATAAAAATTTCAACTGTTTGATATTATTGATTAATATAGGCGAGAGTTAGCTTGGTTCTGCCTGGCACGTTAAATGCTTTATGTTTCTCGCTTGGTTTATTGAAATTTTGAAAAAAGATTTGGAGAGAAAAAATGTTTACACAGAATCATGCGATAGCATTACAAACTGCAGCTATTAGAGTAGATAACTATAATGAAGAAATATTAGAGTCACAAACATTGAGTGATTTAGGGTTTCAGTCATGGCTAATGCAAATCGTAAAGTTCCTACTGACGATTGTTGTTGTGGGTGAAGGGATTGTTTATGCAAGCGGAGTTGAATTGTTAGGTAGAAAAGTAGGTTCTTATTTGATTGTAGAAAATGGTTTTATAGAGTCTAGATCAGGTTTGGATAGTGATGATAAAAATAGAGTATTGGCACAAAAATATGTAGGACGATACCGGACCCGAGGGGCAGGCAGTGGCATTCGTCAATTTATGTCTTCTCCGATTGAGGTTGCGGGACGATATCGTACCAGAATGTCAGGGAGTGGTATTCGTAAATCTATTTTTAAACCGATGGATGTGTTGGAGACAAAACGAAACAAGGGAAAACTTGGTACTATTTTGTATTCGAAAAAAAGACTGGTATCTGTTGCCCGGCTGGGGGAAAAATTTATTGAGCTAAGAGATTTTCAACTGCCGAATCAGGTGAAGCCGTTCCTGCTTACAGTTGAAAACATAAGGGTTTCTCCTCGCACTCACCGTATAAAAAGTATGAGAACAGTATAATCTCCGGAAGGCTGGATTGCTCTCGGTAGACGTAATATGAAGGGGACTTTTGTTGCTGAGGCCAGGCAATCACTAATGTTGTAGATACTCAAAAAAAAATCTCAGGAATTTTTCTCTGAAAATTCCTGAGATTGAAGCGGTGTGTCTCGATCTTGTAGATCAAGTTTTGAGTATCATTGAGGGTTACTTAAACGATCATAGATAATTCGATTAGAACCTTTGTTAATGTCGGATGTAGTCAGAATCATTCTTTCAGCGTCCATGCGGTTTGTCATAATTAGCTCGCTAATCATGATCAAATACATACCCCCTTCAGGGTTTTTATAGTTAATAGTGAGACCATTTGTTCGGGCATAGTAGTGATTTTCGTTAGAGTTCAATAGATGTTCGGTAGTAATTGTAGCTTCTTCATAGCCTTCTAATAGTGCGTACGAGTTAATCGCTGTTTTCCGTTTGTCTGATATTCCAGCGCCATTAGCATTAGTCAGATCATAGTTAAGTATCGTTTCTCTGGTACTTTTATTCCCTGGAAATTCAGTAATTGACTCTACATTAATATTGATAAATGTATTTCTTTCATTAACACCCTCAGCGAAAATCTGATAGACATCGATTTTTGATAAATCCATAGGGCTTTTATTGGGCAGATATACAGCCGAAGCAGTTATAAGAGTTATATGATTTTCCCTGCTTAAATCAGTGCTTAGAGTATTAATCTGGGGGTCACCTTCTCCCTTATATGCATTATTGATGAGTTCCGAAAATAAAGTATTTGTTTCACCATTTTCACATATTATATTAAAAAGGTTGGTGAAATTCTGAGTTTTAGCTAGAGCCGTAACATAAACTCCTTCCTGACAAATAATTTCATCACTGGAGCGATCACCTGCTACTCTAACACCAGGCTGATTGTTTTCTTCTTTGTCTTCAGCATTTTCTTCGATAGCGTCGTTTCCCGCTGTTCGCAACTGCCTTTCTTCTGATTCACAACCGGGCAGCAGTGCAAGCAGCACCAACAATTGCCAAGTATAACAAAAGCTGATTTTCATTTATTCTGCCTCCTGTGCGACGAGGTCATAAAGAGTTAGGAGGTCGGAGACGACAAATAATGAGAAAGCATCAATTAAGCGTTCGTGGCGATCACGGCTATTCATTTCGAATTTGAGAATACCTACACTATAGGTACTGTTTGGGTCTTGTGGATCAGCAAAACTGCCTCTGAGTACCTTCGCTGATTTAAATTGCTCCGATGGGGTTGTTAGTGTGCGGGCAGAAAGAAACATATCGACATTGTTAGGGTGTAGTTTGTACATTTTTAGATCGTATGTAGACGTATCTTCGAATTCAACATTATCATCGACTACAGTATTTTGTTCCACATTAAAAGCGGTATAAGCATCACCTTCATTAATCGGTGGTGCCAAGAAAATAGAATTGATTAATAGATTACCACCATCATAAGGAGTCGTTATATTCTTCTCTTCCATCGATAGAATGACAGTTGGTGCTTTAGGTAACTTTACCGCATAAGCGACATGATAGTGAGAAATAGAATTGTCTTCATCTTCCATATCTAAGAGGATAACGCCGAAGTCTTCAGAACCCGGATCGCGAAATCGGAATTCTCCTTCACCTTGATAAGGGTTTGCTAGCAGGCTGGCCATGAGAGGCGATGCCTGGCCGTTAAGGCAAAACATATTGATTTCATCGATGATAGGTTGCTGAGTCATAGCTGCGGCATTCTGCAAGCCGAGACAGAAATTTTCGATATTGCTCGGTAATGGTTCTGGTGTTTCAGGTATTTCGTTCGGTATTTCATAGCCAACGATCACTTCGGGAATTTCCTCCTCTACCTCAAGAGTGGCCCTTGCGGCCTTTTTGTTGGCTTGCGGATTTTTTAAGTCCTTGTCATTAAATGATGGTGCAGTGCATCCATAAATAGCCATAAGTAGCAGTATCAGCATCTTCATTATTACAATTCCCTGTTGAGTCTCAGACAAAGGTTTGTTGATTATGCCTGAGGTCTTATCTAAGCAATGTTCGTACCAGTTTGCCTTTAGCTGTAAATACCATGAAGAAAGGATAAATCTACGCTCCAACCGCTTTTCAGAGCCCAAAGTCTCAGATTTTAAGCCCGGGCATTAGGCTGAGAACGACCGTAACTACCTGAAAATTTAGGTATTAAGTCGTCTCTCTTCCTGTAGAGCTACCGAGTAGCAGTGTCAATTCATATAAGTTAATGAAAATATTGATAAATATCAGATATTGAGTTTTAGCTGTCAATTACAGGGCGTTTTTCAGTTTAATGTCGAATCATACTAGGGTCTAAAATTACATAATAAAAATCACAATTTATCGGTCATGTTCGGTTCTTATATCCCCCAAAATACATTGGCCTTTTGCTTGCATTATTCAATGTATATTTATCGACAAAAAAATTAAGGAGAGTTTCGTGAAAGTATGGGAATCATTACATCCGCAATTGGCATTTTCTCAGAAGATGATTGATGGCAGTGAGCTTCAGGGCGTAGCTCGATATAGGCGGGAAAGACGAAAAATAGGACGCGTATGCGGTGAACAGGCATTGTCTGCCGCAGGTTACCAAATTTCAGGTGACGTGGAATCTAAGGCATTTAAAACAGATGTAATCCCCTGCTGGCCGGAAGGTTTTGTTGGTTCAATTACATACACTAAAGATTTTGCTATGGCTGCTGTTGCTCAACAAGATGCTTTTAAGTCAGTTGGTATTGATGCGGAAAGGGTTATTTCAGAAGCTACTTTGGCTAAGATAGAGAAATTTATTGCTTCGGACGCAGAACAGCGCCTTTTTTCAGTAGCATTATGTAAAGAAATTTCGAAGGAAGAATTTTATACCATCTTATTTTCAGCGAAAGAAAGTATTTATAAGTGCTTTTATCCTCTTATTCAGAAGATTGCTGGTTTTCAGGATGTGGAGATTGTTTCTATAGATCTAAAAAATAACAAGTTTGAATACAAGTTTATCAGAACTCTTAGTCAAGATTTTCCATATGGTTATAGAGGTGAAGGTTTTGTGAACATGATAGATGATAATATCTATACTCTAGTTCATTTAGAACAGTTACCAGCAGGTCTACAGAAAGCGCAGTAAGAAATTTTTATAAAAGGTTTATAGAATGAGACTGGTTTGTAAATTATTTGTAATATCATTTTTACTTAATCTGAATTTTGCCTGTGGAGATAAAGCTGCACCTGCTGACCAAGATGACCAAAATATAATTGCCCCAGGAAAGATGAGTGATGAAGACCGGTTTAGGTCGCTATTAACAGATAAATGTGGAGGGTCTACTTGCCACTCGGAAAGCTCATCCATGGCTCCATATGCGGATAACCAAGAAACAGTTATGAAGGATAAATCTATAATCATTCAGAGGGTTTTAGTAGAACAGACGATGCCACCTTCCTATGCTAACCAGCAATTGGACACGGATGATAGAGACTTTATGAGTGGATTCTTACAGAACCAGTAGTATAAAATAGAGACAGATTTTTTAGATTTTGGGGTCAAAAAAACCTACCCTTTCAAAGGTATTTAGCTTTTTGAGATTCGATTAATCAAGAATGGTCTAAGTTCACAAATCTTGATGATTTCTTGAATTGAGCCTACTTTCATTGCTCTTTCTACTGAATGAATGCCATCAAATTCTCTAGCCAGTGAAACTTTATTTTCATTTTCGATTTCTTGAAATAGAACTTCAAACTCTGTTGTTTCCAAAGATCCTTCTTTTAGCTTATTTCGGGCTTCTATAATCCTTGGATCTTGATTGGTTCTTTTTAAAACTAATCGTGGAAAGACAACCTCGGCAGCTGGTGCTCCACCTATGACTGAAGCAAAAGAACCTTCTACAGCGATACTATATAGAGATTCATTCAGCGCTTGTGAAAATACTACATAGGCGCCCCCATGATAACGACCGATAACTACGAATGTTATTGGGCCTTTAAAATTAACAATAGCCCTACCAATCTCAGCTCCATATTCTAATTGCCCTTTACGAAGAGATTCAGGAGATCCGTCGAAACCGGACAAGTTTGCTAATACCACTAAAGGCATTTTATCACTAAAGGCGTTGATCGCTCGTGCAATTTTCTTTGAAGATTGTGGAAAAAGCGTACCTCCTGACCACGATTCTGGGCCATCATTGGGAATAATACCTACTCGTTGAAGTGGTCTGCTTTCTATACCAATTAAACCGATCCCTTGGCCACCCAGCTTAGCCTGCCATACTACTGCTGTTTCAGCATCTCGCATCATCGGCCAACGTTCTAGAGGCGCATAATCCTGATCGATTACAGCTTTCATAAACTGTCTTACATCAAACGGTTTTTTTCTATCAGCATTTAATTTTGATGAGAAAATATCACCAATGGTCTCAAAACCTTGGCCTAAAGCATCCATATAAGGGAATTCAGCAATATTGCGATCGATGGGATCGGAAGTATTTTTGCTTTTACTGTGCAATAGTTGGTAATGGTTAAATAGTATTTGATATGAATCCTTAAGGTTTTTAGCGTGAAACTGAGCTTGACCGTTAGGTCCCATGACTTTTTGTACACCACCTATATCGATATTATTTTCTCCAGATACGCTACCAGAAAAATCTAGGGCTTTTTTACCTGTCAAGATCATTGAAGACTTTTCAGTCATGATAAGAATGCCTTTGGTATGCATCATCATGGTGGACTCAGCGTTCCAATACGACTGAGCCCCAACATTTATGCCTGGGACAATAACATGAATCTCGCCGCCATCCTGAGTAAACTGTATGATTCGCTTTAGTACCTTGGCCGTCCAATCAAGATTTTCAGTACCGCTAGCCATATCGATTTTGGCCCCAGAGGAAACAGTGACCCATTCAAGAGGTAGTCGATTTTGTTCAGCTAAATCGATTGCAGCTATGACTCTGCGGCATTCATCTTCGGCCAGAGAGGCCATATCTTTTGAAGGGTCTGCTAATAGGAGGATTCTTTGTGTTGGGCTCTGAATGCCTTCTACTCGGTTAGTTATCATACCGAAAACATAGTTTGAAGCGTTATAGCCGTAGATGCGGCCTTTTACCGAGATTGTTTGCTGAGTATCATTAGTAACTATAATATCAAACTCTTCAAAATGTCCTCCCTTGAATAAAGGGTCATCGGAAGTTAACATTTCGATAATCTTATAGGGATATACGCTACCTCTCCGTATTGAATTTAAAGTTTTTTGCCCTATGAGATCGATTATCCTAATAGGTAAAACTGATGCTCTTGCTCTTGTTACCTTAGGCTGTGTTGAAATATTCTCGATTTTAATAACATAAGGTTCTGATCTGCGTCTATCGGCTTTGCTGCGGATGTAGAGAACTAGTTTATTGAGGCCTCGGCTCTGTGTTTGCAGCAGTAATTCAGACACAGAAATATTAGATTCAGCAAGGCCAGTCTCAAGGAAATTGTCAATGTGAACTGTTATTTGGTTCATAAATAACTGGTGACTGCTTCTCTCACGAAACGAACCAAGTAGTAAATCTGCTTCTTGAATGAGTCTAAATAATCGTTCTTTTTTGGAGTTATTATCGAGGTTGCATTCAAAGTCTATGGCAGAAAAAGTAACTAATCTCACATCTTTTTTATTCTCGATGGCTATTGCTTTAAAAAGAAAAATATCTTCAGATGTATGGAGGAGTTCGAGATCGAAATTTGACCATCGATAAATTCGGCATTGGTCGTATAAATTTGCAGGGAGGTCCCTTTTTGGGATGTCTTCCACAATACCATTTTTTTGATTGACTAACGTTCGGTATTTTAAGCATGATTGGTCGGACCCAAAACCTACTTGCAGTGTATCAAATGGTAGGTTGATTTCATTCAATTCTGTTTTTATATGATCAATTTGTGTTTCATTAAATTGAGGAAAGAAAAGTATAAGTTGTTTGACCTCACCGGCTGTTAAGATAAGATAGTTTTTTAAGTCGGACCAATTTAGGTTGTCGACTTTGTCTTGGAAAATAGCTGTTGCATTTAAGCAGTCTTGATCTTTGTCTTCTACTCGGAGGAAGTGAAACCAAGTATCTTGAAACCGATGCCAATTTTCATCAATAACTCTTTTTTCTCGATTGATAATCATACTGATAGTCATTAATAATAGTTTTTTCTCTTCTAAATCATCTGTTTTTATCGTGGTTAAGTAGGCTAAAGCGGTGTTGCCATATCTCATTAAACGATTAATAATATCATCAACGTTTGAGTCTTTGTTTTCAAATAATAAATTTGTCAATTCTATTGTGGAAGTGTGATGTTTTTCTCTTTGGTCGATAATCTGAACTCGATCTATTAATTCAAAGCGAGCATGGCTAGCTACTTCGGCCATGGTGAGATCGTGGTTCCTTCCAAAAATAAATAATTGGTGTAAGGATTCTTTTAGTGTCTGTGTGAGTTCCTCTGTGAAGTAATCAATCGGAATCGAGATTACATCGTGAATTGCCTCAATAAGCATTTTTCTTTTATTGTTCAGGTTAGCGTGGGATTTAAAAATAAAGAATAGAGCATCACCTACAGAAGCTACATCAGTCTTTTTAGCTCCTGAATAGTAGGGTAAAGCAGAGTCAAGTTTACTTAAAAATGATTGGGGTAGTTTGCTTTCCCCATCCCGTTGATACAAAAAGTGTATCAGATAATCGTGGAAGCCAATTTTTTGGACGATACCGTCTTCTTGGATAATTTCTGTTGAAAAAAGGTTTTCAACGTCTAAGAATATAAGAATGCCTTTAGTTATAGTTTTGATGTATTGCTTTTTAAATTGAGCATGCGATTGCGTGAAATTTTTCATGTCAACTAGCACATCAAATCTATCACTGAATCCCGTGAGGCTGGCTATGAATTCTCTGTTTAAACGTGACCAATGCGATTGCAAATATTTTATATTATCGGTGTTGGTTTTATTTTTTAGAGCTAGTGACGCAAAATCGACCGGAGGTTTGAATTCATTTTTAGTTGCTTGCTTACTGCCATCATTTACTGATTCAAGTTGAATAAGTGGATCACCGTTTTTGGTTTGTTGTCCCTCATTAATATAAACTCTGCGAATGACACCATCTTCAGGAGAAAAAACCTGTAGCTCCATTTTCATCGCTTCGAGTGTAATAATGTGTTCACCTTGTGCAACCGTTTCGCCTTCTTTCTTTTTTATCTTCAGAACGACCGCAGATGATGGCGAAGATACCATCCCTTTTGATGTATTAGTAATGGGGTAAGGGATACCATCGATTTCGCATTGGATACTGTCGCCGCGATCAACGATTTGGACTTGGATTTTGCTAGGATGCTTTGAGCCTTCTTTAGTTACAACTAAGGTCGCCGATTCTCCATGTTTGGAGTAAGATGCTATAATTGTGGAATTATTGACCTCGACGTGATAAACATCGTTCCCCATAGGTTTCACTAGAAACTTGTACTGTTGGTCATCATGAGTAATTTCGATATCGCTTTCGGCTTTGGTATCGATATTTCGGGGCTCGCTAAATCTACTAATGAGTGAAGAAAATATCGTTAGATTGTTTTCATATAGATTTATATGCATATGGATTGCAGCAACTAGAAGGGCGATGTCCCAATCCTTACGCTCAATCAGTTGAGAACGATTAGAAATCCAGTTTTCAATAAACTTCGTTGAGACAAAGTTTTCTCGGACTTGTTGATCCTCCAAGAGACTTATTAGAAACGCTTTATTAGAGGTTCCCCCTTCAATCTTTATATGGATACCTTTTAGAGCTTTTAAGAGTTTAGCCATCGCAACCTTGCGATTAGGAGCATAAGTAATAACTTTAGCGATCATCGAATCATAGTCTTGAGGTATTTCACTACCGGTTTCAACTCCTGTATCAAGTCTGAGGCCTGGGCCCGTTAAACCATTGAATAATTTGACTTGGCCCGGACATGGACAAAATCCTTTCTCAGGATCTTCTGCATTTAGCCTAGCCTCAATGGCGACACCTCTAGGTGAGGGAGGAGGTGTCTTCAGGGTATGCCCGAATGCTATATCGATCTGCATTTGGACTAAGTCGATTCCGTACAACTGCTCTGTGATAGGGTGTTCAACTTGGAGGCGAGTATTTACCTCCATAAAATACGATTCATCCCGGTCGATATCATGAATAAACTCAACTGTGCCTAACCCTCGATAATCAGCATTAGACATCATAGTAGCACTGTATTCTTGTAAATGTTCAATGTGAGATGGATCTAAATTGGGAGGAGGAGTTTGTTCTATAACCTTTTGATTATTCCTTTGCAGGGAACAGTCGCGTACGCCGAAAGTCTGAGTATTGCCTTCATTATCAACAGCAACTTGGACCTCTAGATGTCTGCTATTAATAATCATAGCTTCGATAAAAAACCTGGTATTGTTAAATAGTCTTTGGCATTCTTCAGTCACAGCTTCATAAGCTGATTCCATATCACCGGGTTGCAGAGCGACTCGGATTCCTCTGCCACCTCCACCGTCAGCAGCCTTTAGCATAACTGGGTATCCAATTTTATTTGCGGCTGCTATTGCTTCATCTTTATTGGTAATGAACCCTTGACTCCATGGGACAGTAGGAACTTTACAGTCGTCTGCTAACTGCTTCGCTTGGACCTTGTCGCCTAATTTGAGCATCGCATTTGATGAAGGTCCTAACAGCAAAATATTTGAATTTTCTAACAGTTTTGAAAATATAGGGTTTTCTGACAGGAAGCCCCAACCTACCCATGCCGCATCACATCCT
>PBRN01000051.1 GCA_002725955.1 Pseudobdellovibrionaceae bacterium
GGGGTGCTTGCGCCAACTATGGTCAATGCTAGAACCTGGCTTAACTCGCAAAGGGCGTTCCTCTGATCACGAGGCAACTTGGCTGAATCTCGCAGGTTATACTATGAGACCTGGGTATGGTCACTATGATGATTCTGATTTTATGGAAGCCATGTGGCGAACTTATACCTTGGGGTTAAACTATGTTAAAGAACCTCGTGTTTTAGATCAATGGTGGATCATGTGGCGAAGGGTTGCTGGAGGTTTGTCTGCACAAAGGCAGGACATCTTGTTTGCTAAAATATTTCCTTTATTGAAAAAAGATAGAGCTCAATCTCCTGAACAATATTTGTTGGCAGGATCTTTAGAACGTGTTGATATGAATAAAAAGGTGCAATTAGGTAATGCGCTAGCTGAGCAGATTGCACGTGGTGGTAAGAATCATATAGATGGAAAAATCTGGTGTCTTGCTAGGCTCTCTAGCCGAGTTCCTTTATATTCTGGTTTGGAAAATATCGTCAGACCTAAGTTTGTTGAGGAGTGGGCTGAAACGCTTGCCTCTCTGAATATAAAACAGAAACAGTATATGAAACTTAGTTTTTTTTATAGTCAGGGGGGGCGTATAGTTGGAGATAGGGAGTTTGATTTAAGTGCAGATGCCCGTATGAAATTTCTCGACAAACTAGCAACCCAGAGCAGGGACTCTGACCAATATAAAGTAGTTGCAGATTTTCATCCGGTAAGCGCTAAAGATAAAAATCAGTTGTTTGGTGAAGAACTTCCTGTTGGATTAAGTCTCTGATCCTTGAGGTTTTGAGCGATTTTTTAGTCATGTTGACGATTTAACTGTCAAACCTAGATGAATCTTAAGGTGATATATGTCTATTTTGATTTTAAGTATTTTGGCTTTGATTTTAGGGCCGATACTGTTTCATATTTTCTCTTTGAGTAAAAATTGGCTAAAAGGCCTAGATGGATTTCTATTCGTCGTGGTTGGCTGGATTGTTTGTGGTGATATTTTGCCTCATTCCGTAGAGAAGGTTGGTTGGGCAGTTCTATTGGCTGCTTTGGCAGGTTTAGTCCTGCCGTACATGGCTGAAAAAGTTATTCATCATCATAAGGTTCATGGTCTGGCTGTCATATTCGGTATGTTTGGGCTGTTGATGCATGCAATGACAGATGGTGCATGGTTAGCTCATTCTCATATGGAGGCCGATTATCATCTGGCTGTTGGGGTTATCCTTCATAGACTACCAGTCGGTCTGGCTATTTGGTGGATTGTTAGACCAAACTATGGCTTTAAAGCAGCTTGCATTTTTCTACTAGTGATAGCTTTTGGATCTGCTTTAGGTTTTGAATTATCAGGAAGTTTTTTTCATGAATCTACATCAGTTAGCCTAGAGTATTTGCAGGCTATGGTTGCTGGTTCATTGCTTCATGTGACACTACATTCTTCTATAAATCACTCTGATGAGGATGATAGCCACGACCATCATCATGATCACGACCATCATGATCACGACCATCATGATCACCACCATCATGATCACCACCATCATGATCACCACCATCATGATCATCACCATCATGATCATCACCATCACCATCATCATGGTGAGTCTGGCGCTAGTGGTTGGTATGAAGGTTTTGGAAATCTGGTGGCGATCATTTTCTTGGTGTTTTCTCCTATCTTTGACTTGGGACATGTTGGTCATGCAGAGAATGAATTTCTTCATCAATTTTTAAAGAATTTTCTGGATTTATCTATAGCTAGTGCCCCAGCTTTACTCCTTGCTTATACTCTTGGAGGGCTGGCTACTGTATTTATGAAACAATCATATCTAGACTGGATTTCACATGGTGGATCATGGAAGCAATCCTTGAAGGGCATAGCGATAGGTTTGCCTCTGCCGATTTGTTCTTGTGGCGTTGTTCCTTTATATCAATCATTAATTCGAAGAGGAGCGCCTCCGGCAGCTGCACTAGCTTTTTTAATTGCTACCCCTGAACTAGGCATAGACGCCATACTGATATCTCTTCCGTTGCTAGGTGGCCCCATGACTATGATCCGTCTAGTAGCGGCGGTTATTGTTGCTTTAAGTATTGGTATATTAATCGCTAAGATGATTCGGGTTAACTCAATTGATGGAGATGCGGAGTGTGAAGTGTGTGGCGTCTCTACTGTGGACCCGGGCAGTTGGATGGTGCGATTGAAAACAGGCCTTAGAGAAGGGTTGGTGGAATTAGTTGATCATACTGGGCCTTGGATTGTTTTTGGTCTGTGTTTAGCGGCTGTATTGCAGCCGATTATGGACAGTTCCTATGGTGCTTGGCTTAATAATCCATGGGAAGTTCTCATTTTCGGACTGATAGGCCTACCAGTATATGTCTGTGCGTCGGGTGCCACACCTCTAGTTGCAGTATTTCTGATTAACGGTGTGTCTCCTGGGGCGGCGTTGGCCTTTCTTCTGTCGGGGCCTGCAACAAATGTTACGACTTTTGGTGTCGTCTCAAAACTTCATGGCAAGAGGGTGGCTGTAGCTTTGGGGGGGGCGACTGTTGGGATAAGTGTGCTTTTGGGATATGGGCTTAATTTGTTTTACAATTCCCATGAAGCTCAAAATTCACTGGATCATGCCCATATTCATGGGTCGTGGGATTACTTTTGGCTGGGTTTATTGAGTCTTTTGTTTATATATTCTTGGCTAAAGCGAGGAGCGCGCAGCTTTTTTCTAGAAGTCTTTGTTCCTTGATCACAGGAGAAGTGGTTTACTTCAAGGCTCCTACAGGGTATGCAGGTCCTTGAAGATATAGTACTAATTTACAGCATTAATCTGTTGAGAAGAGTCTTTTTCTGTCGATTCAGATGGCATGAGCATGTTTGTCTGAAACTTGTTAACAGCAAAAGAATCGACCCGAATAGCATCATACCGTGCAGCTTCAGCTTGTTTGGTTAGCTCTAGCTCCTCTTTGGTAATGATATTTGCTTTTAGGGCCTCATCAAGCAGTTTAATCGGTTTTCCTCTTGGGATTTTTTTCTGTTTAGAAGCTTTACTCACCTTTCGGTATACCTTATTGGCTTCTGTAATTAAGTTTAGAGCCTGCTCATAGCGACCTACAGTTTCGTTTGGATCACTAGTGAGAAATATACTCGTAGTAAGAGAGTCTCGTAATTCCCCAGGAGTCATCAATGCCTTGGCGATTTGATGTCCTGTTTTATCGGTTGGTAATGATTCGTAGCTATTTATTTTTGCCCACCAGCGAATAGGACCGGAGAACAAGAATTTGATCATAGGAACCTTAATGTTGCCATAGATACCGTCAAAAGCTTGCTCGATCTGGTTAAAGGCATATTTTAAGGACCACTCGACGAAAGGCATATGATCTTTGCGTCTGCCTTCGGCTTCGAATCTGTGGATGGTAGCCGTTGCTATGTACATCCAGGATAGGATATCGGCAAAACGTCCAGTAATTTTTTCCTGTGACTTGAGTCCCCCTCCGTATACTCCAAGAGCTATATCAGACATGAAGGCAAAGCTTGCAGATGCCCAAGCCATTTTGCGATAATATTTTTTCATTGGCCCGCCTGGAACGCTCGCCAGATGGCCTCTGGTTAAGCTGAGAAGCAATGCTCTGCAGGTATTGCGGTTGACAAAGCCAACATGTGACCAGAAGGCTTTATCGAAAGCATGGGTATCACCATCTGTTAAAGCTTTTAGCTCCTGGTAAGCATACGGATGGCATCTGATTGCACCTTGGCCAAAAATAATCATACATCTCGTTAGGATATTGGCTCCCTCCACGGTAATCCCTACTGGAGCAGCAATATAGGCGTTAGCCAGAGTATTCCGAGGGCCACGAGATATGGCTGCACCACCGAGGATGTCCATACCGTCATTAATGGCCTTTCTGAATAGCTCGGTAGAATTGTATTTGGCAATGGCAGATACCACAGAAGGTTTGATACCTGAATCAACTGCACCGACAGTAAATATTCGGGCTGCTTCCAGCAGATAAGCTGTGCCCCCAATACGGGAAAGAGGTTCCTCAATTCCCTCAAACTTCCCAATCTCAATCCCAAATTGTTTTCGAATACTTGCATAAGCTCCAGTGATCCTGGCAATCATTTTCACGCCAGCAGTACTTTGAGCCGGGAGTGAGATCGATCGCCCAACGGCTAGACACTCCATAAGCATTTGCCAGCCTCGTCCAGCGAAGTCTGGCCCACCAATAATTTGATTCACACTGACTACAACGTCATGCCCTTGAGTAGGGCAGTTGTAGAAAGGCACGCCCATTGGATTATGCCTTTCATCCAGCTTGACTCCCTTGCTATCTGCAGGAACTAAGATGCAAGTGATACCTGGGTTTTCCCCTTTACCTAGAAGGTTCTCCGGGTCATGGAGTTTTACAGCTAAACCAATGACAGTCGAAATGGCAGCTAGAGTGATATAGCGTTTATGCCAATTGAGCTTTACATAGATTTCTCCGTCCTCTCCACGAAAGACCAGGCCGGTTGAGGTCATTGAACCAGCATCGGAACCGGCTTCAGGTTCTGTTAAAGCAAAACATGGCATTTCACGACCATCGGCCAGTCGAGGTAAATAATAATCTTTTTGCTGTTCGGTTCCATAGTGTGACANTAATTCAGCCGGTCCCAGTGAGTTGGGAACCATTACGCTGATTGCGAGAGGTGCTGATCTTGTTCCTAGCTTCCCTATAATTTCGCTATTCGCAATAGCTGAAAANCCNAGGCCACCNTACTTCTTTGGAATAATCATCCCAAAGAATTTTTCCTTTTTNAGGTAGTCCCAAACGTCATCTGGTAAATCTCCATTCTTGTATACTTCCCAGTCATTAACCATTTTGCATACGGTTTCTGCAGGGCCATTTAAGAACGCTAGTTCTTCACCTTCNATTTTNTTATAAGATTCTTTNGCTATTTTATTAAAGTCGGGTTTACCTGAAAATAATTCTTTGTCTACCCANGTAGTNCCNGCTTCNAGTGCAACTCTTTCNGTCTCTGAAATTTGTGGTAGGATGTTAAGTTTTTTTAGTATNGCTACNANGCTNTTGGTGANAAGGGCACGNCTTATCGGTGGAATGTTGAGTATCACNAGAGGTACACCAACTAANGCCCAGAATAGCGGGCTAAANCCAAATAAAAACAATACTCCTGCCATATATATGGTAAATATAAGCAGGTTGGCTCCTAAAAAGCCGAGAGACAAGATCCCGATGATTGCTAATGCGGCAGCAAGTCCTGAGCCTGCTAACATGCCGAACAAACCTTCCATATAATACTCCTTATTATCTTGACAGAAGTGGNTGCTGATTAAATATTAGCTAACCGCAACCTGGATTCTATATCGAACTGCACTTAATATTCTGTAAATTTATTATCAAAGTCAAAAATCCGTTTGATAAACTTTCTTCCNCCNCTAAAGATAAATTCGGTGCTCNCANTGTATAGATTNAGNNATAATTAGGTGNNNTNAATTAATNAATAATTCTAGATNGATATCAATAACTTNGGTTCAGTTCGTGNCTTTTANCGTGCNGGNNTTNGCAGGCTTCATTCTNTTNTTGATGGTCANATTGANGCATTATAANGCAGTTTTGCAGGNNNTATAGCTTATGTGACGTATNTGNNTTAAGTGGCGCACCCAGAAGGATTCGAACCTCCGACCCTCTGATTCGAAGTCAGATGCGCTATCCAGCTGCGCCATGGGTGCGTTTTCTCTCNGCATGATATTTGNTGTTTCNTNAAGAAAAAAACNAATATTCCCAANGACATAATAAAGCAACAGAACTGAATTNACTCTATTGNTCTANNAAGCCGTATTGGGGCTTAAAGAGGCTAGAGAAACTACACATAGCTTCTTCTTATGTCAAGAACAAGATATCTNCNCAATGAGGATNNANGTTTANGATGATAGAGTGTTATTATGNAGCTAACAGATATTNNGATCCANGCAGTACNCACCACTGCTAATTNATTTGGGAGTCCTGATGTCTATAAATTCNAGCAAACAAATATCTGACTCAAAGCAGCTAACCATTCTCGAGGCTGCTGCTGAAGAGTTCAGCCGGTACAGTTGGTCNGAATCNTCATACAATCGTATTATAAAAAATGCGGGATTTAGCAAAGGAGCTGTTTATCACCACTTTGGNTCGAAANTTGCNCTTTATCAGCANCTNCTANCCGAGATTCTCTATAGCTTGCGTCCGCCTCTGTTNNNTGATGGTGTTATTAAAACCAACGTNGATTTTTGGCGNNCTTTTGAGGAGAATGTNGCTTGGTTGATTTCTTGGGCTGATGCTCANCCTGATCAATGGCATTTGNTATTTAAAGGNATTNTGGACTATTGTCGGTGTAAAGAAGGTTNCGGNGANCAAAAGATTGTAGCTTTAGTNCAGGTGAGNCAGTGGAGCGAAGATTTTCTGGCTTCTGGACAAGTTTTAGGNTGCGTCAGAAAAGATNTNTCNCCNGAATGTCTTTTTCAGATGTTGTGTTATCAATGGGATGCTATTCAGTGNTGNATACTNCAAGACACCATGGGACAGAGGCAGANNTTGTTAATGGATACTTGTCGACGGACTCTTTCNCCNTAATGACTCTGTGAGTTTTGNNGTCCNACTAAAACCTGCGTGCTCCNAATCTCAATAGAGAATAGACAACGGCGAATGTTACGGTGCCTACGCCAAACCANACATAATCCTTAGCNNCTTCGGATGCGATCTGNTTGCTGTACCATGAAAAAATAAATTTTATACCGATCAATATNAGTACCGCTGAAAANAGCTGGCGCAAATAGTGTCCTTTGATCCGATGNGCCCANCGGGCTCCGAGGCGCGCAAAGAANAANGANGTGCAGGTNATGCCNATAAAAGCTGGCAAATAAATGTAGCCTAANGACCATGNAGGAGTTCCACTAATGTNTCTNCCTGCCCAGANATAACCCANAGTGCCGGCTGTTGANANAGTNAANCCTANTAAAGAAGNAGTNGCCATAGCCTGCTGNAGTTTAAGGCCGCACCAGCTTAACCATGGAACCGTGATNGCCCCTCCNCCAATCCCNAGCATGCCAGATAAANTGCCTATTATNGTACCNGCTATAGATTGTATTTTGGGGTNTGCCTTAAANTCGCCNGTTTTGGCTNTGAGGTTTAAAAACATCTTTATNCCNATACTAATATTGAATATACCGCAAAATANCTGGAGGGTNGGNCCTTGNATAAGNTGTGCGGTTTGGGTTCCANCCANTGATCCTGCGAGNACACATGGACCCATATAACGNAATAANCCCCAGTGAATNGCCTTTTTTTTNAAGTGCACACGAGTTGAGCTTCCGGTGCTGATTATGATCGTTGCAAGCGAAGTTGCCACNGCCATTTGCGTCAGAANGGTTTCATTGAANNTTANATAATCGAACATGAAAATGAGAGCTGGTACTACAATNACNCCNCCNCCCAGCCCCATNAGCCCGGCAATCAANCCGGCNATNACGCCTAAAAGTANATATGCTAAGTATTCCAATCTTTTTTTCTCCAATAATCTTAAGGNATGNTTTNTTCCATTNTGACGGTAAGTCAATTATGGGNATTCTCGATATAATCTCAGTAGTAATACATACCCGTGTCAGCTACCATACTCTGAATCTGAAGGGGGTGACAGATTATAGTTTAATAATGCCCCTCGCANGGNACTCGTAATNATTGGGAGAGCTAGACGGTGAAGGCATATTTGGNGCTAATGGCCGATGTTCTGGAAACTGGGGTTGAAAAGGANGATCGGACGGGAACAGGAACAGTNAGTGTGTTCGGCACNCAAACCCGATATAACCTTNCGGAAGGGTTTCCTTTAGTTACTACTAAAAAATGCCATTTAAAATCGATTATCCATGAGCTCTTATGGTTTCTCTCTGGGGATACGAATGTGCGGTATCTTCAGGACAATAAAGTCAGAATTTGGAATGAATGGGCTGATGAAGANGGTNACTTAGGAAGAGTTTATGGCGCTCAATGGCGNTCTTGGAGGACCCCGGANGGGCAGACAGTGGATCAAATTAAGAACTTGGTTGACGCTTTGAAAGAGAANCCNAGCTCTCGTCGNCTTATGGTGGTGGCATATAACCCNGGCGAGGTAGAGCAAATGGCGTTACCNCCCTGTCACGCTTTCTTTCAATTTTATGTGTCCAGNGGGCGGCTGTCNTGTCAGTTATACCAGCGTTCTGCAGATATATTTCTNGGGGTTCCATTTAATATCGCCAGCTATGCTCTTCTTACAATGATGATAGCNCAATGTGTTGGATTAAAGTATGGAGAGTTCATTCATACTTTGGGTGATGCTCATCTTTATAAAAATCATTTGGANCAGGCAGCTTTGCAGCTAACAAGAGAGCCAAGGACTTTGCCGAGTATGAANCTTAANCCTGANGTAAAAGATATTTTTGGTTTTAAGTTCGAAGATTTTGAATTGATNGGCTANGATCCACACCCTGCAATTAAAGCTGAGGTNTCAGTATGAAACTAACTCANATCGTCGCNCGCTCTGAGAATAATACTATTGGANCAAGTGGGCAGTTGCCNTGGCATTTGCCTGAAGACTTAAAGTTTTTTAAAAGGACGACCCAAGGTCATCCTATTGTTATGGGGCGCAAGACGTGGGAATCTATAGGGCGATTATTGCCNGGTAGGTTAAATATAGTCATAACTAGGCAAGAGAATTATCGACCCGAAGGGGTATTAGTCTTCTCAAGCATTGGTGAAGCAATTGAATATTGTGAATCAGTGGTAGATGAATGGGGAGAGGAAGTCTTTATCATTGGCGGTGGCGAAATATATCGGCAGAGTATGGATCTTGTCGATTGTATATATATGACTACTGTGCACAGAAAAGTGGAAGGCGATACTTTTTATCCAGAAGTAGATTTTAGTTCATTTTCTGTGAAAAGTGAGCAGTCGTTTTCTGATCCGATGGCTTATACCTTCCAAACTCTGGTGCGTATTTCTTAAGTGAAATCTTGCTGCTCTATTTGATCTGAGCTACTTGACATGTGATGAATCACTCTGGTTTTATCTATACTTTTTTGACAGGATTGATTGCTTGTTGATGTTCGATTGGCTCTATTGTCTTCTGCTACTGTGCTATCTCGATTGTAACGTGTGATCTGCACTTATTAAGTCGATCATAAATATTTTTTCTCTTGTTTTTTTGTTAGGCTACTATTGATATCTATAGCTTGTAGTTTCCATATCTTTTCCTTGTGTTACCAAATCATACCAAAATAGAATAGTTGATAAATAGCTCTAGTTTTTACAGCTAATTAGGAATGCCAAGATATAGAGGCGACTGTTTTCGTAAACTTTATAGACAAAAGACCGAAGAAAACACTAATGAAAAGTAGTTGTTTTTGGCTCGATCTCTGGATTGAGTCGTTAACTAAGAACTTTCAGAAACGAAGTGATTTTTCGCATGAGCGAAGAATTTTTATGAAAATGAATAACTGAAGTGGCGCTGTTTGACCCGTAAAAGTAAGAAATAGTATAGTTTTGGAGTGTTGCAGATGGTTGCGTTGGTAAAAGTACTGTTAGTGGAGGATGATTTCGATTTTCGAGATACTTTGAAAATTATCTTGAATCAGCCACCAATTGAACTTACCACAGCATGTGATGGTTTTCAGGCAATGGAATACCTTAAGTCGGAAAATTATCATGTGATGATCACTGATATCAACTTGGGTAACATGATGGATGGGATTGAGTTGATAAAGAAGATGCGTATGAGTAGGCTCAATCGAGAAACGAAAGTCGTCGTCATGTCTGGGAAGATTGATAAGGATTTAGTTAAAACCTGCTCCACGCTTAAAGTTGCCAATATCTTAGCAAAGCCATTCAAGCCGGAATCCATTATAGATAACTTAACAGCCGCACTTAAAAAAGCCGGCTGAATTTCAACTAAGAAGCATGGCCTTCGTCGTTGGAATCTACTTCAAGAAGATCATTAGCCAATTTTGAACGCTTAGTTTCCCTGAAAAGATTTAGTAGATTGTGAACATCATGGTCTGTTGAATCGTTTAGCAATGCAATTCTGTTTGACTCGTTGCTTTCTATAAATTTCATTTTTCTTTTTTCGCTGTTGTTTGAATTCAGCTTGATGGTCTTACCCCGCTTTTCAGCATCCACCAGTCTTTCCAGTAGCTTTTCAGCTTTGGAGAAAACACGAGACTGTCCTTCTTGAATACAAGACTCGAGATGAGTTCTGGATGTTGTCATTAAACCTTGTCTTAACCATGCAAGCGAAAGATTATAGTAAACGATGGCTCGATGCTTTTTGAATTTTACAGAAAGTGCGTCGAGTGTCTTTTCATACATTTTTACTCCGGTTTTAAAGCGTCCTTTTTGCGACATGACAACAGCAATGTTGTTCATAAACCCTATTACTTTATCTATAAAATCAAAGTTTTGGAGTAGTTGCTGTGCTTGTTCGGTGTCGCCAACATAAATGGAGTGTTTAATGA
>PBRN01000052.1 GCA_002725955.1 Pseudobdellovibrionaceae bacterium
ATCATGTGGCGCTGGAAGCCGGGAAGGACCATTATCAAGAGCAAGCGGAACAGATACAAGGCCAAGGCTATAAGGTCTTGGTCGTTGATGATATTGCTGATATGCGCAATCTGATTGCTAGTACATTGAATAGCAAATCATACGTAACTATTAAGGCCCATAATGGCAAAGTCGGTCTTGAGCTAGCTAAAGAATATCAACCTCACTTAATTGTCACGGACTGGATGATGCCGATGATGAGCGGGCCAGATTTGATCCGAGAGATTCGTCAAGATGCTGCATTAGCTGGTATACCAGTGGTGTTGTTGACCGCTAAAAGTGATGAAGAAAGTAAATTAATGGGTAAGGAACTGGGAGCGGACGCTTTCCTTGGGAAGCCCTTTAATAGTCAGGAGTTAATCTCGACTGTACGTAATCTAATTCAGCTAAAATCCAATGAGGAAAAGCTTCGAGCAGCTCATGAAGAGCTAAAGGTTACTAGTGAAGAAAAAATGCGGCATAGTAAAAATCTATTGGTTCAGTCAGAAAAGTTGGCATCTATTGGGCAGCTAGTTGCATCTATTGGTCATGAAATTGCAAATCCAATCTGGCTTGCTAGTATCAACTGTGATCTTCTGGAAAAGATGTATCATGATCTTAGTAAAAGTATTGAAATCTTAATGGACTATGACGATCCTGCGATTAAGGAATGTGGAACTCAGCTTCATAAAAAAATTCAGAAGGCAAAACAAGTCAATGAAAATAATCGAGTTGCTGCGAATCAATTGAACGAGATTAGCGGGGTGCTCCGGACTCAAAGCCGTAAAGACGATAAACCAGTGCAAGGCGTAGATTTAAATGAATTGGTAAAAGATTGTCTGTTATTAGTTAAAGGGCGTATCCATCAAATTGAAGTTACTAAAAATTTGATAGACCTTCAACCTATAACATGTTTTCGTAGTCGGATAGGTCAAGTCATCACTAATCTGTTGGCTAATGCTGCTGATGCTCTGCATGAGAAAAAAGCACGGGTGAATGTCGATGGTACTAAACTATTTCGGGGTCGAATAGAAATCACAACTGATTTTCATCGCTATAATGATCAAGATGGTTTTTTGATCCGCATTAGTGATAACGGTGATGGCGTGCCTGAAAATAAAAGAGAAAAGATTTTCGAAGAATTTTTTACGACTAAACCGGCTGGCAAAGGGACAGGGCTTGGCCTGTCCATGTGTATGGATATTGTCAAAGATCATGATGGCTGGCTAACTGCTGCGGCCGATGAAAAAATGGGCGGAGCCAAGTTTGAGTTCTGGTTACCTGTCGAGAAAGAGTGGAAGGTATCTTGAAAGAGAGCTATCCACGGGCCACGAAGCTGAGATTGGTCTTGATTAAGGGCTCCCCAAGCGAATTGTCAAGCCGCTCGTTTCTGGCTGTCCGTTACCCAAGGTAAATATCATCAAGTCAGGGATGCCATCACCATTATAGTCCGCATCTGCTTGAACGCCACCAATATTTACCTGTTTACCTAAAGGGGCATAGGTCTTTTTAGTTTTTTGCAATTTTTTTTCTGTCGTTTTAAAAAGGTGAACTAAGGTATCTGTAGCTAAAAGAATCTCATTGGTTGGATCATTGTCGAGGTTTACCGGTACAAAGCTTCTCAAGTAATTTAGATTTACACCCGGGAAATTGTTGACTAGCGGGCATTCAGATTGTCCATTCCAAGAGCTGCTTAAGTCGCTATTGTCGAGTATACTCCTGTTGCCGTAAATGCTGCCCAGACAGTTATATTTGGTGCTGCCTGTTATGATGTCTAGGTAGCCATCATTATCAATATCCGCTACTTTTAGTTCATCTGGATTATCTTCAATTTTATTATTGTCGCAATTTATTGCATTATCTGGCCCATTGCATGTGTCTTCGATGTCGATGGTAATATTCGATTCCATTGATAAAAAAGTCAGGCCTTGTCCAAGATAAACTCCAATTCTGTGACTATCGTCATCACTAATGACCATATCGGTTTGGCCGTCACGGTTTAAATCTCCTAGTTCAATTCTGCCAGGCTTATATGACGAGGTTTTTACAGGGGGTTGAGGGTTATCGAATCTAAGGTTGTCACCACTATATATCTGATAGAATCCCGCTGTCTCTGGGCCACTGCCATCTATGCCTTCGTAGGCAATGATTAATTCTGGATAGCCGTCAGTGTCAAGATCATGCATCGCTATACCTGTTACCGTTTTAGAAATGTCAGGTAATACCTTTTGGATCAATTGTAGTTCATTGTTAGTTTGATTTTCAAAAACTAGGACTTGGTTACGAGTAGCCACAACAACCTCAGGCAAACCATCGCTGTTAAGATCGCCAAATGCTAAATCATGCGGCGAAATAAAAGCATCATCCGAAAGCGGATTTTCATAAACTTTATGTTCGAATAAAGGTGTACCTTTGGTATTAATCCCTTCATTGACAAATAAATGAATAGAACCTCGTTGGCCATCAGAGGAGGCTCTAGATAAAGCAATAATGTCAGTCAGCTTGTCTTGATTTAAATCAATATTGAAACTGTTTTCTAATTCTAAGTCATCGTGTTTAATTTCAAATGCATAGTCGTCACTTTGATGAAAATCGCCTCCAGATGGCTGCAATAGTCCTGTTCCGAGCTGATAGCCGAAAGTCTTATTCTGGCTATCATAAACCAGTAAATCGAAAATATGATCATTATCGATGTCATTGACTATGAGTTGACTTGGATTAGATGAAGTCAAAAAATCACTGCCCTTGCTAAAAGATTTAGCAGTATTATTAGGTATCATATGAACTTTACTCTCGCCAGGTATGGCTAGGAGGATATCTTGGGATCGGTCGCCGTTAAAGTCTCCGATGACCATATCGCCTAAATTGGATGAGAAATTAAGATGTTCATTATATGGTGCGAAGCTAAAGCTATTGCCGTTTCCATGAAGAACAACGATTGAGTTATCTTGGCGTATTAATAGATCAGGTAACTGATCATTATTTAATTTACCAGATTCAAGTTCAAGGCCGTCAATACCTGGTAATGCTAGTGAATATTTTGTAAAGGAGGTGGCGCTCAATGCTTGCTCAGGATTTCGAATGAGAATATCTAAATGGCTATTATTATCTTGGCTTCGCAATGCTACTATATCATCCAAACCATCTTGATTAAGATCAGCAGCAATAAGATCTACCGGACTGTAATTCGTTTCTATTGTTGGAAAGTTAACAATCACGCCACCATCGACAATGGTGACACCTTCGTTGTTGATAATAGCTGCACCTTCTATCATTTTAGCATCGTCAGTATTATTGAGGTTACTAGCATCTGCGTTAATCGTTATGATCGCTTGACCATTCGTAATATCGTAACTGTTAGTATTAAGAAATTTATTGTTGGGAGTTCTGGTCCCTGTAATGACATCTCCTGTCATAGAGTATACTTTATCAGAACAAAGAATATAGACATCGGTTAGATGATCACCGTTTATATCAGCTAAAGTCATATCTATTGGGGTAGAGCATCCATCACTATCAACATACCGGCCTGATACATGATCCCATTCTAGATCTTTATTACCGAGAATACTTCCGATAATGGGTTTGGGGTTCTCATCAGTATAATAGAGCCAAATTTGGTCTTCGAAACCATCTTTATTTATGTCGATTGATCGAGCTGTGACGATGTTGGATGTTACCATTTGTTGATTAACTTTTTCAAATTCACCTCGATTGAAGGTTAGATAAGCCTGTGAACCCAAAGTAAAACCAGTGACCGCAGAGGTACTCCACCCAGAAGAGAATGTTCTGCCATAGGTATCGGTGCATTCGGTTTGATAATACCAAGCGAAATCAGAACTGGTATAGAATGTATGATTTAATCGAGGTCCGGGGTTACCTATATCATCCCATGGAGGAATGCGATCACTATCCATGATAATAAAACATTCTTCAAGTATAATACCTAGTCCTTGGTAACTTCCTTTAAAGTTGATGGTTTCATTAGCTGGATCGAAGGCGACTTCTGGTAAGTTAAAATTCATAATAGATACGAAGTTAGCATTTTGTTTTCGGGATAATGGTTCAAGGTTGGTTTCGGCTCTAAAACCTAAAGCAGAATGGACATCATTGACCCAAGCCAATTGATAGTTACCGAAACCTTTCGTACCAAAGGAAACAAAGCCATTCTTGGACATATCAATTTCTGAAGAAGGTATGATTCCATACTCATAGCGTCCCTGACCAATATTAATATGATAAGTAATAATGAGGTGTAGGTTTTCAAGTAAGTAGATGTTTTTATTTTCAGCACTAAGAGGTGTCGTTATTATTGCAGAATCTATGTTATTGAAGTCTGCTAAGCGTGAAAAGTCTTTTTGCGTCTCTGACACATCGAAGTTCATTGAGATGCTGCCAGGCATAATAGAAGAGGATTTGATGCCTATTTCTTGGATGAAAAATTGAGTGGCAGTTTCTTGTCCCTCAACTAACTGTATTTTTGAATCGATATTTTTTGTACGAGCGGAGATCTTGACGAAAGACCCTTGCAAATTTGTTTCATTAGAGCTTATCAAAATCGTCTGTTGTTCAGAATCACGTAAGGCCATTTCGTCGATTAATGGCCCGCAGGAAACAGTTCCTAAAATCAAAAGAAGCAACTTAAGTCGATGCAATTTTCCAACCTCTGAAAATAATCTGTGATTGATTATAGTTACTTTCGGTAATGCATGACGTCGATTTTAAAGTATAGAGATATTTTTTTTGTTTCTGTAAAAAGAGTCGATTTGTTAAATAAAAACAAAATCCTAGAGATTTGCCTAAAGGTAAGAATTGCCAATTTTTCAATGATTTTTTTTAAAGAATGACTGTCAGAAGCTCATAATTGGATGTCTGTCTATTCTAAAATACATGATCGACTTAGGGGGGGCAGGCATCAAATAGTATTAAATTCAGTGACATATATTATTCTTTAAATAAAATCAGTGCTTTATTGATTGTTGCAAAACGTTCTCATTTATGTGGACTGATTGCCCGATGACCAAAGGCCAGTGACAGAAAAGTTAAGGTAGTGGCTTTGCCCTTGTATATACAACGAAGATACATCGGTTTTATAGAGGAAATAAATATGAGTCATATTAAAAAATATATCATTAAAGAGGCGACTAGGAAACGCTGTCAGATCATTCCTGTGAGCCAAGAAATTCTTAAAGAGTTTCGGTCGATTAGTTTGGAGCTTTATCATCTAATGTATGAAGCGGATGCTATTGATTTTTGTGTATATATCCGTATTAGCGATGAGATAGTGAAGTTTATTAAACCGAATGAGTTGAGCAAAGAGCTATTAGCTCAAGTTTGGAATGCGATTCAAAAGCCGAATTCCGATGTTGAAGTTTGCGTAAGGAATAGAGATATACCGCGATTTCAGCGGTTGATTGATCGCATTAGAAAGCAAAAAATAAATGCTTTATTAGAAAAAGATCCTAGTCTTGACCCTCAGGCTTTACATGTATTTGCGGATCTCAGTTCCGCAAGCCAAATGATTGTGAGAGGTGGAATTAATGAAAATCTTGCAAGAAAAGTAACCGCAGCTGCATCTTATATGGTTTCCAATTTAATGAATAATGATGTGGCTATGGGCACGTTGAGTCGAATGATCTATATCGATCCAACTCTCTATGATCATAGCGCTTCGGTAGCAATGTTTTCGGTCATTATGGCTACAAGGCAATTGGAAAAAAAGTTGTCTCAAAAGGACGCAGTGGTTCTGGCTCAGTGTGGTTTGTATCACGATACCGGTAAATCCTGCGTGCCTAGCTGTATTCTTAATAAACCAAGTTCTTTTACGCCGAGTGAATACAAAGTGATGCAGACCCATACCATTCTTGGTCATAAGGAATTGATGGCAGCCATTGAAGTTGGTGCTCCTATTGACCCCCTTGTTGCTAGGGTTGCGGTTGAGCACCATGAGCGTTTTAATGGACATGGGTATCCATATGGCCGGCGTGGGAGGGCTGAACATGATAGTAATAATGGTATTCATTTATATACTCGTATCGTTTCCATTGCTGATGCCTACTCAGCACTTTTAATGAAAAGAGTCTATAAGCCCGCCCTTGAGCCGCAAGAGGCAATCCGACTTATGTCGAAGAATGCTGAAAAAGATTTTGACGCAGAAATTTTCCGTACCTTTGTGACAGGTTGTGAAAAAAGTCTGCATAAAGTGACTGTTCAGCGAAAGGCTAGCTAGCTTTTTTCACGGTGTAAAATAGCTCCTTAGCGGAAACATATTTTTAAATATTTAGTATGTTGGTACTCTGTGGGTGACGTGGAGCTTTTGGTTAATTTCATATTTAGCGTTAATTTCTGGTGAATTAAAAGTATCTGATATGTTTTTAAATTGTATTTCCCTCTTGGCTGATATCGCTCTTTCCGTCTAAACTCCGAGTCAGAAATAATCGGAAGGTCATAGCCATGCAAATAGTAATGAAGAGGCTTCAACCCAAATCTGTATGGCATATTGTCGTCTTGGGTTTTATGGTTGTCTTAATTCCTATGATGATTTCGATGATTCATGGAGCCAGAACTTTTGAAGACCAGGCTGACTTAAGTGAGCGTACTTTGGTTGAAGTGGTTGATATGACCCGTAATAGGCAGTTAATGGAAGAACAGCTGCGTGCCATGGAGCGTTCCACCCGGCAATTTCAATTGTTGGGAGATCCCCTACTCATCAAAATATTCGAAGGCCAGCATAGTCGTTTCCTTGAAGCCACTCAGAGTCTGGGGGTGGTCTTGGGGGACCATGTTAAATTGAACACCTTGGTCCCCATGGAAGCGCAGATAAGCCAAATCGATATGGTTATTCATCAGAAACCAGTACCGCAGGAAGAATTAAAAAGTCTCATTCAGAACTTCTCGCAATTGACCGGTTTGGCCCAGATGCTGTGGGAAGAAACCGACGCTCGAGTCAATCAACACCTTAAAGGAACCCGAGAGCAGGCCATGGAGGCTCAGGGCTACCTGTGGTTGCAATTTTTTTCAATGATGCCTGCGACCATCTTGTTAGTCATCGTGTTTACGGTGCTTATTAACGCTCCAGTGAAACAGCTTGATCGAGCTATTCATACACTGGGAGATGGTAATTTCACTGAACCAGTTGCAATAAAAGGCCCCCGTGATTTTCGTTTGCTAGGGCAAAGGCTGGAGTGGCTCCGTACCAAATTAGCGGATTTAGAGGCGCAAAAGCAAAAGTTTCTCCGTCATATGTCCCATGAGTTAAAAACTCCGTTGGCTTCTTTACGGGAAGGGGTAGAACTTTTGACCGATGAAATCCCCGGTAAACTGACAGCCGGCCAGAAAGAAGTGGTTGGGATTATAGAGAAAAATGTCCATCAGTTTCAGCATTTGATTGAGAACTTATTAGATTTTAATCTGGTTTCAGGCAACTCTAGGATCATTAAAGATGATATTACTGTACCGGATTTCGTTAAAGAAGTGATATTGTCTCATAAGTTAATTGCTTCAACTCGCAATGTTAGTTTTGCCTGTAATGGCGAACTACTTATGATTCGGGCAGATCGAGGTCGTCTGAGGACGGCCCTTGATAACCTAGTCTCTAATGCAGTGAACTATTCACCGGCAAATGGGCAGGTTGCTATTAGCTGGCGGTTTGAAGGTGACATGTTGAAGTTGACCGTAGATGACGATGGACCTGGCGTTGCTGAAAGTGATCGGCAACGAATTTTTATACCGTTTTATCAGGGAGCGGCTCAAAGACAGGGCCCCATTAAGGGGTCGGGCATTGGACTTTCTGTAGCCGCAGAATGTGTTAAAGCCCATAAAGGGCAACTGGAAATTCTTCCTTCGACAAAATCGGGGTCTTGTTTTCAGATGACGATTCCTATTACCTGAGGAGAAGAAATTGGTCTGGATATGTCGATCAATATTGCTTGCCGTTATCATGATGCATCAAGGATGCTCGTTGATAGATTATGAATGGGAAGATGATCCTTTTTGGCCACCTTACCAGCCACAGACTATTGCAGATGCTAATAGAGTTGAAAGCTGGTTGGATTATGCTCACTACCTGCAGAATGCTAGTAAGCAGACTTTGGACCGCGAGAATCGTTATTTAGAGCGTTTGCGCTATCCAACCGTCGTTGAAAGACTGCGTTTAGCGATGGTGCGAAGTCATTATATGGAGAATCCAAGTTATCTGGCTAGGTCCCAGTCTGATCTTGCCAAGTTACGACATGATCCTATGTTGAAAAGGCCAGTACGATATCTAGCAGAACTGTTGTGGATGCAATCATTGCAGGGTGCACGACAAATGGCTTTGTTAAGGCAGGTGAAGAAAGAAAAGAAAATGCGTATCGACTTAGAAGAAAAACTGAAGAAAATTTCTCAGTTAGAAAAAGATTTAGGAGAGCGGGCTCATGGTGTTTCTTCTGCGGAAACTTCTGTGAATTCTGTTCAAATTAAAGCTAAGAAATGATAAACGGGATGAACGACTTTTTTTAGAATAGAGCATGATAGAAAAGTTAAAAAGGAGAAGGGATGAACCGGAAAAAACGCATACTATTGGTCGATGATGATGTCGGTCTTTTGCGACTGTTGACCATGAGGCTTGAGGCACAGGGATATGAAGTTTTTCCATCTTCAAACCCTAGTGAGGCGAGAAATCGCTTGCGGCTGCTCCGTCCCGATTTACTTATAACAGACCTGAGAATGGACGGCATGGACGGCATGGAGCTGTTTCGGTGTGCCAATCAAAGTAATCCTGGAATGCCGGTTATATTGATTACTGCTCATGGTTCTATACCAGATGCCGTCGCTGCAACTCAGGAAGGTATTTTTTCTTTCATTCCAAAGCCTATTGATAAAAATGCATTGTTACAGACTATCGCTAAGGCATTGAAAGCATCTGGGCCATTGTCGGAAACTACTGAGGATATAGGTAGTGAACAATTTATTGCTCGCAGTGCGATTATTAATGAGCTCCTTACCAAAGCGCGCTTGATGGGTCGCTCTGATGTCAGTGTTTTAATTCGTGGGCAAGGTGGGGTTGGTAAATCTCTACTTGCTGAAGTGATTCATAGCGTAGGGAGTCGTAAAGATCGTCCTTTTATTTCTTTCGATTGTCGAGATCGGCAGCCGCAAGAATTGGAAATGGAGTTATTTGGGACTCATCAATCTGTGGCAGGATATACTCGTGAAGGAGCTTTGAATGAAGCTGAGGGCGGCACCCTACTGTTAAAAGAAATTTCTGCTATGCCGATGAATCTTCAATCACGTTTAGTGAGAGTTCTGGTAAATGGGAAGTATCGTCCTTTGGGGGCTGGTGAAGATCGTGATGTATCAGTGCGGGTGTTAGCGACAACAAGAGTAGATTTAGATGAAGCTCTAAAAGAAGGTTTGATTCGAGAAGATCTATATTATCAACTGAATGTTGTGTCTTTAGATGTGCCTTCTCTTGAAGAGCGTCCTGAAGATATACCTCTGTTGGTAAATCAATTTCTAAAAGAAATTGTCGGTAAACATGGTAGTGAAGTCAATTCGATGGCACCAGGAGCCATCGAACTTTTGACCAGTGCTCGGTGGCCAGGTAATGTCCGTCAGCTTTATCAGGTGATTGAACAATTGGTTGCTTTGACCACTAGTCCTGTTATTCCGACGAATCTGGTTGCTCAGGCTATTGCCTTTGAAAAAGAAGAATCATTATCTTTCTCAGAAGCCCGTAGTGAATTTGAAAGAGATTATTTGATTCGCTTATTGCAACTATCAGAAGGCAACGTATCGCGAGCTGCTCGGTCTGCAAAAAGGAATCGCACTGATTTTTATAAGCTATTAAATCGGCATAAGATTGAGCCAGGGATGTTCAAGAAGAAAACTTCAGCGCTTGGTGCTACTTAGATTGTATTGAGTCTTGCACACTAAAAAAGGTTTCCCGCTTGTAAGCGAGAAACCTTTTTTTCATTTCAGTTTTTTTAATCTATGAGTTCGACCTTTAGTTTAGAATGCGTTTTCGCTTTATAAGCTTTGAATGTTCGGGCAGGATTAGATCTGTTCTTGAGGCTTTTATATCTGTCTCTATCGTGACGACCATCATTGGGGTTACCTGGATTAGGGATTTCATTTTCGTATCCTCCATCATCACCAGGTGGCGGGTTTGGAGTCGTTTGATCGCAAGGAGTATTGGGCATGGTTATATCCCATTGGAAGCGATACCGGTCTCCTCCTCGAAATCTGAATTCTCCCCAGCCATCTCGGGCTTGCCAGCGGTACTGTTGGGGGTTCTCGATCCAACAATTAGAATCGTTTTCCCAGTATATAGTATGATTATTGATCGTAATTCTTTCCACTTGAAGAGGGTTTGGAGAAGAAATATCTAGATTGTTGAGTTGATCGGAAACGCGAGGTACTTCACCTAGTGCGCCACCGACTTCAATACCGCCGCCCACTTCAACATCTGCTACAACAACTTCACCATCTACCACCCTGAATTCGGCGTAGGCTATCTTGCATAGAAATAGACATCCTATGACCATTAAAAAATTTTGCATAACTTATTCCTTTGGCAAAAGTTGAAAATCAAAGCCTCTACCGACCCTGAACCATGTGGTTACTCGGATACCCAAGATCATAAGTCAAAGAAAATCATATGCGTAAAGCAAGACTGGCAAAGAGTCTATTGAAATCGGGTGCATAGATCATATCCTGCTTATGGCTTGATGCATTAGTGTGCCAAATGGATATGTTTGGTAACTCAAGTAAGAATGAATTAATTTTGTTAATTACATGTGAATAAGATTGTAAATCATGGATTTACCAGAGGTCGCTGGATGCTTGTTTAATCGATCTGGAGTTCAATTTACAAGAATCTTTGGCTTTAGTGGATATCTTTATATGGGGGGTAAAATTAAGGCTGGTAAAAAGTTCATAGAACCCTCTTTCCAGCCTAACTTAAGTGGGATTTACGCTTGACCCATCTTACGTATTTGCTTTGCTAATCTTTTTCGAGCCATAGCGCTCTTTTTCTTGCGTCTTATAGATGGCTTTTCGTACTCTGTACGGCTTCTAACTTCACGGATAGTTCCCGCATTCTCAACTTGCTTTTTAAACAGCTTAAGCAACAACTCTATGGGCTGGCCATCACGGGCTACGATACCTGGCATTCATACCTCTTTTCTATAGTGAACATGATTTCCTTCAGCTCACTCGTTTTAAAAATAACCCTCCACACGGGGGTATACTGTTAGCACTTATCGGACTTGCGCGCAAATCCTTGATAACAAAGCCTCTCAGGGCTGTATGGGCCTAACAATAATCACTTAATTATATGATGACAACCCTAAATTATAATGTTTGGGTAGATAGTAAAGAAAAAAGTGGAAGATCAATGATATCAGGTAGGAATCGTACCATTTCTTTATGTCGTAATGACGCCTGAGGGCTAGAAAGCCCCCTTAATATCACTAGGACGCCTTTTTGGCGGCCTTCTTCGGGCGTGATTTCTTAGGCATAGGGGTCACTGTACCTTCGGACATATGCTTGGAACATACCTCTACCCAATTATGAGAATGGGCAGCCTTATAACTGGCTGGTGCACCTCTTTCCCATTCCGCTTGGGTAGAAAAACGACGAGCAGCCTTAAGGCAACGCTTTTCAGACCAGGGAACTTTCTGTTTTTGGTTGTTATTCATTCCTGGTTGGGATGGAGTAGGTTTCTTTTCTTTTTTCTCATTTTCTTCGGACATGATTGTTCTCCTATAGAGGTATCCAGGCCACATGGCGATGAAAAGTTATGGTCGGAACTTTAGGTCGGTTGATCTCCCTATTGTTAGGGTTATCTGGAAGTGATTTAATACTGATAATCATAACATATAGGACCGAATTTTGCCCCTTATATGATGGAAGCAAATGGTAAAGGATGGATTTGATATTTAGGGGGGTAACTTGTAATTAGTTAGCTATTCTAATAGTTAGCAAGTAACTCGGTCTCAGCCGAGATTTTCCGTTGTCTTAATGCTTTATTTACAGCGCTTAATAACTGATCATGCGGACATGGTTTGGTTAGCCACGCTGCAATGCCCATTGCGAGCATTTGTTCTCCAGTTGGCTGACTTAAGGATCCTGTGATAACTATGACTGGAACATGATGATGTTCTTGACTAATATCAGAAATAAGAGTCAAGCCGGAACCGCCATTCATAGAAATATCAGTAATGATTACACCAATGGATCTGAGAGTCATGATCTCGTTGGCTGCTTCTCGTGATTCGGCTTCGAATACGGGAAGATCAAACTCTTCTAGAGATAATGAAATAAGGCTGCGCATTTCAGGTTCATCATCAACAACAAGTATACCTTCTCCCGGAACAAAGTTATCTACTTGCACGATTTCACTCTTTTGAGGCCACTTTAATTCATAGATCGTTCCTGTGTTACTGGTTTCTACAAGTTCAATATCACCACCAACATGTCGCAAGTTGTGTCGGACTGCATCCATCCCAACACCGCGACCTGAAACATCCGTCGCTACTTCCTTTGATGAGAAACCTGGGTGACATAAAATGTCCATTAAAGCTTTATTAGTAATGGTTTTAGGATCAAATGGTTCCAGTTTACGGTCGGTTGCAACTTCCAATACCTTATCTGCGTTAATGCCACCACCATCATCACGAAACGTTACTTGCCAGCTGTCGTCGAATGAGTTGACCTCCAGGGTTAGCTGCCCGTATTCAGATTTACCACTTTTCAGCCTTTGATCGGAAACTTCAATTCCATGATCTATTGAGTTATGAATCAGATGAATCAGAGCGTGTTTCAGGACAATAAGATCTTCACCTGTGAGTCCCTCATCTGCAAAAACATCGAGGTGCACCTGTTTTCCTAGTTCAGAACTTAGTGCACTGACGGATTTGTTTAAGCTTGAGATATAAGAGTCCCATGGGAAACTAGAACTCTGGTGTTTTTTAGGTTCATTTGCTTTTGGGGCTCCGGTCCATATTTGATGTAAATGTTCTAATCCATTTACCAGTGATAAGCCCTTGCGATATAGCTCACCAATGTCAATGTCTTCTACTTTCGTTTTATTGTCTCTGAGATCTGCTGCAGTGGTCTCAGCTTCGTGAGCGAAGTAATTAAGAAAATCGAAATTATGTGATCTTACGGCCCCTTTAATGGTATGAAGTTTGCGGAAAAGAGCATTTAAGTCAGTGTGGTTTATGGCTTCAATGTCTTTTAAGGATTCCATTGCCATGGGAACTATTTCACTTAATGAGCTGCCAACAGCTTCTCGATCGTGAGGGTCAGTGAGTAGAGTCTGAATATTGTCGAGTGCCTCAATCACCTGACCATGAGCATGGTTACCACCGTCTGTCATGACATCGACATTTACATCGGTAATATCGGTGAATGTCACCACGATATGTTCAATCGAATCATTCTCAAGCATAGGAGCATAACTAAGGCTCAAAGTAATGAATTTTGTGTTTCCATCTACCTCGCGATGATATTGAATATGTTTGGGTGCGTAGTCCATAATGTCGTGGAATTGTCTGGCTACCACAAGGTTGAATGCTGTGACGAGGCAGTCTTCAAGCTTATCATATTTAGGCTGTTCCTTTGTTCTCTTTAGATCAGGGAAGAGAACTGACATAATAGGGAGATTTAGTACTTCTTTTTGGTCTAGAATACTTAAGGATGATTTAGAGAACCCTTCTTTAATGGTTAGTTTTCGATCGATGACTAACAGTCCTTCTGTGATTGAATCTAGAATACTATTAACGTGATATTTTTCTTTTAATAGCTCTTCGCCAGTTTCTTCGATTTTACCTTCAAGGTTTTTAGAGTAATTTTCAAGCCTTTGATATGATTCTTCAAGGTTGTTAGCCATTTGGTTAAAGCTTTCAGTTAGAATACCAATTTCGTCAGAGCGGGGTGTGAGATTAACCCGGGCTTTTCTATTACCTAACCCCATTTTTTCGGCTGCTTTTGCCAAGGCTGAAATAGGTTTAGAAATTGAAGAAGCTATCATCATAGCAACGATCAGGGCAAAGAAAACTGAAGCAATGAGAGACATCAAAATAGATTGTAGGAATTCATCTTGTATTTGTTGTATTTTTTGCTCGTTTGAGGAAATGGTCTGATTAGGTTTTACTGACGGCGATCCATTATGATTTACAATTTGTTTGATTGAACCAGTTGCTTCGGGGGACGTTTTGTTTTCGCCATCCAAAATAGATTTTTCGTTGAGTATGGATTCCACTCTCGACATGGATTTTAGGTAAATGAACGCAGAGGAACTTACGAGTGATCCAGCGACCAGCAAAGCCACTAGAAGTATCAACCTTGTTCCTAGGGATTTCATTAAGATAACCTTCCTTTTCAACATTACCCGGTCTTGTTTCGGTACCTATGAAAAGAACTTTCGATACCTTTAGGTAAGAAAAAGGCTCTAGGATTTCAATAACATGTTAGCTGCGCCCCCAGAGTTTTAGTGCTTTGTTGAGGCTCTCTATTTCTTCTCCTTGTTCTAGCCAAAGTAGTTCATTTTCCTCCAGTTCTTGCTCTAATTTGATTCTCTGTTCGGATAGATTTTTATGGCCTTGAAAGTTAGAGGGGTCAATTTTAATGGCCTCATCTTCTATTTCCTGTATTTGGCACTTAATCAACTCCTGTTTTTCTTCCAATTTGTCCTGCTGCCGTTCAAGTTTTGTTTTTTGTTGTCTGGTTTTTTTCACTTCTTCATGGCTTACCTTGATTTGAGATACTTGTTTGGTTGGATTGGGCTCTGTTGCTTGTTCAGATGGCTGATCTCCCTGTAATACATCAGGAAAACCAGTTTTAGACGCTGCTGCTTGATAATCGGATAGGTCTCCTTCAAATAATCGAGAACGACCATCAGGAAGCATCACAAAGACATGCGAACACAGCGAATTGATAAAGTTACGGTCATGACTTACGAAAATTAAGGTTCCATCCCATTTCTGCAGTCCATCAATGAGAACCTCCACGCTTGTCATATCTAGGTGATTAGTGGGTTCATCCATGAGGAGCAGATTGCCTTTTTTGGCCAACATGCAGGCCATGCCGAGTCGGTTCTTTTCTCCACCAGATAAGACACCGGCAGTTTTGAAAACATCATCACCGCTAAAAAGCATTGAGCCCAGTAATTTTCTAGCATCAAGCTGTCCTATTTCAGCAGTGGCTGCTAGAACATTTTCCAACAAGGTCTTGTCAGAAGCTAATGACAAGTGTTGGTCTTGAGCAAAGTAGCGAGGCTGTACTTTATGCCCTTCTTCTACTTCTCCTTGCAAGGCAGGTATCGTGCGGGCCATGGTTTTGATTAGTGTTGATTTACCAATTCCATTGGCCCCAATCACGGCGATTTTTTGTCCCTTTTCTACATCAAGGTTGATATCTGTAGCTAGTGGTTGACCTTGCTGGTAACCGATAGCTAAATCTTCGACTTTTAGCACGAGCCGGCCTGAATGCTGAGCTGGCGGAATCACTAGCCCTAAACTAGCATCACTCTCGGCTGGCGAAAATCCTGCCTCCAGTTGTCTTAATCTATTAATCATTTTTACTCTTGATTGAGCTTGTTTTGCTTTTGTGGCCTTGGCTCCGAATCGTTCGACGAATTTTTCATGTTCAGCCCGGCGCCGCTGCAATTGAGCCAGTTGAGCCTGCTCCATTTCCATCTGAGCTTCTTTTTGTTCCATGAATTGATCGAAGTTGCCTTTATATAGTTTTAATACACCTTGATTGAGGTGCAGGGTTTGGTCAGCAAGGCGATTGAGTAGTGAGCGATCGTGAGAGACAAATATTAATGTGCCTTTGTATTTCTGCAACCAAGATTCAACCCAAGCCAAGCTAGGCAGATCGAGGTGGTTAGTGGGTTCATCAAGTATCAGTAGCTCAGGTTCATGGATAAAGATTTTTGCTAGTTCAAGTCGCATCCGCCATCCCCCGGATAACTCCTGAGGGTCTTGATCAAGGTTTTCACGGGCAAAGCCTAGACCTGTGAGGATCCGCTCTGCTTTTGCCGTTAGACTATACCCGCCTTCATGGCGAAAGAGGCTTTCAACATCGTCGTAGTGACTCAAGTTTTTGGGTGACGGATCAGCGGTCATGAGCTCTAGAGCTTTTTCCAGCTGGAGCTTTAGTTTTTGAAGTGTTTGTGCACCGGTCTCACATTCCCCTATGATTGAGGGTTTCGGGGCAGGGTTGGGTTCTTGGGGTAGATAGCCGATTTGTCGCGATCGACCGAGGATGACTTTCCCTGAATCAGATTCCTCGAGGTCACACATGATGTTAAGTAACGTGGTTTTCCCAGCGCCATTACCACCGACTAAGGCAATATTACCTCCTTCTGGCAGTGTCATTGTTAGGCTATCGAATAGAACCTGTCCGGCAAAGCTTTTACTTAGATTTTCCAGATGTATCATAAATTCCTCTTTCACATGCCATTCCGCCTGGATGTGAATATCATGAAGGTTGATTGGTGTCTCGATAAACCTGAATTAAGTCTGAATTAATGAAGATAAATAACAAGGGTGAAGTGTTCAATAGGAGTGCAGGTTTTGATAAAGGTGGAGCCATAGGCAAGGCTTTAATCTTAATATTCTTCGATAAACCTACTTAATTTGAGCTAAACTTCATTTCTTCTTTGAATCAATGATTTTTATGCTTTAGAACAAAAGGAAGCATGTAAAGAATACTGGTGTGTGATCCTGTTTTCATTTCAACAACTGTTTGATTATGATACATCTTCGCTCTGGGATCCTATCCCACACCATTTATTAGGAGGTAAATATGGGTGAACAAGTCCTGTTTGAGGGTGATGCGCTGAAATGTCTACGTATTGAAGGGGACATTGCGGAAATCATTTTCGACCTGAAAGGTGAGTCTGTTAATAAGTTCAATGCACTTACTGTGACTGAACTTGGGCAGGCTGTCGACTCAGTTAAGAAAGAAAGTGGTCTAAAAGGTCTACTTTTATCGAGTCAGAAAGATGTTTTTGTTGTTGGTGCAGATATAACTGAGTTTTTGGGGCTTTTTGAAACTACAGATGAAGAGCTGTCTGTTTGGCTGGAAAAAACTCATGGAGTTTTTAATGCCATTGAAGATTTACCTTTTCCCACAGTCACGGCGATCAATGGTATTGCTCTAGGTGGCGGTTTCGAGGTTTGCTTGACCACCGCATTTCGCATAGCATCGCCCAAAGCTGTCGTAGGTTTGCCTGAAACTAAGTTAGGTATCTACCCTGGTTGGGGGGGGACGATCCGTTTGCCGAGACTGATTGGAGCGGATAATGCGATTGAGTGGATCGCCGGCGGATCTAATAATAAGGCACCAGCCGCACTTGCTATGGGAGCTGTTGATGGAGTCGTAGAACCCGAAAAGCTACGTCAAACCTGTTTGAACCTACTCAAAGATGCCGGAAACGGTAAATTTGATTGGAAAGCAAGAACAGCTGAAAAAACATCTCCGATGACATTAAGAAGTCCTATGGAAGGGATGATGGTTTTCGAAGGAGCCAAAGGCTTTGTTAAAGCAAAAGCTGGTCCTCATTACCCTGCACCAGTGGAAGCTATTAAAGCCATGCAGATGGGAGCTGCTTTACCACGAGATAAAGCTATTCCTCATGAGATCAAAGGCTTTGTTAAAGTTGCAAAAACGCCTGTAGCTCAGGCTTTGGTGACTATCTTTTTGTCTGATCAGTTTAATAAGAAAAAATCAAAGAAAATTAGTCAGCAAGCTAATCCACCGAAAAGGGCAGCAGTTCTTGGTGCAGGTATTATGGGTGGTGGGATCGCTTACCAATCGGCATCTAAAGGCACTCCGATCCTAATGAANGATATTAATACTAAGGCTTTAGACCTTGGTATGAGTGAAGCCGTGAAGTTGCTTTCGAAGCAAGTGAAGCGAGGCAAGATTAATGAAAAACAAATGGCTCAGGTNGTATCCGCTATTTCTCCAACACTATCGTATGGGGATTTTAGTGATGTNGACTATGTAGTTGAAGCTGTTGTTGAAAACCCGAAGATAAAGAAATCGGTGTTAGCTGACTTGGAAGAAAATGTTAGTNNAGATACTATTCTGACTTCCAATACCTCAACGATNTCTATTNCAGAATTGGCTTCAGACTTAAAACGGCCTGAAAACTTCTGTGGNATGCACTTTTTNAATCCCGTGCANCGCATGCCTNTGGTCGAAATTATCCGCGGTGANAAAACTAGCGATAAAGCNATTGGNGCTGCTGTTGCGTATTCCTTGAAAATGGGAAAGACACCTATTGTTGTCAATGATTGTCCTGGGTTCTTGGTTAATCGTATTCTTTTCCCTTATTTTGCNGGACTAAATACTCTGATTAATGATGGTGTGGANTTTCTTCGCATTGATAAAGTCATGGAGAAGTTTGGTTGGCCGATGGGACCATGCTATTTGCTTGATGTGGTTGGNATGGATACAGCNGTTCATGCGGCAGCCGTTATGAGTCAAGGTTTTCCNGATCGNATGGGTGTTCCTGATAAATCAGCAACGAACCTAATGGTNGATGCNGGACGTCTTGGTCAAAAGAGTGGGAAAGGTTTTTATTCCTATGAATTAGATAAAAAAGGCAAGCCTAAGAANAAGNTTGATCAAGCAGCTNTTGATGTTNTGAAACCATTGGTGAAGAAAGAAAAGCAAGTTTCGGATGAAGACATCATTAACCGAATGATGGTTCCAATGATCAATGAAGGTTCTCGATGTTTGGAAGAAAAGATCGTCGATACTCCNATGGAAGTAGATTTAGGATTGATTTACGGCCTTGGATTTCCTCCATTCAGAGGTGGTGCCCTTAAGTATGCAGATTCCATTGGCTTGAGTGCTTTCTGTGANGTAGCAGCATCTCTGGTCGAGTATGGAAAAGTATATGAGCCAGCGCCATTGATTCAGGAATACGCCAAGAGCGGCAAAACCTTCTATCAAATGTAATCGGAGGAANAAAAATGAGAGAAGTTGTTATTGTAGATGCTGCCCGGACTCCCATGGGACGTTCAAAGAATGGTATGTTTCGGAATGTTCGGGCTGAAAATATGTCAGCTGATTTNNTAAATCGATTGCTCGCNAGAAACCCTAAAGTTGATCCTAAAGATGTCGAGGATGTTATTTGGGGTTGTGTGCAGCAGACTAAAGAGCAGGGTTTNAACATTGCTCGGATGATTTCTTTNCAGACTAAGATACCAATCACTGCAGGAGCTCAGACAGTNAACCGTTTATGTGGTTCTTCAATGTCTGCTGTTCATATTGCNGCTGCTAATATTATGGCAGGNCTTGGTGATCTTTATGTTTGTGGTGGTGTTGAGCATATGGGNCATATACCTATGACTCACGGTATTGATCCCAATCCTCAATTAAGCAAAGTGGTTGCCAAAGCGGCCGGTATGATGGGCTTGACTGCGGAAATGCTTGGGACTGTTCATCAAGTCAANAGNGAAGATCAAGATAAATTTGCATTGCGCTCCCATATGAAAGCACATGAAGCGACTGTGGAAGGNCGNTTCAAAGACGAGATNATNCCTATTATGGGGCATGATGNTGATGGTGCNCCNGTGCTNTGTGAGNTGGATGAAGTNATTCGTCCCGAAACGACTTTAGAAGCTCTTAGTAAACTGAGGCCNGTTTTTAATCCGGCTAGTGGNACAGTGACAGCAGGAAATTCATCGGCTCTTTCCGATGGTGCNTCTGCAGTGATTGTTATGGCTGCGGAAAAAGCTAAGGAACTCGGGCTGGAACCATTAGGTGTGATCAAAGGCATGTCGACTGCCGGTTGTGATCCTTCGATTATGGGCTATGGTCCNGTACCAGCTACTAAAAAGGCNCTNAAAACTGCAGGCTGGTCGATTGATGATCTNGATTTGATTGAACTTAATGAGGCGTTTGCAGCGCAGTCNTTACCGGTTNTAAAAGATCTCAAGCTTCTAGATGTGATGGACGATAAAGTTAATGTGAATGGCGGTGCCATTGCGTTAGGTCATCCTCTTGGTTGTTCTGGTGCGCGGATCATAGGAACTTTGCTTCATGCTATGAAGGGCAAAGGTGCTAAAAAAGGCTTAGCAACTATGTGTATTGGTCTTGGGCAGGGAGTTGCTACNTTGGTNGAGAGGCCATAAAGTAGTAGCGTTTGTAAAGAGGGGCTGCTATCTAGTTTGAAAGTATTAGCTGCCAGCCAATGGCTGGCAGCTATTNTCATGAGTCTTTCAAAACTAAAGGAACTAAAATGGCGGTGTATAAAGCTCCTGTCNGGGACATGCGATTTATTCTCAATAATGTGTTCAAAGCCCCAGANGTATGGGCTACCAGGAATAGTACAAAAGAAGTAACCGTGGATATCATGGATGCTATTTTGGAAGAAGGAGCCCGCCTCACAGAAACNGAGATCTTCCCCTTGAATCGNAGTGGNGACGAAGAAGGTGCCAAATGCAAGGATGGTATNGTTACAACTCCGCAGGGCTTTAAAGAAGCTTGGAAAACACTCTCAGAAGGAGGGTGGGTAGGNCTCGGTGGAGAGCCAGACTTCGGTGGTCAGGGCATGCCGAAGCTNCTAACCGTTATGTTCGAAGAAATGATGTATGCGGCNAATTCNTCTTTTGCTTTGTATGCGTCGCTTACNGCTGGNTCAACATTATGTATAGCAGCTCATGCTAGTGATGAGTTGAAAAACACNTTTCTACCNCCTTTATANGACGGCCGATGGGCTGGAACCATGTGCTTGACAGAGCCCCACTCTGGGTCNGANCTGGGTATGATCTATTGTAAAGCAGTNCCTAATGATCNTGGCACATATAACCTTAGCGGNGCCAAGTCTTTTATTACGGGCGGCGAACATGATCTNTGNGAAAANATAGTTCANTTGGTTTTAGCGAAGTTACCTGATGCTCCGGCNGGTAGTAGAGGTATTTCTTTATTTTTAGTNCCGAAGTTNAAAGTAAATGCNGACGGTTCNGTNGGTGATNATAATAATGTTACATGTGGATCGATCGAATATAAAATGGGTATAAAAGCNTCTTCTACCGCAGTNATGAACTTTGATGGTGCTGAAGCTTTTCTTATCGGTGAGGTCAATCGNGGNCTAATGTGCATGTTNACCATGATGAATTATGAAAGANTNTCGATAGGCTTGCAGGGCATTGGCTNGGGGGATGTNTCCTACCAAAGCTCCTTNGAATATGCTTTNGATNGAATTCAGGGACGAGCGATGAAGGGNGCAAGGAACCCCGATAAAGCAGCAGATCCGATTATAGTGCACCCNGATATCCGACGNATGTTGCTGACCCAAAAATCCTTAACAGAAGCGGGCCGTTGTTTTGCGGCATATACNGCAGGATTTCTTGATACAGTTAAGTTTTCTGAAGATGANNAAGAGAAGAAAGCAGCNGCAGACATGGTGGCTTTGCTTACACCTGTTTGCAAGGCTGCTTTTACTGATAATGGTTTTGANGCGACNCTGCANGGTCANATGGTTTTTGGTGGGCATGGATANATCCGTGAATGGGGTATGGAACAGTTAGTCCGNGATGCCCGTATTGCTCAGATATACGAAGGAACTAACGGTATTCAGGCTTTGGACTTTATCGATCGAAAAATTGTAAAATCACAGGGTAAANTACTTGANCCCTTTTATGCNGAAGTNCGTGCCTTTGTTGAANACAACAGCAATGAANCTATGAGTGAGTTTACCGAGCCTTTAGTTGAATATTTACGAAAGTTCGAAGANCTGACTCATTCGTTGTTGGAAAAAAGTTCGANAAATCGAGAAGAGGTAGGNGCCGCAGCTGTNGAATATACTCAACTNTTTAGTTTAGTTGCCTATTCATATATGTGGAACTTAATGGTNAAAGAAGCCTTAGCTGGTGGGGATGATGATTTTTATTTAAGTAAACTTTCGACGGCCCGCTTTTATCATGNCAGAGTGCTTGCAAGAGCTGATGGNTTGATAGCTGCTNTTAAGGCTGGTTCATCCTCTTTGATGGACATTCCAGAAAGTCAGTTNTGAAGAACAANTCTNANTTTTGAGTCCAGNGGATCATCCTGCTGGACTCATCAANCCTCTNCAATATTCAAAAAAAGTTTGGTGAAAAGCCGGTATATGTGTATAGCTCTTAACACCGAGCTGTTGGTTGTCAAAATGNTGTTCNGCGACGATCANTTNATTANATTCTGCTTAACTCAAAATCAAATTTATTATTGTTTTTGGNGAGATAGTGANATCCCTCNTTCTAANNCAGGGGNNNGGGCGNNGGTGAGAGCTTTGATAACATAATGTAATATTTTAGTTTTTATATCGTAAGGTTGGTTTATGAATGATAAGCAGTTGAGTAAAGAAGACCAAAAGAGGCAATTGGAAGAAATTAAAGACTTTTTGTCCATGGAAAAAGACCGGTTAAAGCCGCTATTTGGGTTCATGTTTTGGCAATTTTCAGCCTCTGGGGCCGTATCTCTCCCTGATGGATTAATTAGTCAGGGCCTAAAGTTAACCATGAATCAGGCTGATGACGAAGTTCAGGCTACTTTGCTCGATGTATATGTCCGTCTATGGGATAGCTCCCGGGATTTGAATGCTGCTACTCGCTTTATCGCTTCAGCTTTGCAAATGTCCGCAGATGAGCTCTTACAGTGTCGTCAGCAGTGGTTAAATCATCAGATGAGCCCAGAAGGTTCCTGAGGCCATTGACTGATATCATTTTCTTTATCTTGTATAAATGCTGACTGAGTTGAACATTTCCTTGAAGTAAAAAAGTAATAATTTGAAATATTTACAAAAAGGTCTTTAAAATTAAATCCTTACGAAACCCGGGAGAAATTCCCTCGGTAAGAGTCTTCTTACTACTTTCTAAGTAGCTGATATTATTTTAAAAATCAGAGTTATTAAAAAATCTCATTAATTTATTCAAATATTTCATATGAGTGGCCGAAAAGCCTTGTGTCAGGTAACAGTTGTAAAGGAGCATTCATGAAAACGACCTCTCAGAAACAAGCAGCTTTGCTTCGTAAATGGCATAACCAAGAAGTTAGGCAATATTGTGAGGAAGATCATTCGGAAGATAATTTTGAGGACGAAGCCGGGAATGTGCATTGTTTTTGTTCTAATAAACTGATCAAAAAAGATGAATCAGCTATCACTCAACTTTATGGAGTAGGTACCAATAACCACCTTAAAAGTGCGGAACAACAGCAGCTTCAAACTGTGGCTCCATCGAAGCTTCATTATGTTAAGAAGAAATAATCGTTTATTTCTCCAATATACAGATATTAAAACCGACAGGCTGCTGCATGAATAGTGTGGTAGCCTTGATTTTTTAGAACGGCCCAGTGCTCAATAGTATTTAAACAGAAATACCTAGTGATTATTTTGAGATAACTTACGTTTTGATTTTTGTTATGACTGTGAATATGAGAATGGTTTTCTTTTCCTCTAAAATGACTTTACTCTTAACCTTTACATTCCTATTTCATTTTTCAATTGCATGCGATTCATCTGCCGATTTGGATGATGCAAGCCCTTATTTCTCCCCGATGCTCCCAGAACTGCAGGGGTACTGGAGAGTGTTGTCTTTAGAAAAAGAAGAAGAAACTTATCAGGTTCGAGGAGCTAGAGGCTGGTTTTTTCAGAATGAAGATCTCATTATTTTAAATCAAAAGGTTACATATGAACAAGAGGGTATTGGAGGTGATCCTTGTTGGAATGCAGGATCCTTGAAAGCTGCAGAAGCTGATGAAGTTGGAGTGATTAAAATTACCCCGGATATGTACGCCGGCACTGTCGGCTGTAAGTCTTTTAACCCGGAACAAAGTCAGTGGAAGATTTTAAAGACAGAAGATACAGCAACTTTTATGCGAGTCGATGGCACCAAGCAATGGTATGGGAAAAGAGTTCCAATGGAACAACTTAAGTGGGAGAACTTGAGTGAGAAGTTCGAGTCACTAGAGTTGACTATTACTGGAGACAAAGAAGTTTCAACTATATTCAGTGAAGACTTTAGTGGCTATCAAACTCTCTGTCCGACCCTATCTGGTGAGTCTAGTGGGCAAGGTCTTCAGCTTATGATGGCAGCAAAAGTCCAGGGTGTGGTTGATGGTGTTGCGCAAAAATGGGAAGTAAGTATTAGCCTTGCTTCAGGTAGTGATTTAGCCAGTGGCAATCAATTAGTACAACAAGTTTTATTGCAGAACGAAAGCTCTGAAAATGGTCTAGGTCAATACCTCTGTTTGGGAGCTCAATGCCAAGCAGCCTGTGAATTAGAAGTTAAAACCTATGATGTTGAATCCTTAACCTTAGGGTTTAGCCTCACCTGTGATTTAGATGCCTACCGTTACAATGATGATAGTAATCACCAATTTGGTTCTAAGATGACTTTCTCGAATTGGAATGCTTTTTGTTCCTATAGACCCGAATTATTATAAATATCTTGTTTTTTATTCAAGAATACCTTCAGAAATTTGAACAATGAGTGATTTGACTACATCAGTGGTTTGATTATAGTTTGTTATTTTTATTAGTCAAAAATATGAGGTTGGATTTCTTTAATACCGTATTCCTTGTCGCTCCTATATTCGATAAAATATAACTACTGACTAGGATTCTATGCAGGAGTACGCATGGCATTAATAAAATGGTTTTTACTTGGCACCTCTTGGCTTTTTCTCAGTAATGATATGTATGGTAAAGTCAGCTTAAAGGCTAACTGCGATTTACCGGGTCAAAACCTTAAAAGTTTTAACGTAGCGAAACCGAAGGATTGTCGGGAAGCGTGCACTAACAATCAGAAATGCAATGGTTTTTCTTTTATTTCAGGGTGGAATAAGTGCTTTTTGAAGGTAACGTCTCGAGCTGCAGTTGAGATTCGTTTCTTTTCGGGAGAGCTAGGATCAAATCGAGAGGTTGCTAGTTCGGGCTGGGATATTGATTATTCAGGAAAGGATTTGAAAAAAATTCCTTATGTCACCGATGGTAAAGCATGCAGTATTGCTTGTATTAAAGATCCTAAATGTAAGGCTTTTGGTTATATTTCAGGATATAGAGATTGTTGGTTGAAAAAGACGATTGGTAAAAGTCGTCATAAGGTTTTTTGGTGTGGTCAGAGAACTTGAAAATAGGTCATACACAATTTGTAGGATTTTTTGATGGGGTTACGAATTAACTTTCAGTCATATCGCTTGCATATTCTAGTCTGCCTGGTCGGTTTTTTTTCGGCATCATCCAGTTTGGCATTGTCTGGAGTCGAGGTTCAGGCTGGAATGAGTAAACAAGCATGGGAATCGAACCTTGGCAAAGGGTTTTCTAACTTATATGAGAAAGGTATACGATTCTGGTGGGAACCATTTGTGCGTAGTCGAGTGTCTATCGGTTTTGCCGGTGATCATATTAGTAGTCAAAAATCTTCGGCTGATAGTGCAGTTTTAGTTGGTAGTGAAGAAGGTTACTTATTATCAGCTAGTATATCTTATGCTAAGAGATTTTTTTCACCGCGCTTTATGATAGGAACGTGTTTTAGTAAAGTCATGGATGGTAATATTGTGCAGAAGTCCTATCGCCAAGATTTTTTATGGACCGTTTCTGGTGAAAAACTATCAGTAGTGGCGACTTGGTTTTGGAATCCGGCGATCTATACTGGTTCGGGTTTTTACCTGACCAGAAGAACTTTAACAGCAGATTTCCAGCCGGAATCGGATGGTGTTAGTTCTTGGGACTTGGCTAGTCAAGGTTTAAGTTGGAGTTTAGGTTATAGATTTTAATTCATATTGATTTCATCAGATTAGAAAGTTTATGTTATTTGCAGATTATTTTCTTTTTACATGTTAATTAATTAATGGTCATCTTCATCTTCATCTTCTTGGATACAGTTAGCAGGAGGATGTTTGGATTGCTATAAATTCATTTTTGTTAAGGAGTTCTCGTAATGCCAATTTTTCCAAAACTAAAGACCTATACGAAGGATATCAAGAATTATCCCAAGGAATTGTCAAATACCTATGGAAAAAAGGGAGGTTCAATTATTTCAAAAGTAAGCGCTACTTTTTTTATAGCGCTAGCAAAAACCCCCTGGGAATCAGATGTTATGGACGGGGTAAAGATCTCTAAGAAATATTTGTCGAAGACTAAAAAAGCGACAGCCAAGCAAGAAACTGTTGCTGCAGGCGTTACCGACGCCAATTGATCAATACTTTCAAGACTTGTTGCTTCGAAATTTTGTCGTCTGAACACAGGTTTCGATGCAGCTTAACTACCCTGTATTATTGAATTATGTCCCTTTCTTAATTTTTACTCAAATTTAATTTTTTTTATTTCATAATGCAGCCGAACAGATATGTCGTGGGTCTTTGAATACGTTATGGGGTATACAATGGCGAGCTTATTACCTATTAGTGCTGTTTTTCTTTATCTAACTTTAGGATGTTCATCAGTAGATAGAGGTGTGCAGATAGCTGTGGCTAAAACTGGGCCTAAAGCTAAAGTTATGTTAAGTAAAAAAGAAGCTAAAAAGTTTCGTATGACTGGTAATATTATGATGCCCAATTACCTAACGCTTGATAAAAAAACCAACAGCATTTTGAGGAAAACAGCTCTTGATCGCTTTGGTGAACGCTTGCAGGGAGATGAGGCTGTTGATGTGGTTCTGAAGGGTATGTCTCCTCCCTTTGGGACTCGAGATTTAATCTTTGCGGAATATCAGGGTCTCTATCGTCATAAGGTGATCTATTATCACCAAGTCAATCGAGACTTCAGGGGCAGGAAGAGGGTCATTAAGAGCTTGGATTTAGCTAGTTGGAAGTCTGTGAAACGGCGAAGAAAAGCAATGAAGCCTCTTCAAACGGAGCAACAAGTTAAGGGGGTATTAAGCGATCTTAATCCTTTGAAAAAGTATCTAAACTCGATCCTTGATAGCCTTGATCGTGGCGTTCGAAAACCTTTTTACAGGCCAAAGTCTGGAGAAATTTCGACATTTAAGGCCGCAAATAAATTGCGTAGTTACGTTATGGGTAAATTGAATAGTCGCTATATACTTCTAACCCACATTATTGGTAATTCTAGAAGCTGGGAAAGAGGTCGCGAAGTTAAGATGACAGCGGCATTGGTTAATTATGAAACTGGAGATTTACGCTATTATAGTGAGTTATCGCGCACGAAAGGTACGTTGGGTCTTTCTTACGAAGTGATTCTTGGTGCTATGAGTCATAAGTTATATGAACCTTTGTCGCGTGAAAAGGGTTGGATTGAACCTGCACCGCTTAAAACAGTAAAAGATAAGCAGCTAAGTGAGAAAAGTGTGGATTTGAAAAAGGCAAATTTGAAAAAAACAGGTGTTAAAAAGACAAGTTTGAAAAAAACAGATCTGAAAAAGCAAATTAGTAAGAAAAAAAGTAAATAGAGACGCAAGATTTTTTGGGTCTAATGTGTTTTGCGCCGATGATTATTATTCAACCTTTCCTGCGCTAAGACTAGCTCTTGATTACAAAATTCAGCCGATCCTTTAGGGGCCTTGGCCATGAGGCATCCAGAGTTCTCGATGTGATCTAATCCTAGGGAATGACCTATTTCGTGGATCAGCACCAAAACAGATAGTTTTTTATGCAGCCAGTCTTTTGCTGACAGATTTTGAAAATGTTCGGCAATGACAGGGTCGATGCTCGATTCTTCGAATAAATAAATCAGTTTTTGCATATCCTTATCATTCAGTGCTTGGGGCATTTGTAGCTCAATAGCGCAATGCTGATCTTCAGCGCTGTTGATGCATCCTTTTAACCAGGTAAGCCCTGGGTTGTTTGAGAGGCTCTGGGTTTGTTTGAAGGTTACCTCGACGTATTCATGACTGACTTTTTGAGTTGATGAGATTAGTTTTAATGGTTTCGCTGGCAGACGCTTATTCCAGGCAGCAATAGCAATTTTAAGGCTTACCATAAGCCACTGAGGGCTATTTTCGGATACTTTGAATGCGACCACTGGTGCTGTTGTTGGTTTGCCTGACAGCTCTTTGGTGGATCCTCTAGCGAAAGAGCTGTTTATTGTAAACATACAGATCAGAAGCCACGCTGAGTATTTTGAACTCATGAATTCTCCTAATGGGTATCCCATTTGATTTTTCGAAGGGTGCTGTGACACTTATCGGTTTTTTTGTGGTTTTGCTGAATTATTTTTATTTTCGTATAAATATCAATAGTTTGGGGGTGTGTTTTTAACGGGGTGCAATATATGAGTATCTTGCAGCACATTGCTTATCAATGGCTTGATTTGATTCATTGATTTATTTCAGGGTAGACAGAATGGCTTTGCCGATGGTTTTGACCATTTTTTTCATTTTTTCGGCATCAAGTACGCAGTAACTCAGATCAAAGGGATGGGTATGGTCTGAATCTTCTTTTGTCACAGATAGCATTCCTTTTGGTATGTCTAGGGCCACTGCTTGTGATCTGACCAAGTGGTCATGCATCATAAATTCAGGTATCGCTGCATAGGGCTCATTCTCTGCCCAAGCTATTTGAGCTGCATTTAATTCTTGTTTCAAATTTTCAACTAAAGGTGGAAAGGCTAGTAAGTTGCCTTTGCCATCGTCTGTGATTAAGTCAAACGGTCTGGCATTGGCGACTGGTGCCCGTATGAATTGATCCACGTAGAGCTGCAGTTGCTCAAACTTTACTGGCATGGTTCCCGATGGATAATCTTTTTGTGCTGGGCTATATGAAGCCATAGTGTGAATGTCTATAACTACACCACCAGCCAGAGAGCAGGCTTCCGTTCGCATTCTAACTTCGGCGATTGTCGCTTCATGCATCTCCAGGAATTCTTTTTGTAGGTTTTTTAACAGAGGACTGGGCAGGCAGGGTCTGATACACCAATTCGGTAGTCTGCCACCATCTACGATTGCCCTTGGGTAGCCAATTGAAAATGTTAATATACTCCATTCAGGCCGCTGTGTTGATAGCCATTGAGCTAATTGATCAGTAACTTCTTGGCTCCCATAATCCTGCTCTATCCGTAAATAAGTCAAGAATAGGTCTTTAATTTTTTGAATTTCGGGGTGGCTCATGATTTCAGGGAAAAGATTTAAAAAAGCTTCTCCGTTAGCCCCATGAGGGCATACAAGAACGACTTGATTTTTAGTCTTATCTTCATGATTGGGACCGTAATGAGCTTCAGTGAAAAAAGCATTATTGCGTGACATAGGGGGCAAATTTCCTTTTTTGTTTGATTTTAATTGAGGATTGCATTGGATGCTATAGTAGATTTTTTGGGATCAGTTATCTAAAACTATAGTAATGATAATCAAGGCACCAATGATAAACACGGCGGCGAAACCCAAAAAGATTTTCACTGAATATAGATAAACAGCATCCTCGGTCAATGGAGCATTAAACTCTTTTTGGCGTTTCAAAGCAGCTTCTCTTTTTCGTTTTAACTTAGCTGCTCTGCGTTTTTTTTTCTCTTCAGCTAGTTCCTTCTTTTTTTCTTTTTCTTCTTCTGGACTTAATTCTTCTTTAGCCATGTGTCACTCCTTGGTAGAGCGATCTACTTTTCCTCTTATATCATTGTCGGCAGGATTTGAATTTTTTGTAATTTATTGGCCGAGAAATGGATAACTGATTTAAATGAAATGGATAAGTCAGTTGGCTCCCAATTTTAATTCATGGTGCCGGGCAAACTTTTTTCTGTATTTATTGTTGAAACTATTGTTCCAGTAATAGATTGGCCAGTTTCTTTTTTTGCTGAGACGTTTCAGTCTAGGGTCGGGGTTGACTACTCTGGGATGCCCGACAGCCTCCAATAGAGGGAGATCGGTGAATGAATCGGTGTAAAACCAGCAGTCATCGAGGTCGATTTTGTAGTCTTTTAGCCATTCCATAGCTTTGATCACTTTACCGCTGCCATAGACCAGTGGTTTATGGTACGTGCCGTCTAGTTGATCTTGTTCATCCGTCCGGAAACTATTAGCTATCCAATCATCAAAGCCCCAAGCCGCTGCAGCAGCTTCTGCCAACCAGCAACTGCCATTGGTTATAATTACTATTTTATGACCTTGTTTTTTGTGATTTTCAATTGCATCTTTGGCTCCAGGTAGAAGCAAATGATCTATTTCTTCATCAAAAAAGCTTTTTACATTATTTCTCATCATGTTTTGATTGGTGCCAGCATAGAAACCGATTGTTTTACCTATGGCTTTTTCCATATCAAGTATACTTAAATGGTACAGTGCCATCCAGAAGCCTGTTCTAAGGAGCTGCAGACTATTAATCCGGCCATATTTTCTTTCATACTTAGCATAAATAATAGCACTATTTGGAGCTATTAGGGTTCTGTCCAAGTCGAAGAAAGCAATTGCTTTAGGGGCATTATTTTGAATAGTAGGTTTCATATGAGAACTAGCTTCCTGTTGTTTTTTGGTTTCCTTTCGACATCATTACTTAATTTCTAACAATTAGGTTTAACACGAAGCCGCTGAGGTGGCAACTCGATCTATTATCTAAAGTTTGCTTCTGCATCACCGATGGTCATTGAAGTTTAAGTAATCAGAGAGGAAATTTTATGTCACGGGTAACCTATAAATTTCGCAATGGTGATTCAGCTCAAAGATACCAGAAACATGTTCGTTGGGAATGTAATCATACTAAAACTATTGTAGAAGATGATTGTGTTACAGTTTTTTTGAAAGAAAGTTCGCAATTGGAGACTTGGAGTACTCTCGCAGTCTCATTTGGTGGCAGTCAATTAACAGGTTCATCCATCAGCATGTGATATGGGGTCCGTAATTTCTATACTTTTTCAAGTACCGCTTACATGTTTCCATGTTACATTTTTAGCCATTGGTTTCGGATACTCTCAGCTTCCTCTTTGCTCAGAGCTTTTTTGAAGCGTGCCCCTGAAACTCCTTTAATCCTAGCTTCACAATCGGCCCAAGTTTTATGAGAATTAATGTCACCATCAATCATACTTAGATAACACCAGGCTTTGCCCTTGCGCGTGCCATTAGGGCTTTTATTATTTTTTGCCTTATTCAATTCCACACTGGTAGGGATTTTTCTGACGTCAAATTTGTAGTTTGATTTTCCGTTCGCTAACTTTACCTCGATATTTTCAGCAAAATCGGAAGCAATCCTATCCACTCGCTCATTACCAGGAATGCCGGCATGTCCAGGGGTGTGAAGCCATTTGATATTCTTTTGTTTTGCTGAGGCTTTGATTAAGGCCTCCCACAACCCTTTATTTTGAACTGGTTGACCACTGCTGGTCAACCAACCGTTTTTTTGCCAGCCCCATACCCATGAAGTGATGCCCTGAATTGCATATTTGGAATCGGTAATGATAACGATAGAGCCTGCAGCGGTTGGTAATATTTCCAGAGCCTTGATGATGGCCGTTAATTCCATTTGATTGTTACTAGCCCCATCGGCATACCCGCCTAACTCCACTACCTTGCCGTCAGGTGTTGAAATAAGGGCGCCCCAGCCTCCATTGCCGGGATTACCTTTGCTGGCGCCATCGGTATAGATTATGATTTCGTTGTGATCACTTGAACTCATTGATTGACCTTTCGGGCAAGTGGAATAGCTTGAGTAACAATACTATTACAGGGACTTTAGGTAGTTTTAAATAGTTTTTGAGATCAACTACGCCTTAAGGTCCAGTATGACATTGTATACATAAGCTCAACGTTCATTGCTATGTATTTCAATCTTTAAGACGTATTTACTTTACCAATTGATGCATCTCGCCATAAGATTTGCCTTTATATTCAATTTTTCTTAATATGTTTTGTTATTAAATATTTAAAAAGTAATACTTTTCGATTAAAAGAGACTTAAGACTATATGCTGAGAAAACTGGCTAAACCGATGCTTGGGCTTATTTTTTCTGTTCCTATTATATTGTGGGTTTGGCTGAGTGATACGGAAAAAGCCGTCGTGACGGGGAGCTGTTTGGAATATGTTGGTCGCGACCCAGGCGAACAGATTATTTATCGCTGTGAGCAGTATTTGAATGTTCCTGCCGAGGTACTTGCCGAACTGACCAATCGCTGCCATTCGGTTTCAGGGGCCACATCCATTTTCTCTTGCCCAAATAGTCAAGAAAATCTAGATACATGTATTACTCGATCTGGTTTGAGCCCAGGTTGGCACTCGACGATATTTTATGGCAAATTGGTACCTACGTCTGAAGCTTATGCCCACTGCCGGGGCCCGATTACCGCTGCAGGTATGAGAACTTGGGTGCCTGCATCTACCACTCTGCAATGACTCTGGTTAGGCCTGTCTTGCCATTTTTGGTAATTTAATAAAAAAATAAAATAAAATTAATTGTTTAGTGTGGTGGAAACGACACGTTTTTTTGACTGTGATTCTTGATAGATTGTCAAAAACACCACACCTTCGGGCTCACCTCATTCAAGCCACATTAAGTATAGTCGAACTATTCTATATGACCCAACGGAGCTTTAGGGTTGGGGTCGCAGGGGTGTGAAGGGAGTTGTTATGTCCAGTTATGGTTCTGGGTGGTTAAAGTTTGGTGGATGGTTTGGTAGTTTTTTCGCTTTTTCTATGTTTCTAATAGCTTGCGGATATAAGGCTGAGGCAGATCAGTCGCCGGTCGAGTTAAAGTCTAAACGTATTTTGATGATGTTTGAAAAATCAGCTGAGATGACTGGAGCGGCAGTGGACTCACCGGCTAAACTGATCGAAAATGGGGTTTCTTTCCTGTTGGAGCCTGTTAGTTATTTTGACTTGAATAAACTAACCCATTTCTTTGGGTGGACGGGGCACCGTTACCTTGCGGGGCCAAGTGCGATGTTTAAGTCGAGTGCTTCTCTGACGGTGGAGCAGTATCGTTCTTTAGAAGTTTTTTTACCTGTTACTGAGCGTCCTCGAAATCACAAATTGATTGTGGTTTATCAAAGGCCTGTGCATGACACTTATCGCATTGGTTGGATACCGGAAGATGAAGTTACTGTAGGTTCTGGATTGGTTAGATTTCATGCCAAAGGTGATGGTATTTATCAGGCGATATGGTTGCAGAACCCGGGGATGCGTCCGGATGCTGAAGGAAAGGTCTCGACTGAAAATTTACTGACAGAGACGGCCGGGTTGTTGACCCTTCCTATTAAAGGTCTCGGAATTATAAATTATCATTCAAATTAGCTGCTTATAGCGGCCTTGATTTTTTTTTCATTGAAAATCCTCAACTTACCGGTGAAACAGCCGAACCAAAATCCAGAATCATTGGCGAAGAACTGTATTTATAAAACCGTAATGATGAAGTCAGCGTTTAAATGGTTTCTGTTACGATTTTGGGGCATACTATGATGAGATATATGGTAAGTATCGCAAAAAATATCACGCTACTAGTGCTGCTCTTGACTTGGCATAGTTGTGCTAGTGATGGCAATGAGGAAGAGGAGCTATTGAAGCAGGAGATAGAGGATGCATCTGCCTCAGAGACTCCCGCTGTGCCTCCAGCTGAAGATCCAGCAGACAATCAGATTGAAGCAGCATTACCAGCAACTGCTGAGCCTGCGGTAGCAGAAGATGTGGTAAATGAACTAGATCAGGTAGCGAACCAGGTGGCCGATACTAATGAATCAGCAGATAGTGAAATGTCGCAGCTGGTTGATACTTCTTCAAGCACTCAAAACATGCCTTCGACTGAAGGCGCTAGGGTTTGGTATGTTAGAGCAAATTCAGCCGCTCTGCGGTCTTCTCCTAGTTTAGGTGCGGCTAGAGTGGGATGGTTGAAACAAGGGGAGCACTTTTTTGCGGCTGTGAATGATGGTTGGGTTAAAGTACCATGGGGAGGCTATGTTTCGGCCAGTGTTTTAACGACCTCTCCGGTCGGATATAGTAAAAAAAGAGCGGCCTGGAAATAGAACTTTCGGTATAGTATTTAGAATGACTGATATGGGATTTGTCCATGCGTTTTTTGTATTTTATAATAAGTTTCTTTTTGTGCTCTGCTGCTCATAGCCAAGTGAGTAAAGACCAAACTTTGTTTCGTCATGGTGTTTTTGCTCCTGCATATGGCCAAGTATCGGTTTTTCAATCCAGTATATTTGAATCTAGTTTTGCAGGCTTGTCTGGCGGCTGGCAAGTATTTAGGCTTGATGATTACCTATCTATTAGTTTGGGGGTTGAGGGGGTTGGTTTAGGCAAGGCCGGTACTCTTGGTGGTGAGCATTGGATAAGTTTGCTAGGCGGTGTGAGCCAGCTGGTAGTTATGCCGGCTTCGTCATTTGGTGCTATTGTTTCAATTTCTTCTGTCAGTGGCTACGATGAGTATGATAATAGCCCGACTAATATCGGGAAAGAAAATGAAAAGAGTAATATTCCTATTACTGATTCTGATGCAGATTCTGATACTTGGCGGCATAGAGATATTTCACTTACAAAAAGTGAGATAATGTTATTTTATGCTTTTGAACCAGGAAAAATGTTTACTTTGGGTTATGGATCCGAAAGTGCTTCGGGCAATGATGCAAAATACGAAAAAGACCAAAGTCCTACGGATATTAAGGAAGGGGGCACTTGGGCCGGAACGACCATGAGTTTTGGTTTTCGTATGAGTCAGTTCTAGTTGTTGCCATCTAAGTATTAACAAATCTTTTTTCAACGGCGTTCTTACTCGCAAGTCTAATATCAATAATAAATAGAGAGTCTAAATTGTCACTGCAATACCGACAAATGGTTGAACACCTTATAGAAAACGGCCTCACTCAGATGGATGCCCATCGCAGTGACCCCGGTGTTGGGCGAGTGAGCTTGCGTGTGGATAATCACCTCTGGTTAACAAACGAACTCATGATCAATCATATGTCTCGCGAATCTGTTTTTGGCGTGAGGATCAATTTTGATGGACCATTGAGGGGTTCTTTCTGGGTAGTCTTTCCTTTTTATTGCCATTCTCAGATTATCAAATATCTATGGGGCATGCGGGTTAACAATGATGAAGTTA
>PBRN01000053.1 GCA_002725955.1 Pseudobdellovibrionaceae bacterium
AGAAATAAATTTGATGGGAACCCACCTCATGAACCAAAAATTATCCCAGCCGACAATGGGTTTTGGCACCTTTAAGGGGGTCTATACGCCCAGTCTATTGACTATACTTGGTGTCATCATGTACTTGCGCATGGGCTGGATTGTTTCCCAGGTGGGGCTTTTNGAAACATTGGCTATTGTGACCCTNGCTAGTGCGATAACATTTTTNACGGCTCTNTCTATCGCTGCTACAGCAACTAATATGAANGTGGANGGGGGTGGNGCTTACTACATGATTTCAAGGTCTCTTGGTCTTGAAGCTGGTGCTGCCATTGGTTTNCCTTTATTTTTAGCCCANGCTCTCGGTATTTCTTTTTATCTTGTAGGTTTTGCTGAATCTCTACACGCTGTGATGCCCGCAGTACCGGAGAAGGTTCTAAGTCTNGTTNGTNTGGTTTTNCTNACGGTTTTGGCCTGGNTATCNGCAAATTTAGCTTTGAAAGTTCAATTTTTTGTATTGTTATTGATTATCGGTTCGTTAATCTCTTTTTTCTACGGAGNTNTCTGGGGTGATCANATACATCTNTTAGAAGCNCGTTCTTCATCAGTTCCAAAAGAAGGGTTNTGGAAAGCATTTGCNATTTTTTTTCCNGCTGTTACCGGTATTGAGGCNGGGCTGGCAATGTCTGGAGATCTTAAAAACCCATCTAAGTCGCTTCCNGTTGGGACAATAGCAGCGGTTCTCAGTGGCTATNTTATNTATATGCTAATCCCGATTGTTTTGTTCAGGTCTGCAGACATAAGTTATNTATCTCAAGATCCTTTAGTAATGGCTAAAATATCNGTTTTTTCTGAATTAGTATTTATTGGNATCTGTGGAGCGACCTTNTCATCAGCTTTAGGAGCTTTATTAGGAGCTCCGAGAACCTTGGTCGCNTTGAGTAAGGATCGTGTTGTTCCTGGNTTTTTAAGTAAACTCTGGGGGNCGGGGCAGAACCCNAGGTATGCAACAATAGTTGCTTTTATGGTTGCATTNGTTGGAATTATGTTAGGTGATCTGAATGCAATAGCNCCCATTCTTGCNATGTTTTTCCTTACATCATATGGAGTGCTGAATCTTACGGCNGGCCTTGAGGAGCTTATTGCTAATCCGGCTTGGAGGCCAGAATTCAGAGTCCCTTGGTGGGTATCAATACTTGGGGCTTTTGGTTGTTTTGCTGCAATGTTTATGATCAATGCCGGTGCTACTTTCATAGCTATTTTTCTTATNGTNGGTGTCTATGTATTTATGGAAAAAAGGCAATTNAAGGCTCATTGGGGAGATATGCGCCATGGAATATTAATGTTACTAGCTCGATACTCAATTTACAGACTAGCAGAAATAAAACCAAATCCNAGATCGTGGAGACCCAATGTCNTNGTACTTAGTGGTGCTCCNNCTAATCGTTGGTACTTGATAGAGCTTGCCGATGCAATCACTCATGGTAAGGGNTTTTTAACGGTAGCATCAGTNATTTTGAAAAAAGATAATAATATNAAAAGNGTNAAAAANCTAGAATCNTCNATTCAGGAATATCTTAANCGNCGTCATGTTCCTGCTCTTGTNGAAGTGAACTTGGCNGAAGATTCAATGGATGGNTTATTCTCTTTGGTTCAGTCATATGGATTAGGTCCGNTGGTNCCTAATATTATTTTAATGGGTGATACNACAGAAGAAGATAACCGGGTTCCGTTTGCTAANTTGATTCAATTTACTTTTTTNACNCATCGGAATATCGTTATTGTGAATAGTCAAGAGAATATTGATGATCTCAANGGAGGGCATATCTCACCCTTTGGTGNTGAGGGANCTAAGGATAGNCGTATTGATGTTTGGTGGGGGAGAGAAAAGCAGAACGCTGGTTTNATGCTTGCTTTAGCNCATATGTTGCAGAGNAGCCCAGAGTGGCAAGGNGTTTCTATTTNNTTAAAATCAATAGTTAGGTCNGNGGAAGAAAGGGNCAATGCNANCGNAATGCTTGATGCNTTNGTTGCAGGTGGGCGTTTGGATATTAAAGTTAAGGTNTTGATTGAAGAGGACTGGAGTGANTTATTAAAGGGCACGATCNATCCTGAATCNACTGGAGCTGATTTAGTTTTCTTAGGNATGCGACCACCAGAGCATNCTGAAANTGCCGATGATTATGCTGCTTATTACATGANAATGATTGACCAGACAGAGGAATTTCCTGCGGTGGCCTTTGTTATNGCTGCGCAGGANATTGATTTTGCNGGAATATTTGTCTGAGNCACTTTANTANGACATAAGGCTATGTATAGGTATATCCAGAGTATCTCGGCCCTTTAGAAAGTCGAGTTCAATAACAAAAGCACAGCCAATAGGGATAGCTTCACATTTTTTAACTAAGTCTATCGATGTGCGCATGGTTCCGCCAGTTGCTAGTAGGTCATCGATGAGGATTACTCTTTGTCCTTTGGTAAGGGCGTCTTGATGGATCTCAAGGCTGTCTTCGCCATACTCCAGTGCATAACTTAATTTGTGAGTTGGGCATGGTAGTTTTCCTGCTTTTCTAATAGGTACGAAACCCTTATTCATAATGCAGCTGACACCGACTCCAAATAGAAAACCTCTGCTCTCAGTTCCTACAATCAAATCAAAATCGAGATTTTCTAGCTTTTTTGCTAATTGCCTAAAGGTCTCATTGAGAGCTTCCCCATCTTTCAATAGTGGGGTGATATCTTTAAATTGAATACCTGGTTCAGGAAAATCGGGGACATTTCGAATATAACGTTTTAAATCCATTTGTAGTAAACCTTGTTAACTTCTGCATTTAAGTCTTAAGCTTTTACACTATTGTAGTTTTCGGTGCTTTTCCTAATTGAATTTATCTTAGTCGTACCTATTAATTATTTTGACCGGTATACTATTGTTTATTCTTTTCTGCCATTTTCGCTGCTAAGAGGTCACCAAAGCTCCCCTGATTTTTCTTGTCAGGTTGTTTTTGTTGGGTTTCTTGTTGTGCTTGGTATTGCTCAAAATTTTCCCTGCCATCTTCATCTTCTTCAATATTCGGTAGTGAAAGCAGTATTTTCTTCTCATTACGATTGATCTCTGCAATCGTGACATTAACCTCTTTTGGGGGAGAGCATTCTTTTCGATAACGCTCGCCCCATACTTTTTTCATAGTACTAATCGGCAGTAGCCCGGTGATGCCAGGTTTGATTGCTAAAATCGCCCCAAAACCTTTAAGGCTTTCTACTTTTGCGGTTAAGTGGGAACCGATTGGTAAACCTTCTTCGAGCCCTTGCCATGGATCATCTTCTACATGTTTGAGGCTGAGAGATATCTTCTGTTTTACCGCATCGATAGAAAGTAGCCTGACGTTAACGGTATCTCCGACCTTAACAACATCACTGGCATGATGTATTCTTTTTTCCCATGACATTTCTGAGATATGTATAAGACCCTCAATACCTGGTTTAAGCTCCACAAACGCACCAAACTTCTCAATTTTTACGACTTTTCCGGAAAAGCTTTCTTGCTCTTTGTAATCATCTATTGCGTTTGTCCAGGGATCATCGAGCGCAGCTTTAATACTCAGGGAAATCCGCTTTTTACCCCTGTCGTCTTCTTCGATCTTAAGGATTTTGACGGTGACCTCTTCACCTTTTTGAAGGTAGTCACGAATTTGTTGCACGCGAGAGAAGCTGATCTCTGATACGTGGAGAAAGCCTTCTAGGCCGCCCAAGTCCACAAAGGCACCATAATCCCGTATTTCTGTGATCTTGCCTTTTAAGATCAAATTTTCGTTTAAGTTAGCTTCGATTTCTTTGATTTTTTCTGCTGCTCGAGCTTTGATTAGTTTGGCGCGGGAAACAACGATATTTTTATCATTCTCGTATTTTTCGATCAGAAATTCTAATTCTTGACCAAGCCATTGAGCTTTATCTTCTACATAGCGGCTGTCAATTTGTGAAATCGGGCAGAAAGCAGTTTTACCACGGATGCTTATTTCGAAGCCCCCTTTATTCTCCTTGGTGACCTTACCTTTTATCGGAATCCCATTTTCATAAGCTGATGATAGGTCTTTAGCATTTTGTGTGCCTAGACTTAGACTAAATGACAATTGGATTTCTGAACCTTTGCGCGAGATGACAAAAGGCTCAATTGTCTCCCCGGCCTGATACTTTGGCTCGTTTTCCTCATCAAAAAGTTCCGATTTAGAAATGATTCCTGACCAGCGGCTTGATAATTCAACTAAAACATCGTCACTATGTTCGGGGATCACACTAATAGTCCCGGAAATTTTTTGACCAACCTTGATTTGGGTTTGGTCAATTCCTTGCTCATTCAGAAGCTGCTCAAAATCAGATTTCTCAGAAGTCTCTTTCTTCTTTAGTTCTTCGTCGAACCCTGTGTCTTCATCTTCCCAAACGATGTCTAGTTTATTGCTCATTTCTATTTCATCCTTATGTGTGTCGCTACGACACATATGTTTTTCAGTCAACCTTAAGTTGATAGAGGTTCTGCCTGCGTTGACTTGGCCTTGCAATGAACGGCTCAAACAGCGAGGGACCGGGAGTTTAGCCTTATTTTTTTGTTCATGCTACTTTTTTTGAATTTTTATAAGCAGCTGAAAAGTTAGGGCTTTATAAATTATGAGTGATTTCTCTTCTATCAAAAATATTAAGTACTATTTGGCTGTAGTTTTGCCAGCGTGAATAATGCTTCTGTCACAGGGAGGGTCTGGCGGTTTCGGTGTAAATTTTGTAAAAGTTAGATAATACGTTGCGGTTTAAGTTCTCAGCTAGTTTCACTATATGATTATTTACTAAAGATTTTTTAGCTGAAGTATGTGTGATTTCAAAGCTTGGGATACCTTGGATTTACCTGGTGATTCTGGTAATCAGGCTGGAGCCGTATAATTCAACACAGGAGGTTTGAATTGACAGACCTAGAATACCAGTCCGGTTTTGGAAATGAGTTTAGCTCCGAAGCATTGCCCGGCGCTTTGCCTGTGGGTCAAAATTCACCACAAAAGGCCCCATACGGGTTATATCCAGAACTTCTGAGTGGCTCTGCGTTCACTGAGCCTCGTGACAATAATCAAAGGAGCTGGTTATACCGGATACGACCTTCCGTGCTTCAGGGAGGCTTTTCAGAGATTGAAGCTCCTGACCTTAAGGGAGCACCGTTACCGGAAGCTGAAGCTCCCGTTAGCCCGCAGCAATATCGATGGAATCCAATAAAAGACCCTGATTCCGAAGTAGACTTCATTTCGAGCCTGAAGACGATGGCCGTTAACGGGTCAATCGCTCAAAGAGAAGGCTCGGCAGTTCATTTATACGGCATGAACACTGAGATGAAAAATCGCTATTTTTATAATGCGGATGGTGATTTTTTGATTGTTCCTCAGCAAGGTGAACTACTGGTTTTAACCGAAATGGGAAAGCTTGAGGTCAGTCCATCTGAAATAGTAGTGATTCAGCGCGGTATTAAATTTCAGGTAAACCCGTTGGTTCCAGGAACAGTATGTAAAGGTTATATTAATGAGAATTTCGGCGATCATTACCGGCTTCCTGATCTGGGGCCGATAGGGTCCAATGGTTTGGCGAATCCGCGAGATTTCCTTAGTCCGGTTGCCTGGTACAGGCATAAAGTTGCCGAGTCCATAGTCTTGGCGAAGTTTGGGGGAAAATTATGGCAGGCCTCAATAGATCATTCACCTCTGGATGTGGTGGCTTGGCATGGNAATTATGCACCATTCAAGTATGACCTNAGACGTTTTAANACNATTAATAGTGTGAGCTTTGACCANCCNGATCCATCTATCTTTACNGTTCTNACNTCGCCTTCTGCCCGGCCAGGCGTTGCAAATATTGATTTTGTTATCTTTCCTCCTCGATGGATGGTGGCTGAACATACTTTTAGACCTCCTTATTTTCATCGTAATGTGATGAGTGAGTTTATGGGTCTGATTCATGGTGTTTACGATGCGAAATTGGGGGATGATGGNTTTGCTCCTGGTGGNAGTAGNTTGCATAATTGTATGTCTTCTCATGGTCCCGATGGTCCAACGGCTCAGGCCGCTATTGANGCAGATTTGAAACCTCACTATATAGATAATACTTTGGCATTTATGTTTGAGTCTTGTTTGGTATTTCGACCAACGAGATATGCATTATCAGAAAGTGGTTTACTCCAGAAAAATTATCATGAGTGTTGGCAATCTGTCCCGGTCTTNTTTGATGAAAATAAACNATAGTAAATAAATGATAAAGCACCATTNATGATAGTGGTGCTGATATTAAGTCAGTGATTCATAGAGCGGACTTGTAATGAAAGTTGATNGCAAGNTTGCACTAGGCATTGTCTGATTCTACTTTGTTTTCTAGTTTTGTCTGGGTTGTTGAGTTAAATTTATACTGAATGTTTCCTCTAGAGTATACAAGCTGACATGATTGTTGTTTTAGCCGAGAAGCCCTCTGTTGCAAAAGATATAGCGATNGTGCTTGGGGCAAGTAAAAAAAAAGATGGTTACTGGGAAGGTCAAGGCTATCAAGTCACATGGGCGCTCGGTCATTTGGTGGGNATTGGTGANCCTCATCANATTGATGCCCGTTGGAAGAAATGGAACCCCAGCCTATTNCCGATGATCCCTGAAAANTGGACGCTGATTCACCATNNTAAAACCGAGAATCAGTTAGAAGTNATCAGGAAGTTGATGCNCAGCAAAGCCTCCAGAGAGATTGTGTGTGCCACTGATGCGGGGCGAGAAGGTGAGCTTATTTTCCGCTATATATACCAATATTTAGNATGTAGNNTGCCTGTGAAAAGGCTGTGGATTTCCTCCCTTACTGCAAAGGCTATTGAACAAGGGTTTCGNCAANTGCAGCCCTTATCNTTTTTTGATGGNTTNGGTGATAGNGCCTTAGGTAGGAGTCGAGCTGATTGGCTTGTTGGGATGAATTTAAGCCGNGCNTATTCTTTGGCTAATGATCATGCNCTTAGTATTGGCAGGGTTCAGACTCCAACCTTGGCGATGATTGTTCAGCGGGATCAAGACATAGAAGGTTTTACNCCGGAACATTGGCTGGAAGTAGAAGGGTATTTTAGCCTCGTCCAACTCCCTGAGGACAGTTGGAAAGGTGTTTGGTATGATCCTGATNANAAAAANCAGGNNCAGTCTNTNGGNGNCAAGNCTAATCTGNCTCGTCGTCTACCAACAAACGGTGAAACGGCGGAATTGATTATTGAGCGAGTGTCAGGTGGTGNCGCTAAAGTTGAATCGATTGACTATAAAACACAGACCTTAGCGCCTCCTTTNGTCTTTGATTTGACCGAGCTNCAGAGGCAATGTTCNCGCCTCTATGGTATGACAGCGGCAAGAACCCTTCAGGTAGCTCAGTCTTTATACGAACAAAAGAAAATGATTAGTTATCCNAGAACNGATTCCCGNTATCTATCTTCNGATATGGTTTCTGGNCTTGGNAAANTAGCTACATCAGTGANAGANCCCTANGAGANCCTTATTGAAGCNGATACCGGNTTAGAAAANCCACGAGCNTANTGTATTAATGATCAAAAGATTGGTGATCATCACGGTATTATTCCGACTGGCGTTNTGAAGTCTGNTATAAGCTCTGAGGAAAGTCAGGTTTTTGATCTTATCTGTCGTCAATTTTTGATGATTTGGCAGAAAGATCATCAAAAAAGTCTTTCTCGTGTAGTGACAGTGGTTGAAAGNGATGATGCTAAAGATTTNTTCATGTCTCGTGGNAGTCAGGTTCTNCAATTAGGGTGGAAATCTTTAGANAAAACTAAAAATNGNGGAAAAAAATCANCNGTTNGCNGNAGTAAAGGCCTGTCGTACGATTCNTCNACCAAGCTACCGGATGGCTTAGCNCCGGGTAAAGAGGCTTCTGTNGANGAAGTTAAGTCNGTAAAAAAAGAGTCTAAGCCACCTTTAAGGTATACTGATGCNACTTTACTAACTGCAATGGAAACTGCCGGTAGAGCTGTTGANGATAAAGAAGCGTCCGAGGCAATGAAAGATAATGGNTTAGGTACTCCAGCGACTCGAGCTGGTATTTTTGAGACTTTGTTGGATAGAAAATATATTACCCGGGAAGGTAAAATATTACGGGCAACCGACAAAGGNAGTGCATTAATTAAATTGGTTCATCCCGATGTGAAAAGTCCGATTTTAACAGGACAATGGGAAAAAAAATTAAAACAGGTGGCAGCAGGTGATTTCTCACTAGATGATTTTTCCTCTCAAATTAATCTGTGGTTGCAGTCTCAAGTGACTGAAGCTCTTTCCAGACAGTCGCAAGAGCCNGTGCTGNAAGCTCGANCGGNTTCAAGTCACTATAATAATAAAAANGGTGATCTGACCGTTGATGGTGCTTCATATCAAGATAATGAAGTGCGCGGGAANAATGGNCNAAAAACGNATGTGATCTCTTCAGATAATTTGGAANCCCTTCTCCAAGANAAATTTGGCTTTGATAGGTTTCGTGATTATCAACAAAATGTTTGTCGATTGGTGACTGAAGGTAATGANGTACTTGTAGTCATGCCTACTGGTGCNGGCAAATCATTGTGCTATCAGTTACCTGGGATCGCAAGAGGAGGAAGTACTTTAGTCATTAGCCCTTTGATAGCTCTTATTGAAGATCAAGTGGACAAGTTAAAAACTATGGGATTCGCTGCTGAAAGGATTCATAGTGGTATTGATCGGAGTACTTCTCGGCAAATATGTCAATCATGGATTCATGGCTTTTTGGATTTTCTTTTTATTGCTCCAGAGAGACTGGGTTTGCCTGGGTTCGTTAAGTTTATGTCAAAATGGAAGCCTAATCTGATCGCAGTTGATGAGGCTCATTGTATTTCTCATTGGGGTCATGATTTCAGGCCTGATTATAGAATGCTAACGGATAGGTTGAAGCCATTCCTGCCGACGCCTATTATTGCTTTAACAGCGACGGCCACTCCTGACGTACAAAAAGATATTGTAGAACAACTTAATTTGAATAATAGCACCTTGGCAATTCATGGCTTTCGTCGCACCAACATTGCGATAGAAATTATAAAGTCACCGATATCTAAGCGCAGTGAAATGGTGCTAGATATTTTACGAAAGGATCATGCTGTTCCTGCTATTGTCTATGCTTCTTCTAGAAAAATGACAGAGGAGATTGCATCAGAATTAAGTGCGCACTTAGGTGCCGATGCCTATCATGCTGGCTTAAGTGCAGAAAAACGTCATAACGTTCAAGAGCATTTTCTTCGAGGAAAGTTAGATGTTATTGTTGCGACTACTGCTTTTGGGATGGGAGTAGATAAGGCTGATATTAGGACTGTCATCCATTTGGCTCTCCCAGCCAGTATTGAGGGGTATTATCAGGAAATTGGTCGTGCGGGGCGGGATGGTAAAGATTCTCGCGCAGTTTTATTTTTTTCCTACAGTGATCATAAAACTCAGGAATTTTTCCATAAGAAAAACTATCCGGAAATCAATAAATTAAAGTTAGTAAGGAACTCTATTCCGGACCATGGAACGCTGCGGGATCATATGAAGGTTAGCATTGATGAGGTTGACAATTGTTTAGAAAAACTATGGATCCATGATGGTATTCGTGTTGATAGTGAGGAGATCATCACCAAAGGTAATTCTCAATGGGAAGTAACATACAAAGCTCAAAAAGATTATAAATGGCAACAATTTCAGGCTTTGAATGATTTTGCTGAAAACGACTCAACATGCCGGATGATAGGTCTCATAAATCACTTTGGTGATCGTGATGATAAATATGGATCATGTGGTAAATGCGATATATGTGCTCCGTCTTCGATGATATTAAAGGTAGAGAGAGAACTAAATTCGCAAGAAAAAGAAGGCCTATCTTTATGCTTAACTATGCTAAGAGATCATGGCAACGTATCCGCAGGTAAATTGCATAGGGAAACTTTTGAAAGCTTATCATTAGATCGTGATCTATTTGAAAAAATTCTCGGTGTCCTTTTGCGTAAAGGGTGGATCAAGGTTGAACATAGGACTTTTGAAAAAGAAGGCAAGTCTATACCTTGGAGAAGTATTTCTATGACCACCCTGGGGGTTGAGGTTCGTCGGGCTGATTATGATGAAATTAAAATATTAGAAGTTCCTCAGAGTGGTATTACAACCAAAACTCGAAAGAAGAAAGCTAGAAAGCCGGCGGCTAAGGCTGAAGTTGGGGTGAAGTTGGATATAGATCCAAGACTCTTAGAGTTGTTGAAAAAATGGAGGCGTGAAGAGGCGCAAGAAAAGAAATTGCCTGCTTTCTGTATTATGCCCGATAAGACTCTGGAGGCCATAGCTGGGACAAGGCCAGAAAATAAAGTTGATATGCTTAGTATTTCAGGAATTGGACCAGCAAAATTTGAAAAATTTGGTGTTGAAATTTTGAAACTGGTAGAGACACATGGTGGTAAAGATCTATGAAGCCTTCTGTATTACTTGCGAACCAGGTTGTTCATTGCTTAAAAGAAGCGGGCTTATATATCAAACATCAATGTGATTGGGAAGCAGCAAGGACCTTAGAGCCGAGAGTTGATAGTCGCAAAGTTAAAGAAGAGGCATTATTTATTGCCTACAACGGTGTAAGCTTTGACTCTCACCAGAAAATTTCTGAACTTGTTGGGCAGGTGTATGGTTTCATTATAGAAGATGAAAAATACATTAAAGATTGTCATGGTGCTCCTTGGGTTCTGGTTAAAAGTTCGCGCAAAGCGTGGGCTTGGTTGGCTAGTGCACGCCATGGAAAACCAGAGAGAAGTTTGACCATCTGTGGCATTACTGGGACTAATGGTAAAACATCGACAGTGTGGATTTATGGAGAGGTGCTGAAGGCGTTAAACTATCCTGTTCTTACTATAGGTACCTTAGGTGCATTTTGTGACGATAAAAAGTTACCTACAACTCACACGACTCCAGATCCTGAAGAACTTTATCATATTTTGAGCTTGGCGGTTGAGTCTGGAGTTAAGCATGTAGCAATGGAAGTGTCTTCCCACGCAATTGATCAAGGTAAAGTCGATCCTATTCGATTTTCGGGGGCAGCTTTTACCAGTTTTTCTCGCGATCACTTGGATTATCATGGGACCATGGAAGACTACTTGGAGATCAAGTGTCGGCTATTTAGCAGATTGTTGAAAAATAATGGGTTTCAACTGATTCATAAATCTGTAGCAGATCAGATGAAAAAGCTGCTGCCGACTTTTGATTCAAGCGCAGCTTCTATTTATGCCTCGGGGAAGGCAAATGATATTGGTTATCAGACCTCCGAAACATCCTCAAATGGCAGCCTGTTGAAGTTTGATAGTTATCAAGGAATGATACCCTTTATAGATGGTCATAGCGTTGATAATTTTGTAGCTGCGTTGGTCATGGCTCGTGAGCTTACTGGTGGATTATTGGATCCGAAAATGTGGAAGTTGATTCCGTCGGTGCCTGGGCGCTTAGAGTTAATTAAGGGTGGTCATCATCAACCTACAGTGTTTGTGGATTATGCTCATACGCCCGATGCTCTTGAGCGAACTTTGCTTCAGTTAAAAAATTTGAGCACAGGTAAGCTGTGGGTCGTATTTGGTTGCGGGGGAGATCGTGATCGCGGTAAGCGCTCACTGATGGGCAAAGTTGCCACTAATCATGCAGATTCAATTCTGGTCACATCGGATAATCCTCGTACAGAAGATCCTATGGTCATTATAGCTGATATACTTGTTGGTTGCCCAAGTGCCCGAACTCAGGAGGATAGAATGTTAGCTATCCGTGAGGCCATTGGTGCGGCTTGCTCTGATGACATAGTATTAATTGCGGGTAAAGGTCATGAGGACTATCAGATTCTGGGTCAGACAAAAATCTCCTTTGATGACCGTAAGGTTGTTAGGGACTTTTTGAATAGGGCTTGAATATAAAGAGAGCCTTGTTTTTTTGGAGCTGCAAAGATATCTTTCTCAGGCTTTCTTGGGGGGGGGATCTATGGAACGGCCAAGTTTTGTTGAGATTTATCTTGGATTGGCATATAGCCTGGCGCGTAGATCGACATGCAGTCGCTTGCATGTTGGCACTGTTATCACCAGTACTGATTTTCGTAAGGTTTTAGCTGTCGGCTATAATGGCAATGCCTCTGGGTTATTAAACCGGTGTGACCGTACAGAACCCGGGAATTGTGGCTGTCTCCACTCGGAGGAAAATGCGGTTATTAACTGCGATAGTCCTCGTGAGGTTCAAAAATATGTGTTTGTAACTCATATGCCCTGCGTAGCATGTGCAAAACGACTCATTAATTTGGGTAACGTCCAAAAGATTTTCTATGGCGAGGATTATCGCTGTAGCGAAGCACTTGGTTTATTTAGCCAAGTTGGCATTGGTATTGAGCGAGTGTTGTCGGAAAATGCTGGCAGATAAATTATGGTTTAGCTTTTTTGTATATCGGTTAAATAGCATCACTCAGATTTAAATCTTTTACCATAAAGTTTTAATACACGTCTTTCGTTGATTCGTAATGGGCTTTGGACGCTATATATAGTGGTCGATAAGCTTATATATCACTATGTTTACTCTTTATGCAAAGTCGTTAACGTGCTGTTATTAATGTTATAAAATATTCAGTTGTGTTCTTTATCCACTCTCTCTGTGGATAAAATAAAAATCTATAGTATTTAGTGTGAAAATTTATGATTTCAGCCTGATTTTACAAAAAAAGGTTTTTTTGTAACCCTCAACTGATTAACATTTAGGTAGATCTTTTGGCTTAAGGGGAGACTAAGCATGTTTTGGCGATGTTTCTTTTTTCCATACCTATTTTTTTTAATTGCTAGCTGTGGTTCTGAGCAAGACTACGCTTCGATTAAATCTGACGATGTCGTAACTTCATCAGGAGCTGAGATTGTGAAGTTTGCCACTTCGCAAGAAATAGATAGTGATGAGGTGGTGCGTTATCAATATATTGTAGGTTTCAAAGGTGAGCTTGGGCGATATGGTCATCACTTTAGTAGTTTTGCGACTGAAAGAAGAGCTCATCTGTCTCGACTTCATCGAACTCTCAGAAACTTTGCCAGCCCATCAATTAGATATTTAACGAGTATTGATTTAGGCTCGTTAGATGGTGATTATTGGCATGGCCGTTTCCCGGGGCTGGGCTCGCAAGTCATNAGTAAGNCATATTTATCTGCTGCCCGTGCNCCANCNTCTATTGTNAGTGTTCAGTTTGATTCAGAGGAAGAGGCTAGGCGTTCGCTGGTGCGTTGGGTCGCTCTCGATTTGATCTGGTATGCTGAACCAGACTATACCAGTAAGCTGAGTATGACCGTTGATAACTTTTCAGAATATAATGAAACCTATAATNGTTACGAGCAGGCTGGTGCTTCTTGGTTTTCCCAAGTCAATTTGCAAGCTGCCTTCTCTAGTTTGACTCAAAAAGGTATTTCTCCTGAATTAGCTCCGATTATTGCTGTTATGGATTCGGGAGTTGATTATCAGCATCCAGCCCTGGCCGANAGAATGTGGGAGAANCCNGCTCAGAATCAGGCCAGTTGTATCAANGATAAGTATGGTTGTAATACGACTCANCAGAAAAAAGGCTTGCTNGGTAATGGTGATGTGTTTCCTGCNAGACTTAGTAGCGCTGGAGTTGAATGCGATGACCAAGGAAGTGCTTGNCAGCATGGCACTCATGTAGCNGGAATTATTGCTGCGAGTCCTCAAACTGAATATGCTGGCATATGTCCGGTTTGTAAGATTCTGGCAGTTAAAATTGTAGGTCTNACNAGGCAGGGGAGAGGAAAGCCAGATACTATAGCGGATAGTTCGATTATCGCAGGTTTTAGTTACATTTCTCGTTTCAGAACTGCTGGAATAAATAGTGTTCGTNTTGTTAATGCGTCTTTTGGTAAATTTCAAAGATCCCAGACGGTTGAGATGTTGATNAGACAGTTAAAAGACTTAGGNCAAGGTATTCTGGTTGTTGCTGCTGCTGGNAATGAAGATACNATGAAACGTCAATANCCNGCNGCGTTTAATGATGTGATNAGTGTNGCAAACATTATGNCNGATACNGGNGTGAAAAGTGACAGCTCAAACTTTGGTCCTTGGGTCGATGTAGCTGCTCCGGGTGATACTGAAAGTGCCGTNACNGGTTGTTTTCGCACTGGTATATTNTCNACAGTNCCTGGTGGTGGATCAGANTGTTTATCTGGTTCGTCGATGGCTGCTCCAATAGTTTCAGGNATAGCTGGANTGATTGTGGCNGCTAACCCNAATATTAATATCAGTGACTTGCGGGATAGACTAGTNAGTACAGCTCGNACTGATATTTACGATCAGTCTGGTAATCAGGCATATTTNCCCACACTGAAAGATACTNGTCAGCGTATTCGCTTGTTNGGTTCTGGGGTTGTCGANGCTGATAGATCAATTAANTATGAGAACAGCANNCCCAAAGGTTCGGTCCCATCAAACAGTCGTGTGACTCCCTCTTGNAGCGTGATAGCGGGNANGNAGGGCACTATTGCTTGGTTTATCTTTATACTTCCNGTAGCGCTTTTGACNGTATTTNGGAGAAAGTTTAATTAAGTGATTTGTCAAATCTTCCTTTAGCTCATTACTAAATTTCATGCTAAGATATAGTAGAATTTCTCTTTCTATTACCTCGAAAAGACTTAAGGATTGGTGATGCTTTCTATGCCCCGAATCTTTTTGCTAGCTGTTTCCTGTATTTTTCTTTTTCGAGCTGAGAATTCATATGCCCCAATTCCCCCAGAGGCATATGGCTTGCCTAAGGCTTCTCCTGTGCGTAAACGGGTGGATCAAGGTCTAGAAGATTGGTTTAGGAAGTATAGTGATGCTAAATTTCCCAGATCGGTAAGTCACTCTGAGTTCAATCAGTGGGTAACAAAGGTATCGAAGAGCAAAGTAGAACGACTAATGCTTAAAATGCATTATTATCGAGACCGTTCGGCCCAGNGAAAGCGNTTCATTCCCAAGGCGATGAGAGAGCTTGAACAACTATTTCAANATGATCAGTTTGTTGGNGATGATCCNATGATGCTGCCATGGCTTTTGGGTGAATTCCTTGCTTATCGTAAGCTGGATGATAAGANAAAAAAGAGGGTNATTGANCTTACGGAGCTNTATGGAGGTACTACCTGTAGTTCTAAAAGGGCTCTNAGGAAAAAACTCAGTTTGATGAGTGAGGAAAAAAAATGGGATCGATCNAAANATGAAGCAATTTTGAATCAAGTATTATCTTTTCATTCAANNGATTATAAAAAGAAGGTTATCAAGCAAGTNCTGCGTGANCTNCCTGAAGATCAACAGACATATGTCCGAGGCTTNATTTCTGGTGAAGTNTCTAGCTATCCTCTGNTTTTAGAAAAGTANCCATGGCTTCAAGATGGTGATNAAAAAGAAATNGANGATCTTTTNGACCCGATGGAAGANAAGTTTATCTNAGTGACNAAAAATNTTAAAAGANGACGNTGCGCAGGAGCTAAAAAGTATCTGATTGAGGCGCTGAAGATAGATGTAGAAGGAAAGAATTTTACTAGATTCAAATCTCATGCNNTNAAAGTTTCTCATTGTTTTCGNAGAAGAGGTCAAAAGAAACTTATTGGTTTCTGGAAGGGCNTGGAACACAAGCTTCAAACTACATATGGTTTTGNCGGTTTGGAGTTGAGCTTGAGNAGTCAGGGNCATACNTACTGGGGAAACGATCAGTTTGANAAAGCGATTCCAATATTTAAGGATNTATTAGTTCGAGCGAAAACAGGTGGTTTTGCCGAAATTGAAGCTAGGACGATTTATACGATTGGGAATATTAAAGAAAATCAAGGCTATTTGGTTGANGCAACNAAGTTTTANCAAGAATATGTTGAAAAATTTCCAGCNGCGGAACATAGGGATTCTGCTTTAATGTCGTTAGTTATGTTGAATGTGGCCGTTAATCAGCGTGACTTAGCTTATAAATTTGTTCAGGATATGATTGNNGCCGAGACGGCTAAGGCTATCGATGATCGCTCTACTAAGCTTCATTCCTTCGCCCTTTTTTGGGGAGGGCGTATTCATTTNGAGCGAGGAGAACTGCTCGAGGCAGAAGAGCTTTGGCGTNGGGTTGCGAGTGAGTACTATTCTACATTTTATGGGGCAGTAGGGCACTATGTTCTGGAAAAGCTATTAAATTATCGAATCGCTTTACAGCCTAGTCGTGCGCAGCCCTTTAATGAANAGAGAGTGTTNGCTGTATTTAATAGTGAATCTCTTGATAGGATTAGTTCAATTAAGAGACTTTTAGTTTTAGGCCTTAAAAGTCAGGCGAGTTGTGAAGTTAGTGAATTAGATATGAAAGATCANCCATCACGTAAGCTTGCTGTAGCTTTATTGTTANATGCAGGGGGCTCNTGGCTAAAATCGATTCAGACATATAGCCAAATACCAAGGTCACATAGGCATAGCTTTCCTCTGGGNACTGAAAAAATTCTATTTCCAAGAGCATATATAGACAAGATCGAGAAGTACGCAAAAAAATTAAGAACTGATGCAGACTATATATACGCCATTATTCGGCAGGAAAGCGTATTTAATCCATNAGCTCTATCCCCAGCAGGTGCCAGGGGTTTGATGCAATTGATGCCGGGGACGGCNCGTTATGAGGGAAGAAGCTTACGAAGAACCTATNTAAAAGGTAGTTTGCGTAAGAAGGTCATTAGGCAATCAAGAAGTAAGCGTAAATTACATGAGGCAGACACCAATATAATTTTGGGAGTGCATCATGTGAGTCGACTAATGAATAGATACAACAGTCCTATATTTGTGCTGACTNCTTATAATGCNAGTCCTAATGCAACTAAGCGCTGGCGNGAGAAAATCAAGACTCGAGATNTTATGACTTTTATCGAACGAATTCCATATCGTGAAACCAGGTCCTATGTAAAACTNGTTCTCCGAAATTACTTNTATTATAAAAGGTGGTATACGGGTCCAGAAGAAAAGATGCCATANNTAGATATTCTGGCTCCNGGCAGATTAGCNACCAAAGAATTTACCGGACAATCGAAGAAAATGTAACAGACTAAAGAGATTGGGTGCAAATNACNCAATCTCTTTAGTTTANGCTTTGGCCCCAGGTTGTTGACTTGGTGAAGANGCATGGCANGCAGGNGTAGCCAAACAATAATTATAAATCCTGTGAGTAACAGGGAATTTTTCCAGGTTAACGCCAAATCTCTCGGCATTATAACATTGAGGAATNAGNCATAGATCGGCAAAGGATACTGAAGAGCCAAAACANTAGGTGCCGGCTGTTTCGACGACTCTTTTTTCGAATGCCTCTAAGCCTTCNTGNATCCAATGANTTGCGTAGCTTTTTCTGATCGCANCATCGNTGGAAAAATATTTTTGGACCTTTAGGTTTTGTAANGGTTGNGTGCCCATTGCAATCATATAGCTCAGCTCTCTGACCTTTATCTTAGACATNGAGTCCGTTGGCAGGAGTGGNGGGNTTGGGTAGTTCTCTTCAATCCATTCNAGAATAGCNAGTGATTCGTTAAAGNTTTTTCCATTGATTTCGAAAGATGGAACTTGTCCTGATGGGTTTCTCNCCAAGAAATCATGGTTTTTATGCTCTCCCTTCAGNAGATTGACTGGTATCGATTGGTAAGANAGACCTTTGAGCTCCATAGCCCATCGAACCCGCCAAGAGCAGGAGGAACGCCAGTAGTGATATAAAGTATGATTATGCATTGGTCTCACCTTATTAGTGGTAGTTTGTTAGCTGCTNNGGNACGGGAGCNCCGANTTGAATNCCTTCAAGGCTGTGTTCGGCNCGGTANACNAGTATTTCAACTCCAGCGTGATGAGCNTGAGANAGCTCTTCCGCATATTCAGGGTGAATATCGGCAGCGGGCTTNAAGANACTGCCATCAGGACGATTAACCAGAAAGAACATAACAGCTCTNCAGCCTTNATTTTTTATTAGTTGTAGNTCTCNAAGNTGCCGAANACCTCTNTCNGTTTTCGCATCTGGAAATAGAATGCAGTCTTGNCCCTGAAGCGTTACATTCTTTATTTCGACATAGCATTTAGCTCTATCAGGTGATTCNAGTAGNAGATCTATTTTTGAATTTGTNCCATANTTCACCTCTCGCTTTATGCTTTCATATCCTGACAANTCTGNNATTNGATCANTTTGAATNGCATNTTCNACGATGCGATTAGGTCGTGCAGTATTGATNCCGATATAGCCGTTCTCTGTTTCAGTATATTCCCANGACCAATCTAANTTTCTTTTGGGTGACGGGTTATAGAGGAGCCATATTGTATCGCCNGGGCTACCGCATGTTTTCATACTTCCCGTATTCGCACAGTGTGCTGTTACANTGTCTCCATTTTCTANTGTGACATCTGCTAGAAATCTTTTATACCTTTTTACNAGGGTTCCTTTATGAAGAGGACCCGAAAATTTGATCATATTCTTGTTCTAACTTTCTTAATTCATNGGGNTCTCGNAAATGAAAGCCGTAGCGGTTCATTTTAATACTGTATGCGTGATGTCTCTCTCNNAGNTTTCGNAATGTGCCCCGATATGCCGACTCGATGATTTTCGTTCTGATCCTATAGCGCATNGGAGATCCGGCCATCAATTTTGCGCATTCATCATCNGGTTGAAAAACNAGAAAGTCGACGTCAGGATATGAATCGCTGACATATTTTAGATTGGCTTCAAATCGAGAGGAACACAGGCCTTTCAGGGTNTGAAANATACCGAATATACCTCCCTGGCCTTCTGCTAGCCCTGCCGTTGAGTTCATCAAAGGTTTCAGGGGATCGATAACAAATACTAAGCGGCATCCNCGTTCGACAACNATTTCTACATCACAGCTCTTGGTTACTTGTCCATCGATATATCTTCTTCCTTCGATGGTTTTAGGTGCGAAAACCATTGGAAATGCACATGAAGCCCTTATAGCACTTGAGGCATCNATATTGGGGTGCGAAAATCGGCTAAAGGTTACGTGTTCAAAAGAATCTTGGTCGGTAGCGCCGACAAAAAANTCCTTATCAAGCGTNTCGAATGTTTCCNGAATACCTTGAGTGGCAATGATNTCAGAGATATAAGTTTGAAGTCTATCACCGCGAAAAATCCCAGTGGGAATNCATTTCAAAATATTATCAAGCCATGTAGCAGGATTAATNTTCTTTAATGANATAGATTCTTTCAATATTCTTCTAACAATGTCAATTGCGGCTAAATCAAAAATGGTATCTGATTTCAATGCAGGATAAATGGATTCGTTGCCATTAATNGCCTGAATCATTTCTCTCGTATCTACCTTAGTCGCTAACATGCCACCTGCTATAGATCCGCTTGATACTCCTGAAATAACATCACAGTCATTTAGATTGCGATCCAACGTAGCTCTTCTNAGCGCTTCAATCACACCTAGNTGGTAGAGAAAACCTTCTATACCGCCGCCGCTCATGGCAATGCCGACCTTATTCTCTCTGGCAATATCTTGAGTTAGAATGCGCATAAGCCANCGTAAAAGTAGGGCCGTATTATTAGGTTTGACTAATACGTTTCTTACTTGCATACGCCCAAGTGTAAATGCNCGGTTCTTCTCATCGTGTTGGAGCACCGTGACTAGTCTNGCAATTGGAAAGTGAAAGTCNGGTCCCCACAATTTACGCAGTTCTTTGACGTCAGTAGTTATTCTTTTGGTNGCTTCAATGGCATCATGCCAGTCTTTGCCTCGTTCGTCATAGACTAAAAGGTCTACTGGGAATTGCCTCATGAAAGGTGTGACGCCATCGATATCGGTCATAATATCGATTTTAAGTTGCATTCCACCTAGAAAACGATGCTCTAGTTCATAACTTATCGATAAGTTATTGGGGCCTGGAACCTCAGTCGCAGTGAGCCGTTTAAGAGCTTTTCGCGTAGATTCTAGCTCAGAAGGAGCAACCAGATAAAGTAGGTACTGACGCATTTAAGGCTCCCGAAATTTTAATAATTTCTCTAGAAGTTCATTTGCACTGCTGTAACCAACTACCTTTTGCATTTTGTCAGTATTGGCGTCAGAGGGCAAGAGCACCAGTGTTGGTAGTCCAGGAACCCCATACTTAGAAGTGATTTCCTGATCCCTGTCATTCATTTCAGTCAGATCTAATTTTGCTACAATCCAATGATCTTGTAACTCTTGTCGTACTTGTGGATCCAGAAATGTTGTTGCGTCCATTTTTTTGCAAGCCTCGCACCATTCAGCCCAGTTGTCTATTAAAATTGGTTTACCGCTTTCATTGCCTGCTAGAAGAGCTTCTTGTTCATTATGATATTCACGATAAACAATTTCGGAGGGAGCATGGCTGGTGAACCATTGGGTGCATGCAAAAAGTCCAAAACCGAGAATGATTGCCGATGTTGATAAAATTTGTTTGTTATGGATTAAGTTATTGCGTTTAAGTATCAAGGCTAAAAGTAAAGTGCCTACCGGTGTTAAACCTATTGCTAGGGGTTTCCATAGGTTTGCTAGCTGTTTGGTTAAGTCATAGAAAGGAACCCGAAGATAATAGAATGCTAGTGCAAACATGAGAGCTGCAAAAATGATTTTGACCGTAACCTGGAGCTTGGGAGATACCTTGAGGTTTGATATTTTAGATGCAGACATCCCAAGGAAAACATATGGCAAAGCAAAGCCAAAACTATATAGGAAAAAAAGATATGTAGATGATTGTTCAGGGTGGCTCGCTGAGTAGACCAATAGAGCGCCTAAAATAGGTCCTGTGCATGGCGCAGCTACTAGTCCTGCCCCGGTTCCCATGAGGAATGTATTAAAGTGACTCTGCTTGCCGGAGCCAAGCTTATTACCCAGGGTTTGCAGAGAGCTGAAGTTACCGAAGCCTATCATAGTAAGTGCTAAGATTATAAATATGATGGCAAAGGTAATATTAAAAGTAACACTAGCTAGCATCGCCCCGAAAACACCACCTGTCATGCTGACAAATATTCCAATTCCAGAATAAGTTAAGACAATGCCTAGAGCGTATAATATAGAAGGCATTGCTGTTCTCTTGGTTTGTCCTCCTAAGACTCTCAAAGTAATGGGAATCATCGGAAATACGCATGGGGTAAGGTTGGTCGCTATGCCGGCAATGAATACGACAATTAGCATCAGGCCTAAGGGTAATTCGCCTTTAGTAAGCTTTGTTGCCCATGATTGCTCGGAGTGATCGGTTGTGTTTGGTGCCACATTGTTTTCTTGCTGAGGACTGGAAGTAGCCTCTTGCACTTCAGTGATGACTTCCGTTCTATAAACTGGAATTTCAATAGTTTGAGTATATGGAAAAAGGCATATACGCGTTGTGCAGCCTAGGAAATTGATAGCTACTGGAAAGATATCGCTTGTCCATGCATCTAGTCCTTGAAACTCGAGCTCGAAGTCGCCGCCATAGTAGACATTGACTTTCTCGCCTCCTACAGGGTCAATGATTGAGCGGGTTGGGGGATAGAACCCCTTTACAAGTTCATATCCTGCCGGACCAGTGAATTTGAGTTTAGATGCATATAGAGTGAACTCCTGCTCAGTACGGAGCCTGATACCTACCTTGATTGTTTTAGATCCCTTGGGGTGATTGGCTTCGACGGCATTCCAAAAAATAACATCGGTTGGCTTTAGGTCTATGTCGGCTTCAAAGCCGTCATTAGGGTTAAAACTCTGCCCGAAGCATATTGATTCCAATAATATTAGTAGATTAAAAATAATTTTGGTAGCCATTGATAAAGAACCTTGTACTAGAATAATGAATCAGGCCAAACAAACCACTTTGGTTTCATCGACAATATATAGAATTCTATGAGGGAATCACAACAAATCCTCACTTCAATGTTTGATGCGCCATAAATGTATTCATATGTTAAATAATTGAAATTAATGTTTAAAAGGTCTTTTAGAACATCTTTGATTAGAGTATGTCCTTTACAACTTGACTTAATACTAGACAAAGACTAAATATTCGTCTCCTGTGCTGCTTTCTGCTGGAAGGTCTCCACGAGTGCAGGTTGTCTCGGACTATACTTGGAACAAGAGTATAGTCACAGCAAAAACGATTATTATACGGATGGATAGGCTCAATGAAGCAAAAAACAAAGTATCAAGACAAATGCCGATTGAAGAAGGGTGACGAAGTTATCGTAACCACTGGTAGATCAGCAGGAAGTGTCGGTAAGATTGACAAGGTGGACTATAAGTCCAATAGAATCTTTGTCAGTGGAGTCAATGTGGCAAAGAAGCATTCTAAGCCAGGTACAAGTTCAGAGGAAGGTGGAATCATTGATAAAGTGATGCCGATCCACTGGAGTAATGTCGCACTTGTTGATCCTAAGTCAAAGAAGGCAACAAGAGTAGGTTATAAGGACGAAGGTGGTAAAAAAGTCCGCTTTGCGAAGGCTTCAGGTGAAGTTTTAGCCTAGAGTTAGCCCTCAATAAAAAAAACACATGACCAAGGCTGGTAGCGAAGGATTGTTATCAGCCTTTTTCTGTGTCTACTCTGAATGTTACAATCGCTGATCCAAGAAGTTTTGGATTTGTCCGAGTTTGTGAATGTCTATCTTACCTTTTAAATGCATTTGAACACGCCCGTTTGGGCCAATAATAAAAGTTTGTGGAAGTGCGTAGACTCCATACAGGTAGGCTATTTGGTTCCCTTTATCAAAGATCAGGGGCCAAGGAGCCATTTTAAATTTCAGTGAATTGGTAAAGCCATCTTTTAAATCACTGGTTGCAATGCCGATTAATAAGAAGTTTTTCGATTTATAGGCATTATGAATGTGCTTAAGATGGTCTGTTTCTAAGACGCAGATCTGACACCAGCTAGCCCAAAAATTGAGCATAACATATTTGCCAGTTAAGCTTGCTGGAGAAATATCTTCTCCCGTATTTTCACTGTGACCTGTAAATTCAGGAGCATCTGGTAGAAACATCTCCCATTTGATTTTTTTGGCAGTAAAAAAAGCAAGGATAGCGACCAGTATGATACCGATATTAATTAGGCTGCTGCGCTTCTTCATTTTTTGCTTGCCGTATTTTTTTTCGAAGTAGAAAAATTAAACCACCAATAAACAATAGTGGTACTGCTGTTAATATTCCGGTTGTGAGGATAAAAGCTTCTCTTGCAGGGTCATCTCCGAAGCCGCAAACTGCGCATGAGTATGATGTCGAAGCTGCAATGATAAGGGCGAAGCTAATTATCGTCTTAATTATGTTGTGATTCATATTGAACCTCCGCTTCCTGTGTTCACTACCATTACTACTACGCTACCTTTTATAGGGCAAGTTATGGCATAGCAAAAGTCAATAAAGATACGTATGTATTTTTTCAATGTAAAAATTGGGCTGAGAAAAAGTTTTTGGCTATTTTTTAAAAGTATACTAGTCCAAAAAGGATTGGCCATATGCATACGACAAAAAGCCAAAAGTATTGGAGAGCTCTAAATCCACTGATGGTAAGCTCATGTTTTTTGATCGCACGATAGTGCCATATCATTGCTATAACGGTTGCAGCTGCATGTAGACCATGAGAACCGATCACTAAAAAGAAGGTTGCAGCAAAGATCCCCGCTTGCATGGTAAAGCCGTATTGAATGAGTTGAACCCATTCCCAGCCTTGAAAGCAAACAAATATGGCTCCTAGTATGGTTGACCTGAGGTAGGCTTCGACAGCGCGGTCACGAGTTTCTTTTTCTTTATATAAACGACCAGCCATTAACATCAAAAGGCCGCTTATGACTAAGAAACATGTGTTCACTGACGTGGCTAGAATAGGTAAACGAACATCTTCTGGTGGCACCCAATTGCCGGCTCCAGCTTTGATAACGAGGAAAGCACTGATTAACGCAGTGAAAAACATAACTTCAGTGCAAATAAAGATAATCATACCAAGTTCAGGGCTTGGTATCACTGGCTTACGACCCGGTCGTTGTTTTACTTCCGGCAGATCATTGGTGGTCTTTGCTGACATACTAGTGCTCTTTATCTTTGGAGTCACCTTGACTTGATTGTTTGGCTCTATAATCTTCAAGGATTTTTAGTGACACCGGTTTTTCCCATCTTTCACCTTTTGCTCTCATAGCGAGGCCGCGGGGCCCTTTGCGAGGCCGAGGTATAATGCAGC
>PBRN01000054.1:0-24471 GCA_002725955.1 Pseudobdellovibrionaceae bacterium
CTGATTGTTCTTTTGATCGATGAGCGGCCAGAAGAAGTAACTGATATGGAGCGGTCAGTAGTTGGTGAAGTGATTAGTTCAACCTTTGATGAGCCAGCGCAAAGACACGTTCAAGTGGCTGAGATGGTTATTGAGAAGGCTAAGCGACTAGTGGAACATAAACATGATGTGGTTATCTTGCTGGACTCTATTACTCGATTGGCCCGTGCTTATAACTCTGTTGTTCCGCCTTCAGGTAAGATTCTTTCTGGTGGTGTTGACTCGAACGCTTTGCATAAACCAAAGAGATTTTTTGGCGCAGCAAGGAATATTGAGGACGGTGGGTCTTTGACCATTATAGCGACAGCTTTGATTGATACTGGATCTAGAATGGATGAGGTTATCTTTGAAGAGTTCAAGGGAACCGGTAACATGGAGCTTGTACTTGATCGTAAGTTGGCTGAAAAGAGAATGTATCCAGCCATGGATATAAACAAGTCAGCTACACGTAAGGAAGAACTTCTCTTGCCAAAAGATGTTCTAAATCGTATGTGGATTCTTCGTAAGCTATTGCATCCGCTAAATACCATAGATGCGATGGATTTCATTTTGAGCAAAATGGAGCGCACAGAATCAAATGAAGAGTTTTTGGACTCTATGAATGGATAATAATTAAGTTATTTTTATATAAGAGGAATCAGGACGTTATGAAAAAAGATATTCACCCCGAATACGTTAGCGCCAAAGTGACTTGCGCATGTGGTTCGAGCTATGAGACTCGGTCTACTAAAGCTGAAATCAGTGTTGAAATTTGCAGCGATTGCCATCCCTTTTTTACTGGTAAGCAGAAGTTAGTTGATACAGCTGGTAGGATTGAGAAGTTCCGACGTAAGTATGCTGACAAGAAGTAATTTTTACTTAATGAGTTAATGTAAGGGGTGCTAGTTGGCGCCCCTTTTTTTGGTTTTGGTCTATGTCTATGTCTATGTTTTCTAAACTTGAATCGGTGGAGCTGAGGTTTGTTGAGCTAGAGAGCTCTCTTGCAAGGGCTGATCTCAGTGGGAAAGAGTTAACTAAGTTAATTAAAGAAAGAGGCGCAATCGCTGAACTGATTGAAACTTATCGTTTATATAAAAATGCTATTGCTGACAAAGAGTGTGCTCAAGAAATGCTGCGTGACAATGATCCAGAAACACGGGCGATGGCTAAAGACGAGCTTGAATCATTAGGTGTTACGATTAATGACTTGGAAGACGCACTGCGGATATTAACGCTTCCCCAAGATCCCAATGATGATAAAAACGTAATAGTAGAAATTAGAGCCGGTACTGGTGGTGATGAGGCAGCTATTTTTGTCGGTGACCTTTTAAGAATGTATCAGCGGTGCGCTGAAAAACAGGGTTGGCAGTGTGAGATGCTGTCTTCGACACCTTCAAATGTTGGTGGTCTGAAGGAAGTCATGTTTCTGTTAAAAGGGGATAAAATCTACAGTCGCTTGAAGTTTGAGAGTGGTGTTCACCGAGTTCAGAGAGTTCCTGTTACTGAAACTCAGGGAAGGGTCCATACTAGTGCTTGCACAGTGGCGATTTTGGCAGAAGCTGATGAGTTGGAGGAAATTGTTTTAAATCCCAAGGATCTTGACATTAGTACAACTCGGTCGTCTGGAGCTGGTGGTCAGCATGTTAATACCACCGATTCGGCTATTCGGATTGTGCATGTACCATCTGGTATAGCTGTTGAATGTCAAGCTGAACGGTCTCAGCACAAAAACAAGGAAAAAGCACTCAAGGTCTTGAAGGCTAGGCTAAAGGAAAGAGCTGAAAGGGAGCAGGCAAGCGCAATGGCCCAGGATCGCAAAGGTCAGGTAGGGACTGGAGACAGAAGCGAAAGGATAAGGACATATAACTTCCCTCAGGGGAGGCTTACCGATCACAGAATAAATCTGACTCTTTATAAGCTAGATCAGGTCATGGAAGGTGATATAGGTGACGTATTAGATGCATTGGCGAGCCACTATCAGACTGAGCTTTTAAAACAGGAAATGGCGCAGGTATGACAACTGATGTCTGGACAGTTAAAGATGTTCTAAAGTGGTCTATTGAATATCTGAAAAAAGAAGGTTTTACTACTGCTCGCCTCGATGCTGAGTTGCTTCTCTCTGCCTCACTAGAAATGGATAGGGTTCAATTGTATATCCAGCATCATAAACCTCTGATTGCGGCGGAGCGGCAAAAGTTCCGTGAGTTTCTGCAGAGGAGGGCTAAGGGTGAGCCAGTGGCCTATATTTTGGGGGAAAAGGGGTTTTATGGGCATGTATTTAACGTGACGCCCAGTGTGCTTATTCCGCGTCCGGAAACAGAAATGCTGGTAGACTTAGTTGTAAATGAATCGAATAAAGATGCTGAGAACTTTCGGGTTTTGGATATAGGCACTGGATCAGGCTGTGTGGCTATTTCTATAAAACAAGAGTTAGATTGTTATTGTGAAGGTTGGGACATCAGTAGTGATGCATTAGCTGTAGCGAGAACTAATAGTGAAAAATTAGAAGCTATTGTTGCCTGGAGGCAGGTAAATGTATTGGATGGTGACCAATGGAATGGGGAAGAAAAATTTGACGTTATAGTTTCAAATCCACCATATATTGCAGAAAATGAAAAAGAAACGATGTCGAAATCAGTTGTTGATTATGAGCCAGAACGGGCTCTATTTGCTGATGAAAATGGATTAGCCTTTTATAAAGTAATTGCTGAGAGAGCTCGCTCAAGGATAGAATCTCAAGGACATTTATTTTTAGAAGTGGGTTATAAACAATCAGATGCGGTCTGTGAGATTTTTCAGTCTAACGGATGGAATGGTGTAAAAACTTATAAAGACTTAAGTGGTCACCAGCGTGTCGTTTCTTGCTACAACTAGGCGGTGTAGATGCCAGTAATTGTGCCCGAGAGTGTTGATTGGGATCGAGTTAAGCGACTTGTTATATTAAACTTGGTTTTTATCAGTGTCATTGGCTTGGGGTTGTTGTTATATAAGGCGCTGCTATTATCTATTTGTTTTGGATTATTGGTTTGTTATCTAACTGATCCACTGGTTGATTTTCTCACTCTTAGGTTAAAGGGGCAGAGAGCTCTGGCGGCATTTTGTGTCGTGCTTTTAGGTGCTGCAATTGTCGCCTTTCTTTTCGGCTTTTTATTACCTCTTATTTATCGTGAAATATTTTCAATAATAAAGATGTTGCCAAGAGCTTTTGGATTTCTGGCTGAATGGGTTGCTCCATATAGGGATTTAGCCTTACAGTCGGGTTTTTTTGGTGTAGGAACTATAGATGCTATTATTTCTGAATTTAATATATGGGAGCAGCTATCAGTCCAGCTCAGGCTAGGCGTTGAAAAAGTCTGGTCTAATACTCCATCTTTATTGAGTGGGGCCATTAACCTGGCTTTGGTGCCAGTATTAGTATTTTTTGTGCATGCTGATTATGATCATTTGAAGAGTGTAGTTAGCTCTCTAATACCTGAAGACCTATGGGAGCCAATGAACTTTGGGTGGCAGTCGATTGATAGGACCTTAAAAAGTGTCCTTAAGGGTCAGATTACTGTTGCTGTTATTCTGGCCTGTCTTTATATGATGGCCTTGGGGAGCATCGGCCTTAGTGCTGGTGTTGCTATAGGAGCTATTGCAGGTTTGTGCAGGGTTATACCCTATCTCGATGTTCTGGTCGGTCTGTCTCTATCATTGGTTGTTATTATCACTAAGAACTCAGGCATTGGTCAATTGATAGAGGTTTGTGGCGTTTTTCTTGTTGTTCAGGCGATTGATGGCATGTTTATTACGCCGAGAGTCATAGGTGATAAAGCTGGTCTTCATCCTGGCGTAGTTATTATTTCTGTAATAGCCTTGGGTGATTGGTTTGGTTTTTTTGGTGTATTGGTTGCAATCCCGTTGGTTGCTACAGTTAAAGTTCTACTAGAAATAATGATCCCTTATTATCGGGCATCTTCGCTATTTACCAGAAAGTAAATTGATCTTTGTATTAAGATTATAGTCTTGTTCTATTTCGATTCTTTTTCTTGTTTTGAGTTGTATCAGCTATATTTCCAGCAATAATGAGTACAAAATTAAGGTTTTTATCTAAGCTTTCTATACTTGCTCGGATTGATTTGACGTCTCCGTATAGATACTGCTCGTGCTCTCCGCTGATGTCGATTGCAAGTAATACTTTTCTAATGGGCCCGAAGGTCTCAGATACAGCATCTATCAATGCTTTTTTTCTGTATGGGGTATCTAGAAGTATAATAGGCTCTTGCTTATTTTTTAAGACTAGCAGTGCATTATTTCTTGCTTCAGGTGTTCGGGGGAGAAATCCGGCGTAGAAAAACTTATTAATGTCAAAGGGGCATGCGGCAAGTGCCGATGTGATAGAACTAGGCCCGGGAATAACAATTATTTTGGCCATCAATTGATAGGCAATGTTTAACAGATCCTTACCTGGATCAGCAATGGTGGGCATCCCTTGGTCTGACATATAGCAAACGGTTTTACCTTTTTTAAGACTCTTTCTAAGTTGCTCTAATGCCTGTGTATTTTTGTGCTCAGAATACTTTATATACTCTTTATGAATACCAGCCTGTTTTAATGCGAATCTAGCGGGTCGGTCTTCTTCAAAAATCAACAAATCAGCTTCTCGGAGTGCTTCGAGGCTTCTAGTTGGAATATCAATGGCTAATCCTAGGCAAGTTGATGCCATGATTAGGGTTCCCCGGCGGGGGGCGTGATCATCTATTTTCAATGTCAAAATGAACCTTATCTGTATATTGAGCCTTGGCTTCCAATGCTGGCAGAATCGTGATAGCTTATTTCCTTCGAATTTTTGTTTTAATTGGGGGAACTAGCCTGAGTTTAATTGAGCAGGATCCAATTTTCCCAACTAAGAGTTAGCATTAGATTCAGAATAGTGGAACAATAAAATCATATGTCAATATATCTTGGTTCAGATATTCCTAAGCATATCGCTATAATAATGGATGGGAATGGCCGTTGGGCGCAAAAACAGGGTATGGCTCGGGTTTTTGGTCACCAGCATGGTGCAACTAGGGTTAAAGAAGTCGTTGAAGAGTGCGGCCATATTGGCGTTGACTTTTTGTCCCTTTATGCCTTCAGTGAAGAAAATTGGAGCAGGCCTAAAGAAGAAGTGGATGCCTTATTCCTCTTATTATCGAATTATCTTCGGTCTGAAGCTAGCGATTTACACAAGAACAATGTGAAAGTGATTGTGATTGGCCAAAGAGAGCGAATCCCGACTGAGTGCGTCAAATTAATTGACTATGTTGAAGAATTAACCCGCAATAATGATGGCTTAAAGCTCGTTTTGGCGATTAGTTATAGTGGCAGATCTGAGCTAGTGGAATGCTGTAAATCGGTGGCAGAGCGAGTTGCTCAAGGTCTGTTAAGTCCCGATCTCATTGACCACAATGTTATAGAAAGCTTCTTACCGACTGCAGATATACCGGATCCAGACTTATTGATTCGCACAAGTGGTGAGCAGCGAATTTCAAATTTCTTCTTGTGGCAAATGGCATACACGGAGTTCTTGTTTGTGCCTATTTGTTGGCCCGATTTTTCTGGAAATGATCTAAGACAAGCGATTCAGAAATATCAGGCGAGAAATAGGAAGTTTGGTGGCATAAATACTGAAAATCTTCCTGTCAAAGAAGGAAGGGAAGATACCTTATGATAAAACAGCGAGTTTTGACTGCTGCTATAGCTTTACCCTTACTCTTAATTGTTTTGATGAAGGCGCCTAAAGGGCTATTAATTGGTTTCTTAACTGTTTGTGTTGCAATAGGGACTTGGGAAATTGCCCACATGCTCTTACCTGTGCTTTGGAAAAAGTTTAGCAAAGGTCGCACTGCTAAAAAGTTTGATCGAGTACTTATTGGAATACCTGTCTGTTTGGCTGTGCTTATCTTCTTAGGTTCATCGGTGTCGGTTGATGCTGGGCGTGGGATGATCTTATTTGGAATGTTGGGAAGTATTTTGATCGGGTGCTTTTGGGCGCCTAGTAATGAAATAGCCTTTGCCAGAACTGCCGGGTACTTGATTTCTATTGTTTATGGTGCTTTTCCTTGGTTGGCCATTTGGGAATTGTATTTGATGGGACCCGAATCAAGATATATCGTGCTGCTCTTATTTATTGTTTTTGGTGGTGATACCGGGGCCTATTTTGCGGGCAAGAAATTTGGAAAGCACAAATTGGCACCCAGAATGTCGCCGAATAAGACTTGGGAGGGCTCTATTGGCGGCATAGCTGCAAGTTTAGCTGGTGGTATTGCTGTTCAATTGTTTTTTGACTCTTCATTAACGACATGGTCTGGTATTTTGGTTGTTAGTATAGTTGGTGGGGCATTTGGACAAATGGGAGATCTCATCGAATCAACTTTTAAACGCTTTGCTTCGGTTAAAGATTCTGGGATCATTTTCCCGGGGCATGGTGGCTTTTTGGATCGGGTTGATGGGATACTTTTTGCTGCTCCCGTTGTTTGGTTTATCCTGTATAATTTTAGGGTTAGCTAACTCTATGAAAGGCGAAGAAAGGTTTTTTGTCTTTCTAGACGCTGAATATTGAATCAGTATTGAGGTCCCTATGGAGCTTTTGTCTAATCCGATCGTTGCTGTCTTACTACTGCTTGGTGTTTTGATCTTTGTTCATGAGCTAGGCCATTTTTTAGTAGGTAGAATCTGCGGTATTGGTGTAGAGATTTTTTCAGTTGGTCTTGGGCCGATCATTTTTCGTTATAAAAAAGGTGGTACCGATTATCGTCTCAGCATTATTCCAATAGGTGGATTTGTAAAATTCTATGGATCAGTGCCATCCGAAGAGGTGCCGGAAGGTATTCAAGGTACGGCATTTTGTGAAGCTTCATTAATAGCCAGGGCTTTAACGGTGTTTGCCGGTCCCTTTGCCAACTTGCTAATGGCTATGATTGTGACATGTTTTATTGGTATGTGGGGTGTTCCTCACCCTCCTCCAGTCGTCGGCGAGTTGATGGCAGATAGCCCTGCTGAACGTGCAGGCTTGCAGTTTCAGGATATAATTAAAGAAATCAATGGTGAACCCATCAAGACATGGAGTGATCTGCAGCGCATTATTAAAGATCAGCCTGGTCAGGAACTTATAATGGGTGTTGATCGAAAAGGAGAAGAGGTCGAGGTCTCGGTTTTTCCTGATGTCGTGGCAGATGATAACCCTTTGGGTAATGGCAAGAAAGGTCGGGTAGGTATATCGCCTGGGCATATTCCTTCGATAGTTTCGATCACAGATCCCAAAGGTCTTGGCTACCAGCAGGGTTTGGTGACAGGTGATAAGATCGTCGCTGTTAATGATCAGCCGATTTTATACTGGAGGGAATTACTGCGAGAGTTATCTCAGCGTCCGGCTGAAAGGGTGTCCCTCAGTGTTGAAAGTCAAAAAGAGCCAGGTGCGAAAGCAGATGATAAAGGCCCTCGCAAGGTTTATGTGGATCTACCTGGTTCAAATGTGATTGAGGCGCTTGGTATTGATCATGGTCTTTTGACGGTTTTCAGCGCTGAGAAGCCCATAGTAGGATTACTGCCTGGAGATATTGTGGTCAGCTGGGCTGGGCATTCTTTTAATGGCATCTTTGGTTTTGCGGAAGTCGTGCAAAAAGTCCAACAGCCAAGTGTTGATCTGGGTATTATCAGAAATGGACAGAGAAAAGAAATTACCGTTGTTCTGAAAGCGATCGATGTACAAAGAATTGAAGGTAAACGTAAATTTTACACACTACCAGTTAAATGGTGGTCTACTTTAATTTCTCCCGAGCCTGTTATTGAGCGATATGATGACATTTTTTCTGGCTTAGGATATGCACTTAATAAGACGCTTGAGCAGTCCGGACAAATGGTTAAGGGCATTTGGGGGCTTCTTGTAGGAAAGGTGCCTTTGCAGGCTTTAGGCGGGCCTATTGCAATCGCAAAAATCGCTTCCGATTCAGTGCGTATGGGTTGGCTTACTTTTTTAGAATATACTGTGCTGATCAATATCAATTTAGCTCTTATTAATCTATTTCCTATTCCAGTTCTTGATGGTGGCCAGTTAGTACTGATTGGGGTTGAAGGCATGTATCGGCGGAAGCTTTCTCAGGTAGCTATTGAAAATTACCAGAAGATAGGCTTTGTGATGGTGTTAGCTCTGATTGTTATTGCAACCTATAATGATTTGAGCCGTTTCTGGACGTCGATGGCGGAAGGTATAGTAGGAATGTTGCAATGAATGAATTTTATCTGATTATTGATACAACCATTCGAGGAGCTGGTGTAGGCCTAGTGGAGCGTTCAGGGGTTGGGGTTGGAGAGTTGGTGGCTACAGCATTTTGCTATGATAGCTATAGTTCTGGTTCTATTATACCAAGTCTGACTAAGTCGGTTCTGGATTCTGGCAAAGTAACCATAGATAGCCTAAAGGGTATTTTAGTTGCAAAAGGGCCTGGTACTTTTACTGGTATAAAAATTGGCTTATCATATGTTGCCGGTATATCCGGGGGTGGGACAATCCCTTTAATGGGGGTTTCTTCATTAGAGAGCTATGTTAGGCAGCAGCAAACTGAAACACCGGTTTCATGCTTCCTTCCGGCTACGAAAAGCCACGGATTTGCATCAATTTTTTTGCCGGATGGTTCTATTACTAGCTATATTGTAGAGTGCTCAGAAAAGCTGTCTTTATTTACGGAAAATCGTGTACAAGAGGTTTCTACTGATCTGGTTGCGGAATCCAGTGCAGTTATCGTGTTGCCTTGGGAGCGAGCAAAAGACTGCCTGGAAAAGATCGGTGTAGACACGATTGAAGTAAAGTGGCCTGAAATGGCTATGAGATTTATGAATGTTCTTGCTAGAGAGGCGATTTTCGCCGAGGAATCTAGTTTTCGGGGTGCTATGCCTGAGCCTTTTTATTTGAGGAAGTCCGCCCCAGAAGAACGTTTAGAACTTGTATTCAAGGATAAAGAAAATGGTTAAAGGAAAGCGAAGAAAACTTGGTGGAGTCGTATATGTACTGCCAAATTTGCTTACGACAGGTAATTTGTTTTTTGGTTTTTTTTCTATCGTTCAAGCACTTCATGGACACTTTATGTCGGCAGCTGTAGCTATTTTTGTTGCAGCTATTTTTGATGTCTTAGATGGTAGGGTTGCTCGATTGACTGGTGGTACCAGTGAGTTTGGGGTCCAATACGATTCTTTATGTGATCTGGTATCATTCGGTGTGGCACCTGCTTTCCTAATGTATTTAGGTGGGGGCTTGGTCGGGCAGGACAGGTTGGGCTGGATTGTTTGTTTTGTTTTCTTGGCTTGCGGTGCATTGCGGTTAGCTAGGTTCAATGTGCAAAGTTCTATTGGGAAAGCTAATGGAGATTTTACTGGTCTGCCGATTCCTATGGCTGCTGCAGTAGTCGCTTGTTTTGTAGCTGCGACTCAGGACTTGGGCAGCCGTGAGTATACGAACCAGTTTTTTCAAGTGCTGCAGGAGCGTGCGGTGGAACCCTCTTTTCGCTCCTATTTCTTTCTGGTTGCTGGTCCTTGTTTGGGTTTGCTTATGGTGAGCAATTTTAACTATAGGTCTCATAAAAGTTTGCGAGTGCTAGGAATCAGGCCTTTTCGCCTTTTAGTTCTGGCTGTGGCGATTACGGCTCTAATAGCGATGCAGCCCGAGTTAATTGGCTTTGTCTTTTTCTTTGCTTATGCTGTCAGTGGTCCTATAGAATGGATTTTTGGCCGGAAACCAGTAGATGATGATGAGATCTTTAGTTCAGAAGATGAACTTGAAGATCATGAAATTGCTTCTCATTAAGATAGGCTGAGCCATATGAAGCTGTTTTTACTGTTCTTGATATTTGCATTGCTTCCGGGCAGTGCAGCTGCATCTGAAGAAGAACCACTGCAATATAAAGAGAAGCTGCTAGGTACTTATTGGATAAACTTTATTGTTAAACAGCCTAAATTTGTTATCACTGGTAATGATTTTTATAACAAATTATATGATAGTCATCAGCCGATTTACTCGATGGCTGTTAATTATAACTTTATTGATTGGTATGTGACTATAGGGGTTGGTGGCGGTATTGGTATTTCAAAAGAAAAGGGCTATCCTAGTGAACCTCTGGACGATAATAAAGTCACTCCAATTACGAGCTNGTCAACAGAACTGACTAANCTGACNGGATCTTTATATGGAACTCTCCAGTCGACACCCTTTAAAAATCGTTGGGTGGTGTTTACTGCATGGTCTGGACGCGAATATCTGAGTCTAGAAGAATCGCGCTTGTCTGGAGATGATAGTGNTAGTCAGCTCTATATAAATAGGCAGACATTAACAGGCCCTCTGATAGGNGCCTCCATGAGCTTTAGGTTGGATGCTTGGGATGCTTCAAGCAATTGGTCTCTGCGGTCGATGGGCTTAAGATCTTTATACCTAACNNNTTTTTNTGANNANGTTAGATACNNTNATGNNNNAGCNGAGNNANCNGNNACNGTTTTTGATNANGNTTCAACNGGTATTGCTTTTACCTTTGAGTCTAGTCTATGACTGAAAGTAGTCANCAAATATGCTGGAAGTTGGAAATTGCCTACCTCGGCTTTAATTACTGTGGCTGGCAAAGCCAGCCGGACGGCTCAGCAGTCCAGGACCATATAGAAAAAGCCTTGAAAATATTGCTGCGACAGGAGGTTCGAATTCTTGGAGCTTCTCGCACTGATTCAGGGGTCCACGCTGAGCATCAAGTAGCTTCTTTCAATTATGCTAAACCTATTGATAAAGAAAAGTTCCTAAAAAGTTGTCAGGGCCTACTTCCAGCAGATATTGCGATTCTTGATATCACTGAAGCGNCGCCTGATTTTCATCCCATAGTTACTTCTACAGGTAAAATATATCGATATCGTATTTGGCGTGAAGGNATTATTCACCCNTTTGTTAAAGGATTTGTCTGGNCNGTNCCNTCCAGAGTGGATTGGGATGTTTTTTTTCGAGAAGCTAAGGTTGTTGAAGGGGTTCATAATTTTAGATCCTTTTGNGCNTCTGACTCTAGTGTGCAAACTTTTGAGCGTGAAATTTATTCTGTNCATGTAGATGACCGGGGGCCATTAATTGATGTNTGGATTATGGGTTCTGGATTTTTAAAGCAGATGGTTCGCGCTTTGGTTGGNACGCTTATTGATATAGCAAGCGGTAAATTGGACCAGGATATGAATTCAATTCTCATGGCAAAGNATAGAACTGTGGCGGGNAGGACTGCGCCNGCTTCAGGNTTAACCTTNGTTAGAATTCTTTATGAAAATCCGTTGGACTTGCGGANNTTTTCAGTNGAGCAGGGTCAAGGNTTNGCTTTCGNGNTGCATCGGACCNGTCACATAANTTNGATGTNGCCAANNTGGCTATNTGTTACAATTTTCTATACGTAAATTTCCAGTGGGGACTTTCANGCATGTCTTATGGCTGGTCCAGTNTTTTATTCTTAGTAATGATTTATCTCNCTTCTTGTTCTACAGTCTCTCCAAAAAGAGATAAGGTCNAAAAGATAGCCATTGATAAAAGGGATGAGCTNCCAACNTCTTTGTGGTCTCCNAGNAAGNGAGAAATATATGCNGGCTATTATTTTATGATTGGCGAGTACAAAAGCCTNGANCGCTCCTGGGTTGATGCNAATAGGTGGTATGAGGCTGCNTATCATTTGGANTCNAACTCTTTTNTGGCTTGGAAATCGATNTCATCTTTGGCNCAGAGTGGCAGGCTTACGGATGCAATGTATAGGGCAAAAAAAATAATTTTGCTATACCCGAGGGATATGAGGCTAAGGACTTTATATGGNCAATTATTAGTTAGAATGGGCATGATTGAGGAAGGGGTTCGAGAGTTAGAGAAGTCGTTAGTCCTAGATCCAACTCAAACAGAGCCTTATCTGACCTTGATACAGGTCCATGAGTATCAGCAGAAACCACGGAAAGCTCTNGTNGTAGCAAAGGATCTCGTTGAAAAGAACCCNTCTTATAGNGACGGTTGGTCGATTATTGCNAGATTATATTTGGCNACCAAGCAACCNTCTAATGCCTTATATCCGGCGAAAATGGCCTATGANCTGATGTCAAATGANCCTGAAAAAGTCTTAGTTTATGCTTTNGCNTTAGAGATGAATGGNAANTCTCGANAAGCAGTGGNTCTCTATGAAGCCCTTTTTCGCTTGAATCCGACAAATAATGAGCTGATAGCACGAATGGTNCGCTTATATAATCAGATAGGNGATTTAGAAGGTGCTGTNGAGCTTTTAAAAGAAGTTTCTAAAAGATCGGANACAGGTGGAGCGGGNGCCAAAGTTCAGTTAGCTATTCTTCTTTGGGAGCTTAAACGTTTTGATCAGGCTGAAAAAANATTGTCAGACCTCCACAAGCAGTATCCTGATTCTGATAGGGTNACTTATATGGCAGGTTTAGGGCNAGAAAAGGTTAAAGCTTTCGAAGACGCCATAGCCACATACAATAAGATCGATTCAGCCAGTCCATTTTACCGGCATGCTCAGTTAAGGGTGATCGGTATNTATCGATCATTGGGTAAGCAAGAAAAGTCATTGGAGATAATTAACTNTCACATAGCTAATAAGAGAGTTGATCCGGAAGANTTTTATAGTTTAGGGGCTTCGATTTATAGTGATCAAGGTAANCCGGATAACGCTATTTCTCTCCTTNAGCAAGGGATNGATGANAACCCTGATTCAGTNGGNTTGATTTTCTTATTAGCGGTATATTATGAAAAAGCTGATAAAAAAGAAGATTGTGTCGCNACTCTTAGGTTAGTGATTGAAAAAGATCCGAGGCATTCCAGNGCATTAAATTACTTAGGATATTTATTTGCTGAGCAGGGTAAGAACTTAGANGAAGCAGAGNATCTGATTACTAAAGCTCTGNAGATTAAGCCACGAGATGGATTTTATTTAGACTCTCTGGGNTGGGTATATTATAAGAGGAAAAACTACAGAAAAGCCNTAGAGATTTTGTTNCAGGCTGAANCTGTATTACCTACAGAAGGAGTNATTTTAGAACATTTAGGTGATGTTTATAAACAGATTCGTCAGCCCCAAAAAGCTTTAGATTATTATCGTCGAGCTGTTAAAGGTCGACTGGATGATAGAGATCGNGGGCGAGTCGAAGAAAAGCTTAGGGACTTTAAAAATACTAATGCNGTTTCAAGTTAAAACCGTGTGGTCACNGGATAGAATTTTTGAAAAGCTACGATGTTTTTCCNTNCTGTCATCTNNACTNATCGTTTNCATGATTACTTCATGTGTCTCAGTGCAGCCTATCTCTAACTTTTCNTTNCCTGCTACTNTNGAACCNTTCTTTGGATCATGCGATGGCAGTGATGGCGCTCTTNATATNACNCTTCANTACGAAGATNATTTTCTAGGGCAAACGACAATGGAGTGGGTNTCTGATAATAGTGGNTGGCGATCGGAGCTCTATAACCCGATTGGGCAGACTATCTTAGCCATAGGCTACNACAGGGAAAATAAAAAAATAGATNCTNCAGGTGTTCTTAAAGANAANTTACCGTTAATAAGCTTATTGNCNGATAATTTNCTGGAAGTAGANGGTTACTTTGTTCCNTTGAAAGGNCAAGAAATTGGCTGCTTATTGAATCATAAATGGCCNAGAAGTTGGTTGCAGACATTGATAGAGGTTGANCAGAATNCTGAATCCTTAGNACTCCATTTTAGAGAGCCNGACAGAAGNATCAAGNTAACTTTTATNGAATANAAAAGGTTTAGCAATAGAAAGTCTTGTGCNGAGCTTCATTGGNGNGCTTTATGGGGNCTTGTTGATTCTCAGTTTATTATTTGTATCAATAAAAATAGACAACAAACTGCTGAGGCGTTTGATATAGCNGGATACAAGCTNAAATGGGNTAAAAAGAAAGATTAACATGGAACTTCTTNATATTCTTTTAGNTCATTCTAAGATTACTGAAACTAATGTCAGACTTTTGAAGTTTTATATGGAGAAGTGGGATTGTTCACCCTATGAAGCTNTAGTNGATTCAAATATNCTCTCTGAGCAGCTTTTGGCTAATACACTTTCTGCCATTTTTAAAAAGCCANGGGTATTTTCNTTGGAAGGTGTGGAGATTGAGANCTTNATTTATAAAAAACTNCCNTACCGTTTTGCCCGAGAATGGAATACTCTTCCTTTGTCGCAGAATCGGGAAACGGGAACATATAGAGTTCTGCTTTCCGANCCTACTAATGATGAGATTTTGAATGGTCTTTCAGGATATCTTGGTGAAGGTATTGATATTTCGATCGGGGAAAGAACTTTTCTGGCTACCTCAATTGATGANCGTTATCCGATTTCACTTCAAGTACCATCNCTTGTNTCAGAAAATGATGTTAATTAGNCTAAAAATGAGAATTAATTTATGAAATCGACATTCAAAATAGCTTTAACAGGTGGTGGNACTGCTGGNCATGTTATGCCTCATTTGGCTATGCTNCCCTATTTGCAAAATGCTGGATTAGAACCATATTATATTGGGTCTAATGGNATTGAAAAAGATATNGTTGGTAAAGANAATATATCCTTTTATACAATCCGGGCTGGTAAATTACGTCGCTATTTTTCTCTNCAGAATTTTTTTGATATTTTTAATATTTTTTGGGGATTCNTTCAGACGCTTGGNATTTTTATTAGAAATCGNCCCGACATTGTATTTAGTAAAGGGGGGTTTGTTAGTGTGCCGGTTTCAGTTGCNGCTTGGATTTTAAGAATACCTGTTATCTCTCATGAATCAGACTTAACTCCGGGNNTGGCTAANCGTATTATTAGTCCATTCAGTAGGAGNATATTNTATTGTTTTCCTCAGACGGGGGATTTTNTGCCTNCAGTAAAGTCCCGGTGTGTAGGNNTGCCGATTAGACAGGAATTATTTGATGGTAATTCAGATTTAGTTAAGAGTAGGTTTGGTCTGGTTGACGNNAAGCCTACTTTGTTGTTTATGGGNGGGAGTCTCGGGTCGGTAAAAATTAACNANGCNTTACGTGACTGTATTGATGAGTTGATTNTNACTTGGAATNTTATNCATATTACTGGTAANGGNAAGAAAATAGANTATTCNGGTGAAGGCTANTGTTCTTTTGAGTANGTTAGTGANGATNTNCGCGATTTTTTTGCTGCTGCCGATATAATTATTAGTCGCGCTGGTGCTAACTCAATCTTTGAGTTTTTAGCNTTNAAGAAGCCAATGTTGCTGATACCTCTNGATGCGGGTAGCAGGGGAGATCAGATTCAAAATGCNCAGTGTTTTAGAAATGAAAATTGGGCTCACCTTTTACCAGAGAATGAACTTAGTGGTGNGACACTCCTNAAGGCTATTGAAGANCTTAATGATCAGAGAAGTAGGGTNTTAGAGTCACAAAAAAAAANTGATTCAGGTAAAGTTGTTCAGATGATTTTAGATGAGATCAATAGTGTGATTTCTTAAGCTAATCAGATNCCNANCTACTNGGTTTACATACCTANGGTAAGTTTCATCATCGCTACTTCTTCAGNGTTTATATTTATNCTTTCTATCGATAAGCTNTAAAAAGGTANTATAAACCTATATATGAGACCTAAAGATTGGGTGTTCTGATATCTACTTATTTTCCAGCTTTCACTCTCGGNNGNCTCATNNAGTAATAATCTNGTNNCTTCTCCTAGTTCTACTTTNGCAGTCATTCTACTTTTTTTAGCTTTTAAATAAATTTCAAATCGAGGNGAGAAAAGATAACTCGTNGTTATTGATCCACTGCTATTTTCTGCCGNAGTCCTGTCTAATCCNAAAACTTTAGTTGAATCTAATCCAATCGATAGGCTNGGTATACCTTTGCCTTCGATTAATATNAGCGAAGCATTTGTACCCCATTGNGTAATAGACCCATTGNTCCANGCCGAATACGATATGCCTATATTTAGTGGTATTGNNAANCCCTTNGATATAAAAACTCTGGGCAGTACTTTTCGCCCAGGCTTATCGACGATTAGGTTTTCCTGCAGAAAAGGATTGTCCTGAGGTGTGTAGGTTAAAATTCCTCCTAGACCAAAACTGGAACCCCATGACCCTTTAGANCCNGCNCCATCTAAGTTGCTATAATAGTTAATATTCTGGAGCCATTTGATATACTCCTGCGTCGCTGGTTCAAAGAGGCTGGTAGCTGGNGCNGGACTAGCTATTGTGAAACAAAATAAAGCTGCTAGGTTAATGATTTTCATGACTTTACGTTCCTNGGAATTTAAAATCGTTAAAATTGANTGAACCATATNATGAAACTTATTTTTATAGANCATTATGACAGCTTTAGCTTTAATCTGATAGACTGGCTNACCTCGGNTGAAATAGATGTCGTTCGATATGAAGCTGATGATGACGAGGTACGNAGCTTGNNGCCAGATGCGCCATTNGTNCTNTCTCCTGGNCCAAAGTCNCCGGAANACTGGCNTAATACTCTNGATNTGATTGANCGGTTCAAGGGAAAAGTNCCAATCCTCGGTATCTGTCTTGGGCATCAAGTATTNGCATATNCTCAAGGTNTTCCCATNNTNAGATCAATCGANCAACGCCATGGTGTCAGGAAGGTATTGACACCNGATAAAGCANTATNCATGTTTAATGGGATGCCTCCTTTCTTTAGTGCGGGNTCCTATCATTCCTTGGTCGTNTCAGAGTCTGATCTGACTGATGATGCTTATGTTTCATGTCGCTGTGACAGTGGNGAGGTGCAGGGGATTGAGTGGCGTTACAAAAATTGGCCTGCATGGGGAGTTCAATTTCACCCCGAATCTTTCCTGTCAGATCAGATGGATATNTTTCGATCTAACTGGCTATCTTTGACTGAAAGTTACTATGCCTCTTTAANCCAAGTTTGATAATTTTCTCAATGAGTTCAATGTAGCNAATATTGTTATACTTNGCNCCNAATGCAAAATCNTCTGCTTTNGCAATNGCTGGNTTNGGATTAGCTTCAAGAAAATATATTTGATTGTTTGATACTCTTAGGTCGATCCGGGCATATCCTTGGAGATTGAGTGTTTTATATATTTTCTTAGAGGTCTTAATCAGNTTCTGATANACCNCAGGGTCTATACTTTCNGCTCTNTGGCTGGAGATTCCCCATTTTCTGCGATACTTTTTATCCCACTTTGCTCTCCANGTGACAAATTTCATGTCNTGGCTACTAGCCTTCTTAAACTTTANTTCNATAGGATGTAATACTTCATATTTTTGATTTCCTAGAATGCCNACATAGAACTCTTTACCCGCAATGAANTCCTCAATGAGTGCTGAGCAGTTNTATTTGTGAATGATTTTCTGAGCCTGTTTGTTGCATTGATGATNATTATAGACCAAAGATTTTTGGTTGATGCCTTCGCTAGCTTCTAAGTCTATTGGCTTTACGATCCGTGGCCAAGGGATGGAATGATTGAGNNNNCCACCTGTCTTATAGCGATAATGCTTNGGTACGAGAATNTNGTAGCTGGAGAGTANGCGTTTTGATGTTTCTTTGTTCTGGCAGCTNATTAANTTTTCGGAAGATGCTCCAGTATAAGGNATGCCGATGAGCTCAAGTAGCGAAACTACTTTTGCCGATAATGATCTTTGATTTCTNAANCTTTCACAAAGAGAAAAAACAATATCGGGATTAAAGGATTCGATAGTTTCAATTAATGGATTAATGTTATGGCTTAGCCCTAACATTTTAACCTGATAACCAATCTCTTTTAACGCATAATAGACATCTCGTTCATCATGCCAATCTTTATCAGANAAAAATTTAGTATANGTTTGATTCTCGGAGGGANTAAAGGGTATATCAAAAATCATTAGTGCTTTTTTTGAAATCATTATGGCTTATAACTTTTTCCAATTGTTCCATGATAATAGCTTTGGTATCGGTTGAGTTGTGGAAAGTATATAGACCTAAATGTTGCGATCTTTTTTGCCATTTCTTCAAAATCAANGAAACTTCATATTTGAAACAACTAGCTTTGTTAGCNACATGGTTGCAGATTTGTGAATGATTTTGTTGGAGAAAAGATCCAGCTGCNAGGCCACTTGATTTGCNNGAGGCCCACTTTTTTAATCTTTTATCATAAAAGTCNGGTGCATCTGCACCCATCTCAGTTCTCAANTCATCTAAGTATTGTCGGATTGTTCTATCTATATACTTNGCTTGATCTTGAGGCCTATGTTTTCTGATAATGGGCGTCTTGTTTCCATATTTTTGCACCCATTTTTCGATCTGAATGAGTTTTTTGATGATATGCTGCTTAGATCGAAAGTATATTCTCCAATTTTCATTTGATAAAAAAATAGCAAATGATTCAGCAAAGTCTTCGTCGGGATGACATTGGGCGTATCCATCGGGTAAGTTTTTCACATACCGCATACTATATGGCTGCCACTTATAGCGATATGGTTCATAATTAGTTTCGGGATTACCAAATATTTGTTGGAATTCTCTTGTTTCTTGTAGTCGGTAGGCATTTGCAAAGCAGTGTCCAAACTCGTGTCGGATTAATTTGAGTGCACTAGCATATGTAAGGCCCTCTGTAATCATCTTTTGGTGGCATATTGATAGTATCTCAGGGTTGCCCAGATAGAAGGGTATTTGTACTTCGATCGTACGATCGGGTACTGCCCAATCATCGCTAAAATATATAAATGGTTTTAGTTTTGAAATACCACGAGCGCTAAGATCCTTGTTTGCTTGGCTTATAGCTTTAGCTAACCAACTAGGCGTATACAAATCTAAGCTGCAGATTTTTTGGTCTAGTATATTACCTGCTACTTTATATTTCGAATAATGCACCTTTTCCAATACCTTCAAATGCCTGAACTCTTACTTTACCGCTGTTGGGTTCTTTTTCTTTAATTAGCTGTGCCAACTGTTTGGTGATAGATTCGATGCTAGTCTGATTCTCTACAAAGAAGACTCGGTGAGCAGGTATTTTGCATTTATAATTTCCCATCGACCCATCGACTTCTAGTAAAACTTCTTTGCCTTCTGTACCTCGCCTGCCAATGATCGTTTCATCTTCATTAAAAGGCTGAATGACTTGCTTTTTAGAAGCGATATGTATGGTTTTATCGAAAACTTCCTTGGCTAGATAGTGCTCTAGGTCAGGCCTTCTCTCATCACCAACCCATACTTGTATAAGGCTGCGGTGACCGTGAAATAGTCTTTGGCAAAGTCCTAAGTGATTCGTGATTCCATGAGTATATTGGAAAAAGGCAGCAGTGGGCGCAGCCTTCTCAGAAATGAGCTCTACCTTAACATGGGAAATATCACTTGAAACTCTGTGTTTTATGATTCTTTCGCATTCTTGTTCCAGTAGTTCTCGCGTGACATTATGGACTCTCAAAGGGTATACAGACCCCTTCGGACAATGATATTCCCAAACAGAGTTCTGACGACTCGTTAGGCGGTCATGTACTGTGAGCTTCCAATGTTCTCCTGTTTCTGTGTCAGAATATTTGACGTGGCTCGACATGATCGGTAGGAGCAGTGCATGATCGATCGTTTCTTTTAGCAATTGCTTCACACTTTTTTTTAAGTCACTAAAATCATAAACAAAACCATTATGATCTAAGTTGCCGGAGATTTGGATGTTTACGGACCATGAATGACCGACAATTCCTTGGCTCGGATCAAATATACAGCAATCAACTTTATCGACATCCTCAATAAATAAGGTGCCTGTTTCAATGTTGCCTGAAGTACTTTTCATAATTGATCTTGTATCCCTTAGTGTATAACAATCAGCTTTTATTGCGATTAGTTAAAGATGCGTTTAAATGGCATATTTTGCGATGATATCTCTTTTCGAATATAGTTCGTGTTGAGAATTTGAATTTTCAAATGCAGTGTCTGGCATTAGGGTATGTGATTTGGTAATACTCTCCACGGGTTCAGCCAGACTTGTGTCAAGCTAGGCTGTTTGAAGCTTTGAAACTTATTTCTCTCAAAGTTCATACTGTATAAATTATTCAAGTTTTATATTCAAGCGATAGGTAAAGGAAACTATAAATGTCTAAAAATAAAGATATAAGAGTGAGAATAGCTCCGTCCCCCACGGGAGATCCTCACGTGGGAACTGCCTATATAGCTTTGTTTAACTATGTTTTTGCTCAAAAGGCTGGTGGCCGCTTTGTTTTGCGGATTGAGGATACAGATCAAACAAGGTCTAAATCTTCCAGTGAAGATATGATTTTGGAGAGTTTAAGGTGGCTAGGCCTAGAGTGGGATGAAGGTCCGGATAAAGGAGGCAATTTTGGTCCATATAGGCAGTCGGAGAGACTTGATATATATAAAACTCATGTTGATCATCTGATTGCTGAGGAAAAAGCCTATCCATGTTTTTGCTCTAGTGACCGGTTGGATGAGGTTCGGCAAGCCCAGAAGCAAGAAGGTAAAACTCCTGGATATGATCGACATTGTAGAGAAATACCTCAAGACGAAGCCAAAAAAAGGATTGATGAAGGTGAGGTCTATGTCGTCCGTTTAAAAGCTCCTTTGTCGGGAGTCATTAGCTATAATGATGAGTTAAGAGGAGATATCGAATTTGATAGTAAGCAAATTGACGACCAAGTTTTGCTCAAATCGGACGGCTTTCCAACATATCATCTTGCTAATGTCATTGATGATCACCTTATGGAAATAACTCATGTGATTAGAGCTGAAGAATGGATTTCGTCAACGCCTAAGCATGTTTTACTATATCAGGCCTTTGGTTGGGAGCAACCGGTCTGGATTCATCTGTCTTTATTAAGAAATAGTGATAAATCGAAAATTTCTAAAAGGAAAAATCCGGTTTCTTTGCAGTATTACAAGAGGGCTGGCTTTTTACCTGAAGCATTGATCAACTTTCTTGCTCTCATGGGCTGGAGTTTTGGTGATGATCAGGAAATATTTTCTTTGGATCAAATGATTAAGGTATTTGACCTCAAAAAGTTTTCTTTAGGAGGGCCTGTATTTGATCTAGATAAGCTGACTTGGCTTAATCAAATTTATATGCACAAGATGTCTGCAGCTGAGTTTGCCGGTTATTTGAGAGAACATGTTTTTACTCAAGAATATTTAGAACTCCTGCAGCCATTGGCTTTAGAGAGAATGTCTAGATTTGAGCAGTTTGTTGGAAATAATGATTTCTTTTTTAATGGGCAGTTGGATTATAGTGANTTGCCCATTATTCCAAAGAAGCTTGAGAAAAAAGATNTCCGAAATATGGTTAAAGANTTAGTCGTTCTGNTGGATGATCTNTACGAGTGGNAAGCNGAAAAAATAGGTGAAGTCCTCATGNAGCAAAAGAATNNGTTAGGATGGAAGCCTAAAGACTATTTTATGACAGTGAGATATATCACTACGGGCAGGAAAGANTCACCNCCNCTTAANGAGAGCCTCGAACTTATAGGAAGAGAAATNGTCCGTTTTCGTTTAAGAGACTTCCTTAAGAGTCCGGTCATGAAAAACTAGATAGANNTNTAAAGNGTCTGATNNNTNNTTGACTAAATGATCTTAAGCTAAAAGGTTCATAAGGTCTTGTCTNTTAAAGGACTTNAATANCTCATCATCTTTTGCGAGGAACTTGTCGAAGAGAGCCTGTTTATTTCTAATGAGTAAATCNATTTTTTCTTCTAAAGTTCCNCGGGTCACCAGCTTTAATACCTGTACGTTTTTCTGTTGNCCTATCCGNTGTACTCTATCAGTNGCTTGATTTTCTTTAGAAGCGTTCCACCANCGNTCATAGTGNATAACTACTGAAGCAGCTGTNAGATCTATACCTACGCCNCCNGCTAGTAAAGAGCCGCAAAAAACACGGATATCAGGGTTNTCTTGGAATGATTTAATGATCTGCCCTCTGTTTTTCGATTGTCCTGTAAGAACGCTGTGCCCTACATTTTTTTCATTAAGNTAGTCTTTGATAATATTGATCATTTCGATGTACTGGGAGTAGACCACTATTTTATGTCCTGAACCCAGTGCNTCTTCAATCAACTCTTTAAATAGNTCAAATTTTCCGCTTTCNTAATCCTTATAACTTCCAGTTTTAGTTACCATATAAGGATGGTTGCATATTTGCTTTANTAAAGTCAGTGTTGCGAAAACNTGTAAATATGGCACNGGAGTTGACTCGTCCNTNAGTTGCTTGATTAAGTCTTTACCTTTCATCGCTAAGATATTCTTGTATAANTTGATTTGATCGCTAGTTAGTTGGCAGTGTCTAATATCTTCAATTTTGCTNGGAAGTTCCTTTAATACGTTTTCTTTGGTGCGTCGNAGTTTAAAGGGCTGTACNAATTTTTGTAGAGCGATTTCCGTATCCGGTTCGTCTCCCTTATCTATAGGGTCTNCAAAATTCTTNCGAAANTAATCCATTGAGCCTAGGTATCCAGGGACTAAGAAATCAAATATGTTTCTCAGTTCACCTAAGTGGTTTTCCATNGGNGTTCCTGTAAGGCATAANCGCAGTTCAGCATTAATTTTACAGACNGCACGATAGGTAGCTGTATCGNTATTTTTTACAAAGTGAGCTTCATCTAAAATAATNCAATCCCAATTNATCTTGGTCAGTGANCGAATGTCTCNTAGAAGAACTCCATAACTGGTAATGAGAACGTGNTAATTTTTCTCAAATGNCGAGAACGCTTGAATTCGTTGNGGTCCNTGATGNTTCAATGGTTTCAGGTTTGGGGCAAAGTCATTGATCTTATCTAGCCAATGATCAAGAACCGAAGTCGGNGCAATACATAAGAATTTTGCCTTTTTNCCTTTTTTAAACTTTAAAATNGAAGCCATTAGNGCCATNGCCTGATGNGTTTTACCTAGGCCCATTTCATCAGCNAGGAGTCCGTGCAAATTATTTCGATACAACCACCATAACCACTGNAGGCCGATTCTTTGATANTCTCTTANNTCTAGTTTTGTNTCNTTCAGAGAGGGTAAATCTCTTGCTTCGGTATAGTCGAGCCTATTTCTCATTTGTTCNAGAATTTTTTTACTTCCGACGAAGCTATCGAAGTCTCCTATAGCGGCCTTTAACCTCATTAGNCCAAGTGTGTCAACTTTGAGGAATTTACCNGATTCATCAAGGGACCANTCGTGNCTTTTTATNAANTTTGGNATTTCTACCCAGACATCNCCTGANTTGAGNTATTTCCTTTGTTTCTTTCNGAAATGCCTCATCATNTCTACCATTGANATNGAATTTTCTTCGGAGCCGTATTGNGGGTCNAAATAAAACCAACCCTTTGACTCCTTGTGNACCTTGATCTTTTCAAGGGTTGGTGATTCATTGATTTCAGATTTTTTTATTTCATCGTTGACGACAACAGGNCCACATTGAAAGTAATCAGTGTACCCGCCTGCNATTAAATCTGCNGCNGCATCTTCTTTGAANACTTTTTTAAGAGGTANNTCATACCAATTAGGATGAACTGANTTCGAAGGTAANGGCCANTANCCTCTTTCTGGTAGGAAGACGAATTCATTACCGATGAANCGATTAATNGTTTTTATTGGTATGCATTCATAGATTGCCGAAATACCACGNGGGTGATCTTTGGACACCATTTTNTGTGAGCCCATTTCTGCGCCATAACGCTTAGGCATCTCTATGACNTGNTCAGCGGTCTTTTCAGTATGCTTGATNATCACCACCCGCTCAGCNACTATTTTTTCTGTATCAAGTTGNTAGACACGGGTNCCTAAAATTACNGGCTTCTTAACTACTTTTANTGNTTTAACTTCNGAAGATGCGCTAGGTAGTTTGCCATACGTTTGTAAAAANTTTGCTGCTTCATCTAAATTTAGATTATAGTGGGTCAACTGNCCTGGTTTCATTTCAAGGCGNACCCNAATTTGAGGGCCNTGAGCTAATAAGCTTACGCTATGAATGGANCCTTCCANGTGTGATAANATCGTTTGNGCTGCTCCGGNATTGTCTTTAGTCTTCTTCGGTATATTTNTTTTTGGATGCTTTAGATTTTTTGNTGCCNGAAGGTGCTTTTAAAGGCATTTTAGAGTCAAGNGAATTTAGTAACTTTGCNTTTTCTCTATCGATAGTTATCATGAATGCAGCCATATGTTCGCAGTACTGCCCAGTACTCCGATTTTTTCGACATGTGCATTCTATCCATTGAACGACTCGNCCACTNGGGTGAATTTTTAAACGAACTTCGGCATCACCTCTGTAGTTGGATCCGATCTTGGCNGTAATTAAACCTCCATAGTCTTGAAGGCCNGTNACCTTNCCTGCCTGATANAGGTCTAGGCCTTCGAGCCAGTCGTTNTCTTCGATNTGTTCATAAAAAAATTCTAGCAAATTTGTTTTCACANATTTCCATTCAATGAATTAATAGGNGAATTTCTAAAGATCCTAANAAGGTATNTTNCTNTTGNTGAA
>PBRN01000055.1 GCA_002725955.1 Pseudobdellovibrionaceae bacterium
TACTTCTGTTGGGATTGGTTATATGAATCTTTTTTATAATCCGGACTTCCCATACCCCGGTATGCAAAATCGCCATTATCTTCATATTGCTCTGAATTCAGATCATATTGGTAAAGGCAGCTCATTTTACTATGCAAATGCTCCCTCTTACTGGGCTGGTGTAATCGGACATGAGTTTCTCCATAACCTTGGTTACGGTCACCCGACTGGTTATTCAGGGAGCTTTATCAAAGAATATGGTAAATGCATTCAGTCCAATGGGGGGATCATGGATATCATCGACCCTGATATGGACGATATAACGGTTATGGATCAATAATTTTTCAGATTTCGGTGATAGAGGAGTTTTAATGAAGAAAGTCGAGAAAAAAGAAATGAGATTGCCTAATAGAATGATAGTCATGTTTGGCTTTCTACTTTCCATTACTCTGTTCTTTTGCTTCAACGAACCTTCTGATATTTTTGGGGAGAGTGGGTTGTTGGATGCAACCAGCTCCGACGTTATCGCTTCAGCGGATCCTGCACCATACTCTTTTGTTCGGAAAAATAAAAAGGCTAATAAGATGCAGAGGGAATTGCCAGAGCAATTGCACGTCGAAAAGGAAGCAAGTTTGGAGATAACTGGTGGTGATTTAGATCATTCGATATATGCAAATCATGAGGTTAGGCAAAAAACTATTAAACAACTAAATAACTTTAGTCGTTACCTTTCTTATGACAGGGCTTCAGACTTATTTCGAAAATCAGAGGCGGATACTTTAGAAAACTACCAAGAGTCATTAATACGGTTAAAGAAACCGTATGGCCATAATCCCAAGCGTGGTGACATAGAAGATAGAGTGATTGCGATAAAAATCCTAAATTTTTCTGCGTATACCGAGTATGAAGATCTAGAAGGTTTGGTTGATGAGCTTTCTGCCCAAAGCCAAGGTGCAGGAACAGCCAGAAGTAAACAGAAGAGTAATATTCACCTTGATATCTATGAGCTTTCACAGACGATGTCACGCATGGATAGAGAGCGTTTGGGAAAGTATATGAGATCTCATACTCATGATGCTGTAATGAAGACACTTAAGATGGGATTCGATTATGAATGGTAGCGGCTTAGCTAAAGATAACAAACTTTTATGGTTTAATAGATTTTGGTTGCTGTTGATTAATATGACATTAATCAGTTGTGGAATCAACCCGTTCAAAGAAGGAGATGATCATATTAAATCTCCAGTGATATTTCCAGTAGGGGGGCTGACACTGCAAAGCCATCTGGAGATTGATGAACTTCACTATGAGTTTAGTGATGACGGTGAAATTTGTGCTTCAAATCTTATTTTTAAGACACATCGTTTATTATGCTACCCTGTTTTGAGTTGGTCGGACGGGAGAAAAAACCCTACACTGGAAAACTCAGAGATCAACGCAAACAATGAGTTGAGGTTTGAAGCACAAGTCATACCTGAAAATATTTCAATTCCGGTTCCGGAAGGACATTCGATCATTGGAATGCATCTAAATGAGAAACGAATAGTCTATTTGACTTTTAAGAATGATCAATTAATGATTCATAGTATCAGCCGCAAGGACAAGGAAAGAGTAACTGTTCCACTGTCAATTGATTTATCGATAGGTACTCAGGCTGGTGGTCGAGAAGCCATTAACATGGATGAACCTTTTATATTCAATATCGCTTACCCTCAAAAAGGTGTTCTGGTTGGTGGGAGGCTGGTATTTCAGATATATAAAGGCTTTTATCCCACATTGTTAGTTTTAGATTCCAATCTATTATTATTGCGAGAAGTAGAGCTCGGATATCATACTTCCGAATTTTTGATTGCCCCCTATGGACGATACCCCTTGGAGCAGATCGATGCTGATTCTCATAATTCGAAAGTGAGTATACTCTATCGAGTCGATGAAGAATTAGTCAAAAACTCCTTTTTGAAAATAGGGTCCTTTTCCAATCTGAAAGCAGGACATTTGATTAAGTTTGAAGTCGATCTGACTACAGACGACGTTCAATTACATAGAAGTTTTGAAGCCGATGAAGCCTTTCGGGGGTATGATTCTCAAGGGGCTGTGACGATTGGTTTAACAGAGAGTGATGTGCATATATGGAGTGAGCAAAAGGGTTGTCAAATACCTTTCACGGATTCGGCTTTACCATTGATATGGCAGAACAAATTGAAAAAAGGAAGTAATAAAGTCTGGCATCATCTCGAGTTGGACAGTTTTGTTTTTGTAAGTATCGAATTAGGTTTCCAGCAGGCTGCAACCGGCAGTATTTTGCAGGGAACTTCAACACTGGTCCTTAGGGTTAATATGTCGGATTGTTCGGTTGAAATCGGAATGAATGAAATGGGTGATGGTCGATTCCGACAACAAGTAACATCATTATATTCTTTAGGATCCGAAGTTTTCTATGTATTGACCAAAAATGCAAACAAGACTCACGATAACGGTATACAGATGCAAGTTAATATTAAAACACTTCCTGAGCAAGAGGTGGGGGGATGAATTGGAAATCAATTTTACTAGAATATGTTCTGATTTTTTTTCTTCTTCATAGTCATCCTTTATCGGCTAGGGTTTTCATGGATAGCATCAGCAATCGCACCACGGTTTCAGGGTTAGACGAGGAGTATCTCAATTTTTGTCGTCTGCAATTGGAATCAGCCATGGCCACAGCTGGCTCTTATCCTATTCGCCTTGACGATCTTTCTGCAGTGGACGTAACTGATCGTGAATTTTTTCAGTTGGATATCTCAGGTTTCGTAATTGAAGTCACTCCACTAATTTGGCGAGACCTTGAACCATCAACACAACAAGCTATTCTTTGGCAAATGGCTGCCAGCTTTAATCAGGCGTTTGAGCATTTTCAATTTAGAATTAATGAGGAACTCACTTCGTGGGAAGAAGAAAAGTTGGTTCAATCTCTGAGCGATGCGGGTGAGTCTTTTTTTAGTCAATATATTAGTACGAAGGTAGGTACATTCTCACAGGAGGATGAGTTCGGTCCAAACTGTTTTAATGCTAGTCTAAAGGCCGTTGGTTTTGACCTAGACGAAGAATTTTCGTCCGGAGATACTATGCAATGCTATCTGCAAAATGGTTTTCATCAGGTAAGAGAGGCTACACAGGTGGGCGATCTTATGGTCATATGGAAAGATTGGCAGCCTCTGCATGCAGCTACTTTTATAGGAATAGATTCTCAAACGGGAGAGGAGCTCTATTTTACTAAGAATGGTCATCGCCGCAGTCGATTTATGATTATGACTCAGGTAGCTTTGAAAAAAATTTACTCACAGCAGGTAAATTTTTATCGCCGTCGTTTGGATCAAAATAATTTTCAATGCCAATAAGGTATTACTAGGTCATGAAAAATGATGCCTGGAATAATGGAGGATTAATAGAATGAATATTAGAAATGGTTTAGTGTTTTGTAGTTTGATTTTGTTTGGGTGTGGTCCTGGTGTTGATAGCACACTGATGGATCATCAACTGCCGGCGACGGCGCAACAGTCTCAGGCTGTTCTGGGTAAAGGCTATGACAACAAAGAGGAGCGTTTTGCGGGTGATTGTGTGAGAGGTAATGTCCAGTACGTCGGGTCACAGCAGGCTTCTATCAAATTTGAAAGATCTCTCAGTGAAAGGGAAATGTCTGATTCTCTGGGGTTTAGCGCCGGTGGCAAAGCGAGGTATGGACTCTATAAAGCTAGCGCTGCTGCCAGTTTTTCTAAGTCATCCAGTAGTGATTCATATTCTGAATCTACTGTTTACGAATCCGTCTACAAGTACAAAAATGCCAAGCTAGATTTTACAAGTTATACTCCGATAGGTCAGGCCGCTAGAGGTGGTGAAGGTGCATATGTTTGGGATCGTTGGACTAAAACTTGTGGGCATGAATTTGTAGAGCAGATAGAGTTAGGGGCAAAGCTTCTCGTCTCAGCCAAAGTTGAATTTTCTTCAAAAGAAGACAAGATGGCTTTTAATGCTAATTTCAGTATTAAAGGACCAGCCTTCAGTGCTCGGGGAGCTCTGAGGAAAGCATCAAAACGTTTTGGCAAAAGTGCCGCTGTTTATATTCGAGCCTTTCAATTGGGAGGAGATGTCAGACAGCTTTCCCGGATTTTTGGCAATGTGACTAGAGAAGAAGATACTGGGGCCACTCAGGCGGTTCTCGAGTGTTCAATGGAGAAGATTGATAAATGTCTCGAAGTCTTGTCCTCGGCGATTGAATATGCTACCGATCTTGAAAGTAAACACTCATTTCCCAATCAAATCGATCCAAGTTGGGATCCCTCAAGTCCAGGTGGACCTGCTGAATTAGCCTATATCACCAAACCATGGTCTGACTTGGCTATATATGCTCCTCCAGCTGTGATCGAAAATATGGTAAGGACTACCCGTTCTTCTGTAGAGTCTCTATTCAACCGACAGCTGATTTTTCGTGGACGTATCGATGGCCTGTTGACGGGACCTTTTAGATTGACCCCGCAACAGCAAAACAAAATTCAACAAGCCAACGAGGATTCAAGCAAAAACTTAGATGCTATTTTTAATAGTGCTATGGTTTGTTACAATCAAGTGGAAAACTGCGTTTCTAGTTACGAAGATTTAGTTCAAAAAATAGTCCCTATTGAAGATGAAAGCTTAGCCGTTTTTCCCCAGAGCTTCGCTCAGTGGTGTGATCTAAAAGACTCTGGATCTATCAATGAGCAGAAGAGTAAACTCATAGAGATTCTTTTTCATCGAGCTCTTGAAGGCATTAATCCTTCCACTTTGAGTGATCCTTGTTTTAGTGCGGAAGAAAAACTAAGATCGTTGACACGACTGAGCCTCGATGGAAAAAAAATAAAAGATATCAATATATTGAAGAGTCTCCCAGCTCTGGAAGTGTTGAACCTGAATCGAAATAATATTGAAGATATTGGTGTTCTTGCTCAGCTGCCTAATCTGCAGGAAGTGTATTTGAATGACAACAAGATCAAATCTTTGGCCCCGTTGCGATTACATCAGTCTCTTCGAGTTCTCGGTGCATCTTATAACTACATTAATGTATTGCCAGTCATGGATGCTCCTGAGTTAAAGGTACTCAAATTAAATGCTAATGGGATTAAGCAGATCCCGACTTTAATTGGTTTAGTTAATTTACATACTCTTGAGTTAAGTGAAAACCGAATTGAGTCAGTAGAGCCGCTTCTTTCTGCTATGGAATTAAGGTTTATCGATTTAAGTTATAACTTCATAAGTGACTTTAGTCAGCTTTCTAGTTTACCAAGGTTACAGCAGGTAGTGGTTACTTCTAATCACGGTAGTTGCCCTTCTGTGCTATTAACTAAGTGTTCAGCTATTATCGGAATGTGAAAATAATACTTTGACATGAGTCAGGTTTCCTTAAGAGGGTAGAGAAATTTCTAAATCTTTTGCCTCATTTAATTGAAACCTGCGTATTATCACATTAATTCGTCGCCACAGAGTTTTGTGGATGAGTCTAGGTTTCCTTTTCTGGGCAGGGTAATTTCTGACTTAGCCTTTTCAGCTAGAGAGACAAAATAGTGCCATAAATTAATGCGTTCGCTTTCGAAAGGTTGACAGTAGTGAACTTCATATTATGTTACAAGAGCTAGTCAACACACTAATCCCATGCTTAGAGGACGGATTATGTCAAATAATACTAATAAATACAGCCTATTATTTCGGCCTTTTCACTCAGAAAAGTTAAAGCTAAAAAACCGGATGGTTATGGCTCCTATGACCAGAAACTTTGCTCCTGGTGGCGTTCCGACTGAAGAGATGGCCCTCTATTATGGTCGTCGGGCAGCTGCTGAAGTAGGGTTAATTATCACTGAGGGAACCGTTATCAATCATAAAGCATCAAATGGTTATCCCTCTGTGCCGGAATTCTTTGGTGACGAGGCGTTGTCTGGTTGGAAAAAAGTAGTGGATGAGGTTCACAAAGAAGGGGGGAAGATTGTCCCTCAAATTTGGCATGTAGGCAAAGTCAGAAAAAAAGGAATGGAACCTGATCCCGCCGTCAACGGATATGGTCCGATGGAAAAATCCAGAGATGGCGATGTACGTACCATTGGTATGACTCAGCAAGATATTGATGAAGTTGTTGCCGCTTATGGGGATGCAGCAAAAGCAGCCTATGATTTGGGTTTTGATGGAGTTGAAGTGCATGGTGCGCATGGCTATTTAATTGATCAGTTTTTGTGGGAAGGTACCAATCAAAGAACCGATGAATATGGAGGTTCTTTGGAAAAAAGAACCCGCTTTGCCGTAGAAGTTGTTGAAGATATTCGTCGCAAGGTCCCAGTTTCGTTTCCAGTGATCTTTAGGTTTTCCCAGTGGAAGATGACCGACTACAGCGCTCAATTAGTCGATAACCCAAAAGAGCTCGGAGTGATACTTAATCTGCTTAAGGATGCTGGTGTGGATATTTTTCATGCTAGCACTAGAAGGTTTTGGGAACCAACTTTTGAAGGGTCTGATCTGAATCTAGCAGGATGGGCAAAAAAGCTGACTGGCCTGCCAGTGATCACCGTTGGTAGCGTAGGTATCGACCGTGAGATGATGGCTACCTTTGATCCTAAGTGGGACGGGCGTAGCGAGCAGACTGATATTGATCCTCTGTTGAATCCATTATCTGACGATCAATTTGATTTGGTGGCAGTGGGAAGGGCTTTGCTGGGAGATCCTGAATGGTCATTAAAAGTTAAAGAAGACCGACTTGATGATGTGATTCCCTTTACCCAGAAGTCTATGGAAGCTCTTATTTAAGATGTTCATGGCCACAATCTGATTATATTTATTGAAAAGCGGCTTATGATATAGCGTCATAAGCCGCTTAGAATTTATGCTGCTAGAATACTGCCATGTCTTTATCAGATCTTTGGTCGATACTTTGTATTGACCAGTTAGCATGGGCATCACTGGGACTATTATTCGAGACTGAAACATCACCACCACGACCACGTGCTCCAGTGACTTGTAGATAGTTGTTGCTATGACGGGCTTGTAGGGTATAGGTGGTTTCCGTTTCAGATTTTACTAGCCATTGAGCATATTCTCTGTCACCAATATCAGGGAAAACTGAACAGCTGGTGTTAACATCACCGCCGAAGTTAACATTCAAAAAATGCTCACTATGAGTCGCTTGAATAGTAAAATAGCCGTCGCCGATATGTTTGAACTGCCATTGGCTTTGCTTAGAGGAAGCAACGTCATCTGACCATGTGCTGACATTTGATCCAGCACCACCGCCAAAACTCACCTGAGCATACATACCGCTGTGTGAAGCGATCAGGTGATAGATTCCCTCTTTGACTGCTAGGTTTAATGGTTGGGTCAATTTGGATTCATAGATTACCTGACCATCCTTTAGGAGTTCAAACTCAAGAATAACGAGGCCTCCTTTGTCACGAAAGTGCGCCATACCAGCGATAGCTGCTAGGAACTTAACCTGGGTGTCAGGTTCGATTGCTGGAATTTCAGGTTGTTCTGGAATCAGGTCGAATTGTTTGTTTCCGTTGATACGCAGCTCTATATCCCCTGCCTCCACCTCAACATCCCCGAAGTTTCTCAAAGTAATGCTAACGAGGCCAAGTTCGTCTTTATCGAAGCTGCCATCGCTACCAGCGTCGACCATTTCAACCGCAATAACTTCGGTAGTGTTGCCCTCGCGATAGAGGCGTTTGGTCTCCCCGTAACCTTGTTGATAGGCCGCAGTCCTTGCTGCGTCAATATTTTGGTCGTAACCCGCTGTTGAACCCTCAGCCCAGCCTTCCTGATAAGCTATCTGCTGGCCTTCTTTTTTTCCTGTCTGTTGGCCGGCAGTGAAGCCTTGGTCATAGCCTTCTTGGTAGCGTAGAGGAAGATTCTCCTCATAGGTACTGTCGTAGGAATTTTTATAGGCAATATTATAAGTGCGGCGGTAATTCTCTTGGTATGACTTATCATAACCCATTCTATAGCCGTCGCTGTAGCCGCGGTCGCGGGCATAGCTATAGTCGCGGCTTACAGCTTCTTCATATGCTTGACGATAAGCCTGTTCATATAGGGGTGGGTACACATAGTTATAAATTTGCAGATACTGTTGTTTCATAGTCTCGCTATAGGACTGATAATATACATTTTCATAGACTTGACGGAAATCAGGGTGATCGAAGCTTCCAGGGATATCGGCATATCGCCAGTCTGGTTCTGGTGCCTTTGGTCTGGGGTTCATTTGGAGAGGATAGTCTTTGCTGCTCATAAAGCTTAATGGTTGCAAATCTTTTTGTAAGGGGCGGCTAAGATCAACTTCAATATTAGATCCAGCTGAACTGGTACGGATATCGATCATGGCTTGCCTTTGTCCCCGAGGATAATCCTGTTGCTGGGCTTCTGCTACTGCTTTTTTGATCCCCTCGGCATAACCTTCTTCGTAACCTAACTGGCGGTTGGTCTGGTTATAGCCATCTTGGTAGCCATCATCATACCCCTCCTTGTTGCCAGCTTGGTAGCCATTGTTGTAACCTGCAGCCAGACCATCTTCAGATCCTTTGATAGCCCCATCTTCGCTGCCTCGAGTTTCTCCTTCATTGGTACCTATGACGCGTCCTCTTTCATTGCCGTATTGAAAACCATAGTTATAACCTTCGTCATAGGCCCGCTGTTGTCCCTCTTGTTCCCCCTGAGCAGAACCCGCAGATCTTCCGAGTTGCTGCGCCTGCTGTCGTGCATCGCTATCTCCTCGCTCTTCGCCTTCTTGATAGCCGGCTTTCTGTCCCTGCCTTAGCGCTTGGTTCTGGAGTTCGCGTTTTTCTTGGTCATATCTACTTTTTACTTGTTGGTATTGCTGACTGGCCTGATTAGCCTGATTTCTTTTTGTAACGGCTTTCTGGTCGGCTTGGTCATATTCTTGTCTTAAAGCGGTTGTGGTCATCTCAGCATTCGCAAGTTTTTGTCTCAATCCAGGTAGCTGGTCTAAAATAGTATTTATTTCTCCACGTAGACTTCGGTTCTGGCTGATGAGTTGTTCGATCTGCCTGCGGTCACTGCCTATTTGTTCATTGGCTTGTTTAATCTGCCGGTCTAGGTTCTGATTTTGGCGCTGGACATTACTCACTTGGGTTTGAGTATTCCGGATATTATTGGTTACGTTATTCAGTTGCGTTTGCGTTTGATTGAGGCTTTGATTTTCGCTGTTAATTTTATTAGCAATGGGAATGATTTCTTGGTTCACTTGTCCCAATTGATTTTGCGTCTCTAATAACTTGGCTGCAATTTCTTGTTGTTTACGCTCAGCCTCAGAAATCTTAGTTTCTGTTTTACTGAGGGCCTTCTGGGTTTCGTTGAGAGTTGCGGTTTGGTTTTTTGACTGTTTTTGTTTTTTCTCAATAGCAGCTTTGTTTTTAGAGCGGTTATTCTTTGCCTTGTTAAGCGCCTTTTTTTTCTCGTTAATGTCTTGCTTGAGTTGATCGAGGTTTTCCTCGGCTTTGGCTAATTTTTTCTTCAGCTCTTTTTTTCGTTCAGGATCTTTTTCATTTTTGATCTCTTTTTTGAGAGATTTTACTTCTTCTTGAGCTTGGGCTTTAAGTGGTTCAAGTTCATTGATAGTAGCATTAAGTTGACTGATCTGAAGATTCAGTCTTTCATTTTCTGTCAATAAGTTATTAATACTTTTTTTCAGATTCGCTATGGATGATTGCAGTTGTGCGATTTCTTGTTTCTTTTTATCTCGTTGTCGTATGAGTTGACTGATTTGCTGATTGTTCTGATTTTGTTGTTGTTTAATTTCAGTTTGTTTTTTAGTTAGTCGGTTTTGTTTCTCTTTTAGTGGACGTAGCTGTTGGTCGAGTGCCTTAATGTTAGCCTTTAATTGTTCAACCTCACGGCCATACTGGTTGCGTTCTATCTCTAATTCAGTCAGTCGGTTTTCAAGTCTGCTAATGTTTGTTCGTAATTCTTCGATGCGTTCTTGATTCTGCTTAATAAGCATCTCATTTTCATTGATCTTTTGCTCAGCTTGACTAATTTTTTGTTCGTTGACTCTAAGTGTGTTCTCATAAGTACTTAGTTGATTTTCTTTGGTAGTCACTTTTTTTGCCAGGCTCTGGCGTTGCTGGTTAGCTTCGTCGAAGGAGCGTTTTTTTTCATTTGCCTTTTGGGTTGCAATATTGGCTTGGTCTTGTTTTTTCTGATATATCCGCAGGTATTTTTCGTAGTCTATGCGATCGGGAATATTGCTTCCCAGGGCCTCTGAGGCCATGATCATACTCAGTACGACGAGTCTGTAGGTCTTTATGCGCATGGTTTTCCTCCAGAAATTGGGTCACAAAATGATTGTTGATGTTAAGCAATAGGGCATACAATTTACAGAAGATTTTCATGATGAATTGAGGAACCCGACTAGAGTGATGGATTATGAAAATCAGATCAAAAAGTCACATAAACTATAAATATAGTAGAATATGAAGGTTATGCTTTAATGTCGCTGTTCTCTAACTGCCCTTGAGTGGAGTCGTTGTTTAGGAAATATAATGGTTTTAAAGTAATTTAGGCGTGGGTAATTATGTGTGGCCGAAGTCCTTATGCCATATCTTTATNTTTAGGTGACGATAGAAATCGAGAATAGAATAAAGGCAATGTGCATGCAGGAGACTACAGCCCCATATAACATGATTCTGGCTTCTCCTGAGGAAAATTGGCGACAGTCAATCCCCAAGCCGATGGCAGTCATAGCCACCGCAAGGGTAAATTTCCCCAGNAGCTTGAGGCCGGACTCCATAGGATCTGGTAGGATTCCCATTGAGCCAATAACGGCAAATAGGATAAATCCCCAAAGATAGGCTGGTAAGACNGTGCCATCTGATTTTTTTTGCGACCAGAAGGCCAGGCATAATACCAGAGGCATGAGCAGACTGACTCTTCCCATTTTTACAACCGTGGCTAATTCTCCTGCTTGATCACTGATAGAGTAGCCAGCTGCTACTACTTGCCCGACTGCTTGCAGAGAGGACCCAACCAAGAGTCCCCCTTGAAAAGCATCGAAACCAAGGTATTCAGCTACCAGTGGGAGTATTAAAATCCCTAAAATCCCTAGAAGGTTGACTACAGCTACTGATAGACCGATCTCNCGCTCATCATCAGTGATCATGGGAGCACAGGCTGCGATGGCAGATGAACCACAGATAGCAGTGCCGACTCCCAGCAGTAAGCGGATCTTCCGGTCAAAGCCAAACCAGGCTCCGAGCCACCAGGCTAAGCCTAAAGCAACTGNAGTNGCAGCAATAACAAATAAAATTGTCGATATTTCAAACTGTCCTATCNGAGAAATATCAAGATTAAGACCAATGAGAACGATCGCCATAGANAGGATTGAGGTTTCAGCTATATGAATGCCCGGNTTCACTATAGACGGCAGTGCAAAGCAGTTGCGAAAGATCATGCCCAGAACCAATGCATTGGTCACTCCCCCNAGGATGCCGACGGTCTGGCCGATGACTAACCCCAAAGTNGCAAGNGNCATCGTCAGNCCAAGGCCATAGATGNAATTGGCAGGCAGTTTGATCAAGTCTCAACCTCTNTGGTTNCGTACCAGAATAACTCAGTCAAAAAANATCTACTCCANGCCCAGGATCCACCCNCTTGCATAGAGTCNNGNACGCTCAAAAAAGCGGCAGACGATCTTTTTTGTNAAAGGGTCATCGTGCCNAAAAANGGCAGTCATTCCTATTAAAATCTACCTGGAGCTACATACGTNATGAGCTGGTTNGAGNTTTTTCGATGTTACTAACTTTGATCAATAACAANGTNACAAAGATATAACAGANTTTGTTGCTNGANNGGCTAATCCTAAGTCATNTANTTCGGAGGTGACATNGCATTGTAAACAAATGTTAGATTTGTGACGTCCTCTACTTGNTTTCACGCTGTTTTCNNTCNGTTTNATTTTTAAATATTNCAATAAATANAGTTGGTTATATTTTTTNGNCGAGNNCCAAAACTTTGGACCAACTGTTGCAATTTCAGCAGCAGATGACTCTATCACTGATGCGAGGTTTACTGATGCGCCAATTCTTTCTNATAACANTGATGATCTGGATGTGTTCGTGTGAAACGAATGATTCCAAGCTTAACGCTGATCCCNAAGCGGTTTCTTATATCGTTCAACTTCTTGACCAGCTCCAGGTNGAAGGTTTGATTNCCGGTCTGACAGTGGAAGATAAAANTATTTTTGCAACTTGGCTCCTAGATGAGGCGCCTCTGTCTGCCAANCTAGTTTCTTATAGTGGCAGTTACGATGAAGTTGCCAATGGTAAGATGAAACGTGANGAATTTGATCGTCATGTAGTAGAAGGTCTGTTCTTGTATACTGATTACTATCTCCGTTCGAGCTCAGCTGTTCCCCTCAAGATAGGTGAACAAGTCTCAGAAGGAGGCCTGTAAGATGAACCAATATACTTTACCTGACGGCTCCCCAACCAGAGCGCTTGAACTAGAANAAGTTAGAAATGAATACGAGTATCTTTATACCTATAGTGCACCTATAGTAAANGAATATAANCAGAGGGATAAAGCCAGTTCCATTTGGACTCTTAAGGTAGTGCGGGCTTTGTTTTCTATCAGAAAAAATACTGAAGCGGTAGTTGATAATCTGCCTTATAAGTTTACNAATCCAATACCACANACCTCNAAGCTTGATATATTGGGTTATTTTAGAAATTCAGATTTGAAAAATATATTTCTCCATTATAATCCTGATCTAGGACCTATTATTCCTAATGGTCGACCGAATGAAATNGGTGAATATGAGCAGCTTTTTCAAACCTTTGATAAGCCTTATACTTTGGATATTGGGTTAACCGATGAGTATTTTGGTTATTCCTATGTNGGNGGTATGAATCCTGCCACTCATAGTAAGATGACGGAAATCCCTGCTAAGNTGGANCTGACTCAAGACCGGNTCAACCGAGCACCGGGTTTTCAGAGCGATAACCTGGAAATNGCTTTGCGAGAGGGGCGGATTTTCTATACCGATTANGAAGCTTTGNGTNTCTTAAGTAATGGTTTTCATCCTCAGGCCAAGAAATATATTTATCAACCCATAGTTGTATTAGGGATACCTCGCTCTGGTGAAAGAAAGTTACAGCCCATTATGATTCAGTGTGGTCAGGATCCTGCCAGAGATGCNGTTTTCTCTCCAGATGAAGGTTACAATTGGAAAGGTGCAAAAGTTGTAGCTGCTGCTGCTCATAACAGTCATCATGAAATGCTCACTCATCTTGGNTTTACTCATTTGGTGATGGANCCGATTACGATNGCCACTCGCCGTCATCTCCATGAGGATCACCCTATATATGGTTTGTTGAATCCTCATCTNGAAGGCACACTNCCCATTAATAGTCTNGCTATCAATAAGTTNATTCAAAAAGATGAATCTGTGGATCGGTTGGTCGGTAGTGAGATTAATAGTAACTACGCTCTTATTGGTCAGCAGCGACTTAGCTTTCAATATCGCGCTAACTTTTTTCCNGAGAGAATGGCAAGGCAGGGTCTGACCGAGAAGGATGGGTCTGGTCGTTACATCCTCGAACAATTCCCTTATCGAGATGATGGTTATCTTATTTGGGAAGCGGTAAAAAGTTGGGTAACGGATTATATTAATTATTACTATTCAGATAATAGTAAGGTCATGTCTGATTACGAGCTTCAGAACTGGGGCCTTGAAATCGCTACCCGCGGCAAAGTTCAAGGTTTTTTAGAGCAAAAGGCTGATGGTGATTTTGAAATGATTAGAACGAAGCAGGAGCTGATGGACCTTTTAACAATGGCGATTTTTACCGCTGGTCCCCAACATGCTGCGGTGAATTTTCCTCAAAAAACAGATGGTGCCTATCTCCCGGCGGTTCCTCTCTCAGGCTACCAGCCTGCACCGCAAAAAGGTCAGACAATGAGAGAGAAGGACTGGCTAGCTATGTTTCCGCCATTGGATGTGGCTTTGCGACAAGCGCAGACTATGACCTTTCTTGGCTCAGTTTACCATACAACCCTTGGACACTATGGCCCTTTTTACTTCAAGGATGATGGCGTGAGAGAGTTACAAATGAAGTTCGTCAATAGGCTAAAAGATATTGAAAAGGTGATTGATCGTCGCAATCAGAACAGGCGGGAATATAATCACCTTAAACCATCCCATATCCCACAGAGTGTTAACATTTAATTGGAGCTGAGCATGAAAAGTACAATATCAAGAAGAAAATTTGTTGGCATGGGTACCTGTGGCTCTCTCGTTCTTGCTCAGAGTGCCTTGGGTAATGATTTATTCTGGGAGTTTTTACAAACTGATGAAGCTGCGCTTAAAATATTTCAGATTCTGCGAGACAATTTCGGTTTGACCGCTGAGGATCGGCAAGTGGCCAAAGATTTTCATCAGAGCTTAATTAAGTCAAAGGATCATGGTGTTCCAGTTGAACAAATCAAGGCAGGCCTAAAAAAAGCTAGCCTCGATGAAAGGTTGGAAGTTCTGGTTATAGAGGAATTTGTAGCCAGCACTAATTATTTTGCTTGGCAGCAGGGTGAAGAGAAAAAGCTTAAATTTATTGGTCGCTTAGCCTAATATTTAGGTTGGTGACAGTGTCACATGAGCTGTCCTAGTTTGTTGATTTGAATGATTGACCGGTACTAGGTTGTCATCTGGGTCATAAGGTCAAACTGGATAGCTATTGTGTTCCCAGTAGTCGATAACGATATCTAGAACTTTCACCAGGCTTTTGAACCCCGACGGCTTCTTTAAATAAGAGTTCACACCCAAGCTATAGGCTTTTTTGATCTCTTCTTGATCATGGCTTTTGGAAAACATAATTACTGGAATATGTTCCAGGGCTTTTTGGTTCTTAATATCTTTGAGTACTGAGAATTCGTCACTGACAGGCATGTTATTATTGAGAACGATTAAGTCTGGTAGAGACTTAGATTCCTCCAAATGAGCAATAAGTTTAGCTGTATCATTTACATCAGATATATCGATTCCATTATTACGAATTTTATTAAATGCTTTTATCATAAGGTTTTTAAATTCAGTATCATCTTCAGCGATCATGATGCGAAGAACTTTATTTTGATTACTGGTAACGATGATTTCCTCTCCCTGAATGAGGAAGTCGACGAAAGTCCCAAGCAATTCTGATTTGCTGGTGATACCAATTTTGCTGAAAATATTCTGAAAGTGAATTCTAACTGTATTTTTACTGATCTCCAGCGATTTTGCAATTCCTTCTGCAGTAACATTCTTTAATACTAATTGACTAAAGATGTCCTTCTCTCTTCTGGTAAGGTTATGCTTCTTGGTGAAAGCCTCGATCGCTTGTTTAGTATCGTCAGTAGATGTTTTCATTGATAGACTCCCTTTGTAAGCAATAAGTAACTTCTATCAATTTCAAGTTCAGTGTATGGCATAATAACTGCGTTGAGATTAGGTCCCTGAAAGAACTCATGACCGTTTACTTGTATTTTCTTTGGTAAACCTTTTCGGACCAGTCTCACTTTAGTTACCCCTTTGATTAAACCACTCTCTGACACTCCCTGTCCCGTTATAGGGAAATGGGGTTCATTAAGTTACTCTAAGGCTTCTTATCGTCAGGTAGCAAGTTTTCGAGCTGCTTCTCTTTGTTGCACTGTTACAGAATGGCTCTTCTTGAAAAAAAAACTTTGTTTTGATTAATGTTAAAGTGTTGAAATTATAGGCTTAAATGGATTTTTTGTTTCTTGCGATAGATTTTTTCTTGGCGCATCTTTTAGAGCTAATTATTCTTTGTTTCACGCCAATCTAAGGTGCAACAAATTGTTGCTCAAGAAGGTTTAAATCTAAATAGTAGAACTTAACAGATATGTGGGAGATCTCCTGGAACCTATCACGGCTTGGTTTTCTGTCTTGATGTATGTAAAATTTTCGTAGTTGATCGCTATGGTTTCAGCTCGAATTTATTAAATATAAGGTAGGTTCTTTGTTTGATTGCAGGTTGGCTTTGTCCCTTAGCTATTGATTATAACTTTTGATAAAGGTTGTTATTTCATCTACTAACTCTGGAACTAATAGTTCGGGAAGGTCATGGCCCCAGCCAGGAAAAACTTTTAGTCGAGCTTTAGGCACCATACTTGCGATTTGGCTTCCTGCATCCATTGCGATTAATGGATCATCTTCACCATGCAGCACTAAGGTTGGCACTTCCAAGCTAGCGAGCTTATCCCTGCGATTGCCTGAGGTGTATATGGCTAATAATTGACGAGTGACGCCGGTGTAGTCATAACCTTGATCCCATGTCGTAGCCGCCTTGCGTTCTACATAGGCTTCATCAAGGGGATAACCTTTTCCAGCTAAAACCCTTGCGCAGTCTAATCGCCACGAAATATAACCTTCTCTGTCGGGAGATGAAGGCTTTGAAGTCAAAACGGCTTGAGCTTCGGGAGTCGCCTTTCCAACTTTAGAGTCTCCAGTATGGCTCATCATACATGTAAGGGAGTGAATCAGTTCTGGATGCTTTAGAGCCACTAGCTGCCCAATAGCGCCCCCCATTGAGATCCCAATAAGATGAACCTGTTTAGTCGGTTTCCCCTCTAAATAATTACGAATTAGTGCGATGGTATCATCAGCCATTTCATTGAGAGTGTATGGAGGATTTACTTGTTCTCCCTCCATAATTTGACGAAAAAGTTTGCCAGGTATTTGTTGTTGGTCTCCCGGGCATTTACTCGACATGCCCACGTCACGATTATCGAATGTGATAATTTCAAAGCCAGCCCCAGTTAAACCTTCTATCATAGGTTCCGGCCAATGGTGGGAAGCTTGCCCCAGCCCAGCGATCAATACAACTAATGGCGCTCCAGAGGGATTTCTCTTCTGGGAGTGTACCTCCCAGCTAATTTTGATACCATTGAGTTCTGTTGTTTGCCTCATCATCATGGGTCCCTAGTTGCAGATTGCTTCGGTGCGATTAACCTTTAGATTCTCTTTAAACCAGATTGTTAATTGACATCCTGAAGCAGAAGACCATAAAGCCCTCGTCACCATTTCAGTGGTGGTTTCATTGGTTAGATCAGTCGTCAACTTGAGTCGCAGTTTACCATCTCCGAAGGTAAATTCATCAGGTTCGAAACCTTCTTTTTCTGTTATTTCCATATAGATCGCTTGCAGTCTGTTCTGTGTTTGTTCTGATTGGCTCACGGACCATTGACTTATGAGTAAGTTTGAATATGTGACCTTGCTATTCGTTGATTGATCTTGATCAGTGGAAGGGTCGCCTAGTTCAGGGGGGTCCATGCCCACTGTCGGGCTTTGGGAAATCATTTTTCCAGCGATCATGCTGTCGATGATAGGATACAATTCGTTTTCGAGGTTCATACTGCGCTGGATTTTATTTACGATGCGATTATCTTGATTGATAAATACGAGCAAGGGTAAGCTACCTGATTTTGCTGGTTGGAAAGCATCATAAGTTGCCCACTCTGGGTCTGGCTCTGTGGGATAGCGGGGAGGATTACCCGATTTGCCGATAAATTCCGTTATCGCTAATGAGTCGGGGGCACTGCCTTTGGTGGTGCCTTCAACCACCAGACCTAATAGTTCAATCTTGTTGTCGTATTTCTCGACCACCTGGTTGAGGTAGTCAATTTCTTTGCGGCAAGGTTTACACCAACCTGCACCGAAGGAAATAATGAGAGGACTCTTATCGGTTAGCCCAAATTGAGATCTTTCTATGGGAGATAGTTCTCCATTGATGCGATCATCAATCCGTCCCAGACAGCTGCTGATTAGTACGGTCATCGTCAGTGCAGCAAGTAACTGCTGTATTTTTTTGAGGGGACTTAATTTCATCTGATTTTCTTTCCTAATTTATTCAGTCCGTCTAACGCATTACTAAAACTTTAGTTTAATTCGTGAACTAACTTCAACCCCATTTAAAGGAGGGCGGTTGGAACAAATGCCTCCAGAACAAACGACCCCACCTCTCTCCTGACCCATAGCGCTTCTAATAGTTAAGGTGTCTGACCAGCCCAGGATAAGACGTACGGAAGCTAATCTATTCTGTTCGAGTCCAGAAACCGTCTGGTAGTATGCATTTTGCTCAGTGCTCGAAATCTCTAGGTTCATGGTATCTGCCCAACCAGTCAATGCCGGTAGCCAGTGCTTCATGTTGCTACTGATATGAATCTCATTTAGACCAGCTGTTTGATCTACCATCGCGTTCTTGGAGGACCTGGCGATATTGGTTGTGGCCCTGCCTTCATTTAGCAGGGTCATCGTTGTGCTATTTTGTCTTTGCTTTATCAAAATTTGTGCGTGGATGTGTTCTATGGGGTCCCACCCTAGCTGCAGAGCTGATTCCATTCGTTTGGCCATGTTGTTTTGGGAATCATCGATTTGAAGTTGTTGTCCTATTAATAGATTGCTGCCTTTAGGCGTCTCGATGCTAATTGTGGTTGTTCTGCTGTTACGGTTATTACTACTCACTTTACTGGCTAGAAGCCCGGTTTCGTTAATATTTTTTATTTCAATGTCCGCTATGTCATTTATAGCGAGGCGAGGGCTAACCCCTACTGTTTGTTTATGATCATCTTCCAGCGGAATAAATGGACCATTAATTAATGTCGTGGTCTGAGTTCTTGGAGGCAAGCCAAATATTTCCTGACTCTGCACAGGTAGTGTTAAACTCCAACTTGGAGTCGTGATCATATTCCAACTAAATCCAATTTTAGAACTATGAGCTGGTTCTGCTATCCTGCCTTCGATGTTGTAGCCACTATGACTCACCTGAAGATTAAAGCCGGGGCCTTCCCAGTGCATTGCTGCACCTGAGCGCAAATCTTCGGCTGAACTGGGGTAACCCAATTTAGTATCAGATTGTCGACGATAACTGACTCCCATGATTTGAAAAGATCCTGACCATGCTCCGGTAAATAATGGTCCTTGAAGGCGAAAACCATTGATTCGTTCTTCTGGNAGNGTTACAGAAACATCATTTTCCGGGTCAGGATAGAATGGATATAAGCGGTCTCTTGCGATACCGGTAACGGCATCAAAACTCCATTGATCTTTAAAATATGTGAAATGACCTCCTCNCAANCTGGAGGCNNTATCAGTATCAGGATCATGGCGTAAGGAAAGTATNTTACCCTCTTGCCAAACAATCATACCATCGCCGAGNCGCAATTGTATCTGTNGATCTGGATACCACTGTAACCATGAAAAACCTATTTCATCTTCTTTTTCCCATTTATCCGATGCNTTTCGGGTTAAGGCNTTATGGGTTAGGAANAAGCTTANGTCNCGTTTTTTCCAACCNATCGCATTGCNGAGTGCTAAGATTTCAGGATNGTCGATTGTATTAGTCTGTTTGTCTACCTGCTTATATAAGGAAACTTGATTAAACTCCCAGTGACCGATTTGTTTTTTTTCAATNAGCTTAGGAATTTGAGTCAAAGTATCTTCATGGATTTGGGCAAACTGNTTTANCAACTGACCGTTNCCGGTCAGNAGTAGGTTGGCTGGAAGGGCTCCTGTACTATCATGAGCAAAAAACCAGCTGCCCCCNGGATCTCTCAGCATGGGGCCGTTCCAATCAATGCTTTCNAGGAAAGCTAATGCCTTTGGCCACGCATCATCNTCATCAACATTGATCAGTANGACTGGAAAGCGCTTAAGAAAANCNTNTTTTTGANCCAGCATCTTAAGTTCTTTTTTACATGGNGCACACCAATTGGCCCAGAAACTAATCAGATATCCCTCTGGTTTAATCTTGGACATTAGTTGTNCCGGGGATGCCAAACCCCCTTGGACTTTTTGAAAAGGTTGGCTGTCAATCGTTTGAAAGCTACCTTGAGCAGTCAAGCTGCCCAGAAGTAGATAGATNAGCGTACNTAGAGTTNTCAGTTTGATTGTCATTATCTTTGACCATCCGCTGCCAGAGCAGGATGATCATTGCCTGATTTCAATCTGTCGATCATCAGCTTATATGCTTTTTCCTGACGCTCCTTGAGATTGATACGAATCTCAAGTTCGTCTTTAAGTTCGNTNTTGTTNTCACTTTCGTTNAGCTTGGNGGTNAGACTNTCCACGGNCTTTTGTCGTNTTANGTTTAGTTCATTCGCATAGATTTGCAGGTATTCTGCNGCTTCATCTANTGAATTACTGATCCAGAAAAATCGGCTGATGTTTTTTGCACCTAAAGGTTTTNCTTCTAGATCGGTTTTAGCTAATAGTTCTTCGGCAATNGTTTTAGCTTNTGCCGCNGCNTTATNGTCTCCTAATCTTCTTTTTAAACTTAAGCAGCCCAGTTGCCATAAGGTTTTAATATTCANTTTTTTATCTGNANCCACTTCATCTAGGCTTTCAGCTTTTGCNAGTAATTCTTCCATGNCAAGGAAGCTTTGGTCACACNTACTAGCGGCTTCTTTAACNCCACCTTTTACCAAGATATTTTGAATTTTGGCAATTTCATGCTTTTGGATAATCTTAAATTTTTCTACTTCACTGAGAGGGTCTTGNTNACTTTCTTGGTTNCTCTTGTTCTGATTATCCAATGCTAACTGGATATATTCGTCAANNNGGNCTGGGTCTGCTAAGGTGCCGTGGATAGTGATATCTGTATAAGTGCTGCTTAGNCCCATGTCTTCAGGATCAAGTCCCTTTGATATTAAGGTNGCCGTTAACTCCTTGATAGCTTNNAGGGNCGATTTTGCTCCTTGTCTAAAGCTTAAATTGTAAATGTAGTTTAGTGTCGCATAAGACAATTCTTCTTGNTGATCTTCNGGAATTTCTTCGGNAGTCAGTATNTGATCCATGATTTCTTTGTGTCGCTGCAAGAACTCTCTTTCTGCTGCGAAATGTTTCAAATCCCCTATCAAAGCTTNGGTATTTTCCATNGGNAGATANTAATAGGGGCTCCACTGTTGTGATACTGGATCAAACAGCANGGCTGAAGGAAACCACTGGACTTTGGCTTTTAGCGGCATAAAGTCATAAAAGCGTGAAGTTTCCCAAAATACCTCGTCTATAAAAACTTTTTCATATTGGTCGAGAGTGATTTTGAGTTCTTCAGAGTTCTTGATGACATGATCAAGTTCTGCGCATGGGGGACACCATGCTCCCTCAATTTTTACAAAAACTGGCTTGTTGGCTACTAATGCTGTTTCTATTGCTTTATTAACTAGTTCTCGTTGAGCTGAAACATAGTCCTGATCCACGTTTTGGTAACCAGTTAGGCCAAACTTAGGCGTAATGTTCGTGTTAGGCTCATTCTTTTCTTCATCGCAACTGGTGGCTATTATCAGTCCCAAAAATAGATAAAATACTCTGAAAAATTTCATCGAATATCTCCCCCCCCAATCAATATTTGAAAACTGTTCTTTCGTTTCATTGCAGTAGTTATTAGCACTAGATAACTGGCCAAGCAATCAACTTGTTGGCAGATTGGTACGGTCGTGATGTAAGTATTCTGTCTACTTGGCTGGTTTGGGGGGATTTTTCATTGTTTTTGATAGGTCTGATTGGACTGCTAGGAAAATATGGGGTCGCGTACTAATACGTGACCCCATATGGGTTTTAGTAGTCTTCTTTGATGATTTTGTCGATATTGCGTTCCGCAAGAGCTGAAATCGTGAAAGACGGGTTCGAGCAGGCTGACGTTCCGGGCATAAAGGAACTGTCATTGACATATAGTCCTTTATAGTTTTTTACCCTTCCATAGTAGTCGCAGGCTTTACCCATTACACAACCGCCGAGAGCATGATAGACAGCGTCATCTTTTACTTTCTTTTTAAACAAACTTAGGATGGAAGTAACGAAACCACCGTTAGCTTTGTTTAGTTTGTCTAGGACAGAAAGAATAGCTTTGTTGACGATTTCCTGACCTTTGTCTTTTTTCGGCCACTTGAGTTTTACCGAATCACTTTTTTCATCGTAATAAAAAGATCCCCTGGTAGGTGTTATCCCAATACCAAAGTAAAGTAGACCTTTAAAGTCGATGCCCACAGGCAGTTGCGGATGCTCTATGAACAATGGAGTATTGGGGTTATCCAAAGCATTAATCCCCAGAGATGGTGGACCAGCTTGTTTGCTGCCAACATTCTCTTTGAGGCCTAAGCGCAGAGCGTATACATTACCGTTGTTGCCGAAACCGTTGCCAACCTCGTCGTTTAGCTTTGGTAAATAGCCTTTTGCTTTTGCCTTTACTAGGAGCTTGGATGTGCCTACCGAACCAGCACTTAAAAACAGTGAGTCGCAGGTTAAGACTTGTACCGCTACTGATTTACCGTATTCGTCGATTTCGCGAACAATAACGACGTAACGCCCGTCTTCATTTTGGGCTATTTCTTCCACTTGATGGAGAGTTTTTACGGTTAATAGACCAGTTGCTTCCGCTTCAGCGAGATAAGTTTGATCGGTGGTAAATTTTGCGCCCGAATTAACACCATATATAGCTTCACCTTCGATAATCGATGGCTTAATAGTGCCGTCGATTTCTTCACGTACGATATCCCAGTCAGTGGCAGTTGGAATACGTTCTAACTTCACATCAGCTTTTTCACAGTGATCAATCATGACCCGATTATGGGTATAGTTTTTACTTTCGAGGACGTCTTTGGGAATGGTGCCTCGATTAAGTTTTTTAGCTACTTTTGCATAGTAAGGTTTAAGATCATTGAATCGAATAGCTTCGGGGAATACCTGGTTGAAAACCTTTTCATCAGGTTGAACCATGACGCCACCATAGGTAATAGATCCACCTCCGTAAGCTGCTCCATTCAGAACTCGAAATTTTGCTAGATCATGTCCTTCTAGGACTCCGGTGCGCTTGCGAATCGGCAATGCTGGTCCCAGTGGAACAACAGTGGTATTTTTCAGCCAGGTGGATCGACCATCGGGGTATAGGTTTGGAGAGAATGTTTGCTTTTTGGAAAACCGGGGATTTGCCCATCTTTTGCCTTTTTCGACNATAAGAGCTGGTATCCCTTTTTCTGTTAAGCGCAGAGCAGTGATNGANCCTCCAAAACCACTNCCAATGATAATATTGGGGTGATACTCATCTTCCCGCCGTTCAATAGGCCGGCCCTGTGCTGCAGACCCTGCAGNTCCTGCTGCCGCCGCTGCTGCTCCTAAGGCACTGGATTTTTTTAAGAAACTGCGTCTTGATAATTCAGCTTCATTTTGATTTTTATTGCTNTTGCCANGTTTGAATCTAAACATATGTAAGCCTCTAATATTATTGGATTATTAATCCATGTCTAACTGGCCNATATTTGCATATTTCGTCCGGATTGTTAAGGGAATTCTGTTTCCGCCCATTATTGTTGCATTGAAGCAAGAAAATGCANNGNCTTTGGCTNAAATCTAGCCTTGGTGNCGGCCTTTTGCAGTCACTCAGGCTGNCCCNGAGNGGNNTTAAGACTTAAAAAGAGTGGTGGGTAGCCATAATACCANGTCNGGGAATAGGGCAATGACTAGCAACAATAGCATCTGNATAGCTACAAAAGGGATNACCCCGCGGTAGATATCTGTGGTTTTGATCGACTTGGGAGCAACCCCTTTTAAATAAAAGAGTGAAAATCCAAAAGGAGGTGTGAGAAATGATGTCTGCAGATTGACAGCTATTAGGATNGCTAGCCANAGAGAATTAAANCCTAAGTCTAAAGTGATCGGAAGAATAATAGGAATGATAATGAAACAGATTTCGAGAAAATCTAAAAAGAACCCGAGCCCGAACAATACTGNCATCAACATAAATAGGATTAGATTAGGNTGAGCNTTCATTTCATCGATGATCATGGCAATGGTATCATCTCCTGAAAGNCCTCTAAACACGACGCCGAAAAATTGAGCTCCGATTAAGATCATAAATACCATGGCGGTNGTTGTGGTCGTGTCTTTAGCGGTATCCAAGAGTTTGCTCCAGCTAAGCTTTCTTTTAAACCAGGCAATTAGAATAGCCCCCGCAGCCCCACAGGCTGAGGCTTCGGTAGGGGAGGCTAGCCCTGTGAGTATGGTTCCAAGTACTAGAACTATAAGTAAGAGAGGAGGAATGATGGCAACCCATAGATCACGGAGCGATGCAGCTTCATTGTNATTTGTAATGACAGCNGNNGAATCNTTAGTTNTGATTNTACCCCATTTTGAAATGGCGCCGATATACAGCAGGTACATNCTTACNAGCAAAATNCCNGGNAGGATTGCNCCTGCAAANAGATCCCCCACATCAACATTCATCATGTCGCCGAGTAAAACCAGAACGATGGATGGNGGGATGATTTGTCCCAGAGTGCCAGAGGCTGCGATGGTGCCGCAGGCNATCCTTTTGTTATAACCTTGCTCTAGCATCGTCGGTAGGGAAAGGACTCCCATAGTNACGACTGTAGCNCCTACAATGCCAGTAGAAGCTGCCAGTAAAGCTCCTACCAACACAACGGCNAAAGCTAAACTNGANTTTTGTTGTTTNAATAGGTCGCTCACGGATTTCAGTAGTTCTTTAGCTAGGCCNGATTTTTCGAGCATCATTCCCATAAAAACAAATAANGGAACNGCNAGTAATGTTATGTTTTGGACGATGCCGAAGATCCTNGACGGAATAAANCCTAAATCATCCAAGTANAAAATGTCTAGGTAGTAACCGGTNACTCCAAATANGAGAGCTGTTCCGGATAGGATGAAAGCNACCGGAAAACCCGAAAGCAGAAACATCAATAAAGCTGGGAACATGAGCAGNGGGAAGNATTCCTCAAAAGTCANNGGGANCCTCTTGATCGGATTTTTGAATTTTAGCTGGNTCCAAAAAGATTAAAATTTGATGAGTCAGTANGCGTAGACTTTGAAATAGCAATAGNATGCCGCTTAATGGAATGAGAGCTTTGATCAACCATCTGCCGCGAAGNCCTCCCGGATCTGGTGAGCTNTCTCCAGNNAATAAGGTATGATCNATCCATTCATCTAGACTGATGAATACTTGAAACNGATATAAATTGCTGAAAAAGCTNAATNGNTCGATCTCTGTATGAACAAATTCNCGGGCTTGCATCNCATCTTCGATGCCAAAATANATAATCACGCCGACAGTTGGNAGTAAAAAAAAAGTATTNCCTATTATATTGATTAGACTTTTTCCTCTNGGTTTCAAGCGGCTATACAAAATATCNACTCGCACATGTTTNTCTTGCTCAAGAGTTGTAGCGGCCCCCATCANAAAAATAAATCCAAAAAGATGCCATTCTAATTCCTGNAGCCCTATCGAACTACTTTTAAAGAAATACCGGGCGAGTACCTGCTCNGTAGTTAGTAGGATNAGNANTAGTAACGCNAAGGCGCAGATCAACCAAATGATTCGACTGATCTGATGNGCTGCATTCTCAAGTAAAGCTATCAATGAATACCTCGGTTGGTCTGAACNTTTATGAGTTAAAAGCCTGCCAGTAAGCTTTTTCTGTCATATTATGGAGACTAGCCATGCGNGANTGAAATGNAGTGAAAGAATCATANATACGTTTAGCCTGAGGGTCAGTTGCTGCAATTTCTTTTTTNGCTTCGTCGGCTTTTTCCTTNAATACACGGGTCACTTTTTTAGGAAANCTTTTTAAGCTGACNTTNCCCTCTTTNATTATNNTTTGNAGGTATTCNGCATCTTTTGCTAACCATTCNGCATGCATGTTGCGGTCCATTTCTGCCGCACAAGTNCTGACAAGAGTCTGCAGATCCTTTGGTAATTTTTGCCATGCCTCTTTGTTTATCATCAATTCNAGGACTGATCCNGGTTCATGCCATCCGGGGTTATAGTAATATTTGGCGGCTTTATAAAAGCCCATAACGTANTCATGATAAGGNCCTACCCANTCGGTAGCATCAATAACNCCCGTGGCTAGNTTGGTNTATATNTCTCCACCAGGCACTAACATGGGTTTNGCCCCCACCTTAGATAGNACNCGNCCGCCNANGCCCGGNATCCGCATTTTTAGACCTTTAAAGTCATTGATTGTTTTGATTTCCCGATTGAACCAGCCNCCCATTTGCATTCCGGTATTTCCGGCNGGCATGGCAATCAGACCATATTTACCATATANCTCATCCCACAATTGTTGCCCGCCNCCATAGCTGATCCATGAGCGCATGCCTTCAGCATTCATNCCAAATGGCACTCCGGTAAAGAANACNGCAGCAGGGATTTTGCCCTGCCAATAATAGGCAGCAGAATGCCCCATCTGCACTCTGCCTGATTTGATNGCATCGAAAGTACCTAAAGCAGGGACAAGTTCACCNGCACCATAGACTTTTATTTTAAGGTCGCCGTCACTAATTAANGCAACTTTCTTCGCAAACTCCTGAACGCCAGCACCCCAGATAGGTAGTGTTTTCGGTATTACCATNACCAGCCGCCACTTAAAGCGTGTTCGTTTAGCGAAAGCGGTCGAACTCATGGCCAGNCCACCTGCGGCGGCAATAGATGTTTTTTTGAGAAAACTGCGTCGTTCCATCGAACCCTCCGGAAAACTTTGATGCTGGTGTGTAAGTCAGCTAATCTACCTNTGNTTCNGCGTCAAAATCAATGAAAAGTATTTTGNGCAAAGTTAGTTATTCAGGGTTTTNCTTTAATAGANGTCTCTTTNCTCGGAACNCTGTNGATCTTTTGATTTTNCGNCTCNTCAATATTGNCGCNNCTCTTCNATNTTGANGTNATTGGNGCCNAAGTGACATGCNATCAAATAGCCANAATAGNGCTTAAATNGAATAGACATGGTGTGTTTTGACTATATTCGTGAGTCATTGATTAACAATTAATGCCAAAAANTGCGGTGATGAGTTGCTTATTATCAATGCTATTTGCTANGATCTNGCTTNAAANAATTGTAAAGATAAGCAAGTCTATGCTGTCATAGGANATGGGGAGCATGTTATGTTGAGTATTTCTGAAATAGTTTCGGTCATGCANCAAAAATTTAATGCCTCTGCGGCTNATAATCTTGATCTGATTTACCAGTTTGAAGTTGANGACGAAGATGAAGAANCTTTCCATNTGGTGATTCGGGNCGGTAAATTAGAAGTCAATCGGGGTTCTAATAATAACGCTAACCTTACCTTAAGNATGAGTTCGGAGACACTCGAGAGTATGGTCGCNGGTAAAACGGATGGAGTTAGCGCTATTAAANCCGGTGACGTACGCAGNGCTGGNGATGTTTNGCTGGCGGATAAGTTAACTCAGTTGTTTCCAGTATAGAGTATTAATNAGGCGTTGATTTTAGATTAAAAATTATTCTGCATAAANTTAATCNTATTTTTTNAGTCCAATTCGTATTTGAGATAATTTAGNAATTTAANTTNAATTTACATTGCTGGTTATCTTTTGTANGNAATAGGNNNGAANNTTTATTGTTNCGAAATATTTAGGAANCGTCATATTNCTGNATGCNTATATTCATTTATTATCTTTCCATTTAGTCGATATANTTTTTANTNGTNGCAATATTTGCTNTCTTTNGTCTTATTGATCTGAAAATNTTTGATNTCTCNCNNTATGCCTNCTNTCTTCTAAGTGCTNAAAAANNTNATGATCTTTGANGNATGTCTGNATAATTTAAAAATATTAATATATACAAAAAAGACTAGATTGCTTCCTGCCTAAAACCCTANTCTNAAAAAATGCTATGATATTAATAGATCAAATTGTTTATAGCTTTTTTTATAGCCGAGTGATTGTTGAAATNTGTGATTCNTGAGAAGGACTTTNTCTCAATCACTAATCGTCTAGATGATTTAAATCAAATTCAAAAGAAACGNAAAGCTTCTTGATCGAATCAATCTTTTTGATCTGTCTGCNTAAAACGATTGTTTAGAGAAATTATATGACTAAGCATCAAATAAAACTTAGCTATATTCCATCTCAGTATCGCGTTAGGGTTGAATTTACCAAAGCTGATACCAATGCTTCACCTTTGCCTCCACCTGATCTCATGCAAAGAGCCAAAAAGCGTCTTACGGCTGAATTAGAAAATGGGCATCTTGATTTCTATCGATTTTTTCAAAGACGCCTTGTTAAGATGTGGCAGTTTATTCGGTCTAGCTACGAAGAAGACTCCACCTCAGTAGAGGTCACCNTGGCAATGGGGGCCCCTAAGATAGACATTCAGATAAAAGAATCTAAGGAACCTAATATACTATGTCTGATTAGTATTAAAGAACCGGTCGACGAATTAATAAAGCTGAAGTTTCATATATTAAAATTATCGATAGGTAAAGCTATCAGAGATAGCGGTATTAAAGATGATGTTCCAGATCCTGCCCATATCCATGCTATATACTTGCGAGCTTGTTCGGGTGAATCTATTAAGAAAGAACCACTATATGCTAACCCTAAAATCGATTGGGGTGATCATCTGTTACGGGACCCATATCAGATAAAAGTTAATGAAGCAGATGATTACATCTCTTTGGTTGTTTTTAATGTGCGCTCTATTATTGATGATCGGATGCTGAGGACGATTATATCTCAATTACAAGAGAAGGCATATAAATTAGGAAGTTTAAGGAACTGTCAATATGAGATTATGTCTGACCATATGGTTCGTACTATCCGCAGTGCCTATAAAGGTCCGGAACGTTATGGCTTAGACTTACCGTTAGTTATTTTAGTTGCGGTTAAGCAGGGTTCTTATTTTGCTCATAGTGAGCTCTCAGCAGCTCCTGTCAAAGCCAAGGTTCGTGACAATGAGGCGACGCATTGGAATGATATTTTACCGCTAGTTGCGATTAAGTGCTCAAAAGATGGCATGGTCGCAAAAATTGGTACCTGTGATATGAAAGTCTTTTCGAAGTTTAAGGGCCGTGATAAACGTTTCTGGCAAAAATTTTTCGAGATGAAGGGTGTTGTTGCGGGTCTTATCGATAAAAACTTAGATTCATTCTGTCGTTATATCAATGAGCAGATAGATCCAGAGGGGATGGTCATTGCTGAAGGTAGAGTCCCTGTGCGAGGTGAAGTGCCTTATGTGCACCAAACCTATAAAGATGTGAAGCAAGATGAAAATATTACCTTTTTAGAGTCTCAACCGTCTAAGTTTGTAAAAATGAATGAAGTCATAGCAGATATTCGATATAAAGTTCCGGCTGTTGAAGGGGTTGATATTTGGGGTATGACTAATGCCCCGCCGGAACCCGAGGTTTTGAACTTAGAGCTTGGAGATGGGGTTCTTAAGGATGAGGAAGGACGATATATAGCTGCTTATGATGGGGTGCCTAATATTGACGGAACTAAGATTTCCGTTGATAAAGTTCTCATTTATGAAAAGAATGTAAATCGCACAGATGGCTTTGTTAATTATGATGGGGATATTTTAGTCAAAGGTAATATCGAAATTGGTTCAAGACTCTGTGCTACCGGAGAACTTATAGTCAATGGTTCTATTGAAGGTGGGTGGATTAAAGTTGACGGTAATATCAAGGTCGATGGTGGTATTGTAGCCTCCCCTGAAAAAGCAATTGTATCTAATCAGAGTATAACAGCCCGTTTTATTGAAAATTCTCGTATTCAATGTCAGGGAGATTTATTGGTAGATGCCAGTATCATTGCAGCAGAGATCGTCTCTGGTGGCGATATTGCTGTTATTAATGAATCGGGTATTATTATTAGTTCTGTTATCCATTGTTGGGGGGAAGTAAAATGTCCCAATGTCGGTAGAGCAACTGGGCCGAAGACTAAAATCAATGTAGGTTTCTCATATGATGGCAAACGGGCTCTTGATATTCGCCGGAAAAGGACATTAGTTTGGGAAGCTTATTTGGAAGAACTGAAAGGATTGTATTCTGCTCTGAACCTCCCTGCTTCTCAGATGACTAAGAAGAAAAAAGAACAAAAAATGGAATATAAGAAAAAGATGACTAGATTGGCTAAAATTATACCAGCTCTAAAAGATCGCGAGAAAATGGCTGTGAATAATTTAGAATATAATGACGAGGCGCAGATATATATTCAGGGTACATTATCAGCTAATTGTATTATCAATATGGCTGGAACCGAGGTGCCTATTACTACTGGTGATATGCATTCAGTTGCTGTTCTAAGTAAACCTTATCGTGGGTCGCATTTCCTAACCATAGATCTTGAAGATGTTAAATCTAGCTAAAAACACCACTACTTAGTATCTAAAATGCCAGTTAAGAAAAGCCTTTTGAGCTGATTAGGGTGATCTTTGGTTTTCTTAGGGGTATGAGATGATCTCCTCATCTATCAATATTGGTCTATAGAGGAGAAGATCACAATGAGTGCATCTGGAGATGCTCTTTGTTTTAAAAACTATCTAATCGATCTTTCATAAAGCTTTTTCAATGCTCTAAATGGTCGAGCAAATGCAGGTAGCGTTTGCTTCCAGAGGAAGTCGGGCCTTTTTCTGGTAAGCCACTCGCCGCCAATGATTTCACCTTTAGCGTTAAGCTCCAAATTATAGCGATAATATTTGATGGCTTCTGCTTCTGGATCATTGCCACCTTGCCAAGAATGATCGACTTCATTGACGTAATACATTTGCGTGGAAACTGTAACTATTTTTACAGTACCGGATGCTGCATTTGCAGCTTTCGCTTCAGTAGCGTCTACCAGTCGTTCCTTTTCAATTTGAGAATTGTACTGATAGACTCCCTGATTCCAAACCTCAGCATCGCGAGTAATATCTACTATAAAGCCCTGATTCATGAGGGCAATTTGATTGGTCAGGACGATGTGGAAAGCACCAGCATTAGTATCCCGGCATTCTGAAGAATTGATCTCGGCTTTATATTCTTCCGCTGTAATTTTACCTGCATTTTTTCGTGATTGCAGATCAGAGAAATCCTTGTTACAGCGTCCGCCCAAGAATTGGGTTTGAGCCGGTGTATGATGGAGGAAGTAAGTGAGTAATGCCTTGAGATCAGAGGACCCGAAATCCACGACAACCCCACTTTTGGTTTTGACTGTTACTGGTTTTGGTTCCTGAAACAAGATGGTTGCAGGGGCCCAAGAGTGACATAGACCTTCCCAAGTTGGTATTTCATAGTTTTCATCATATTTCGGATGCTCGGGGATTGTTTTTAAAACATTGGTCCTGATTCTTTCGTAACGGGTGAAAGATACTTTTTTGATTTTTGACTGTATATCCGGATAGAATTTCTCGAGCCTTTTGATCTCATGCATTTGGTAGGCTCTTAGTCGGCCGTTGATTTCCACTACAGGAAGACGGGCCTTACCTGCAGTAAGGATATCGTATTTTTCAGCAGGTGAGAGTTCTTGGGTAACAATATTACGATCAGGATTGCGATATCTAAGCATGGGATAGCCGATAGGGTCGCCGTTTTTTTGATTCCATCTAAAAGCTATACCACCCTTATGAGTTGGCCAATAGTCACCGCTCCAGGGCTTTTGGGTTAATTCTCCAGTGAGAGGTAATTTTGAAAAATCGGCGGTATAGGCTTGGGTCTTGGTTATATAGTCTATGTCCATTATTGCGGGATCATTTTTTCGATTCCATGCTTCTTTTAATAAGCTTTCCTCACCAGCTGGTCCACAGCCAACTGAAAGAGATAAATAGACTAAAATAGGTATAGATTTTAGAATTCCCTTGAGATTCATAGGTATGTCGCTCCGACTGATAGATATAATGAATATGTAAACATGACACGTATACCTTATTCTTGCCCTAATGTGAAGTATTGTCGCATGCGTCAATGTAGCTTTATTTTTTAATTTGTTTATTTTTTGGGGTGTTCTCTTGATTTATAGGCTTTCAAAATTAGTTTTTTTCTTTTTAAGGTTATGAATAAATTAGGGTTATTGTTTATTCTGCGGCTCTTGACTTTTACCCGCCTAAATTATAGAAATCGTAAACATTTAATTGGTCGGCCAGCCAATATGTAGCTGTTGTTGCATGAAGATCAGCCGCAGGCCCTGGGTCACTTATTTAGTTAGTGGCCAAACTTTTTGAGGGCAGTCGTTTCGATTAAATTTTGGGATGAATAAGATAGTTATGAAGCTGTTACTAAGGAGAGAATGAGCAGATGTTATTTTTTCGCAGATTGATTGGTTTGCTGGTTACTTTGTTTGTGGTCCAGGGTTGCGGTAAATTGGATCATGAGAGTGATCTTTTGATCTATGGCGGTCGGTTGGTTAATGCNAATNAAAGAGTAGCANAATACACCGTNGCTNTAGTNCAGGACGGTCGGATTTTTTGCTCAGGTGTTTTAGCGTCGCCAACTGTNGTNGTNACCGCNGCTCATTGNAANGGNTTTGTCAANAAACGTAAAAGCTTACAAGTAGGNTTCGGCGTCTCTCTTGCAGCNNTTGCAGACAGTGACNGCAACTGATTTTGTNTCTCANCCCGACTATAACCCGACTTTAATGAGAAGNGGCCGTACTGATGCTTCTGCTTATGATATTGGGGTGATTCTTCTGGAAGANCCGGNGCCCNANGGNTTTAGACCAATTAACATTNTGCCTNATTCCNCCNGACTTNCAGTNAGNAGGNCTGTTTTAGTGGCAGGTTTTGGTAAGACTGACTTGCCTGATCCAGATAAACGTGGGGCAGTGGTTTCAGGTAAGCTACTTCAGGTAAACATGAAGTTAAAAGCAGTAGAGTCAGGATCTAAAGAAGTGTGGTTTGGTCTTACACCGGGCAAAGCTTCATGTAATGGTGATTCTGGTGGGCCTGGTGTAGTTGTTGACCGCGGCGTNCATAAGCTTTTGGGGGTGACTTCTCGAGGGATCGATTGTNGATCTGACGTGATTTATACGGATGTNACAACNTACGGAGAATGGTTGTCTCAGTTCGGNTTATAGTGAATGAGGTTCNAGNGNCACCANATTGNTGTGCCCTAGTGATGACNTTCAGGAAAAGGGGTACAGATGCTTTTGCGTAGACAGTACTTTGCCTTTAATTTTGGTCTATNTTCNNTGATAGTTTTTATGGTTTTGACTTTGTTGGCCATGGTCATCTATCCNGGGGGCACCAATGTNGATCCGTCCACAGAGGGCTATCTTTTCACCAAGAACTTTTTTAGTGATTTAGGNCGCTATCAAACCTTTGATGGACAGCCAAAATTAACAAGTATGATCTTGTTTATNGTGGCTCTGGTNGCAGCTGCCNTGGGTAGCTTTATTTACTTTCTTTCGGCCCCTTTTCTCTTTNGGGGNGGCAATCGACTTCTTGCCAAGATCGGCTCTGTTCCTGGGATNGTNTCTGCAATTTGTTTNGCCGGAGTNGCATTTACNCCTTGGGATATCTANGGTGTTTATCATGGNTATTTTGTCAAAGCCGCATTTTTTAGTTTTTTATTGACCGTATTTTTNTANGCGACGGCTACATTTNGGACTAAAACTATTCATAATCGNTATGGNTGGGTTTTCCTCTCCTTTAGCATCATATTGATGGGGTACNTGTACTTGCTCTTTTGGGGGCCTAGTGCCAAGACGACTGAAGGTCTCTTGATNCAGGCGATTGGTCAGAAAATAGTNGTATATGCTCAAATCNTNTGTATGCTTGTCCAGGTCAGTTGGGCCCGAAAAACAGTCAANGGTCAGTTATAAGCCCTGACCTAAATNGTTACGCCTNTGCAGGNTTNTNAGGCGATATNNNNTTGCNTTATCGGTTACTAAGAATAACTCAATANTTTCGCNGCGATCATTAAAACATACACCGGTGCNAGTAGCTTNAGCATTTTCTTCCAGGGCTGCCANCCAAANCCTTGGAAACGGNTCACNGNTGTAATACCNCGCCACNTGCNNGGAATATCCAGTCCTTTGAAAAAGGACCAGTGNATAAATAANGTTCCAGCNATCANNATGAACNTCCAATCGGTNATCCAGTGCTTGCCCATAGCNGAACGTGAAATCCCCATCATTGNGGTNGTCAAAAGGGCNCCNATAGATAGNGCTATGCCAAGTCGTCTCGGAACTACCAANCCTAGAACAAGAGTTATGCTAAAAAAGGCTAGNGTCATCGCCGTGTGACCTGAAGGAAAGCTATTAACCTGAGATAGCTCGAGACTAGAAAATGGTGGTCCTGGNCTNTACCANGGGGTGTAGAGCTGCAGATCTACCAGTGCTGCTGGTCGAATACGAGCCCAAATAAATTTTGGGATATGAACAATAAAAAGACCCANCCAAAGNCCTGATACCACTAGAAAAGCTGATGCTAGTTTGAGCCTTTCCCACGTGATTGCNTTAATGTAGGNGGATGCCACTGNAGTAGGAATNNAGCGNCAGCATAAAGCGANGATATAAATAAGAACTAATGAGTCATTAAATCCTGGNTGTTGCTTTTGGAGNAGGCTTCGATCCATAAAAAAGACCCAAGCCTGNGGCTTTTCTTGCCATAGCCANTTGGTGATTGGGATATCANATANCGTCAAGNAGCCGANCANGAGACAAAGAGAGGCTGCNATGATCAACTTTAACCATGTAGTGGGGGAATACACTGGGCCGCCTATTTGTCTAGTTTATCNAAAGACCTGATCATAANGGCACAGACCATAGAGATCAAGTCATAGTGGTTTGGTTGTTGCGAAAACCGATTGGTTTCGTTTATTTTATAGACTTGTGACTGCAATGCAGACAANTTANTGGGCCTCATTTTTTCTTTAGNTGTGGGGNAGGTAGATNCGTGATGACCGATTTTTTAATAGCCGGGGTTTAAATGGCAGGTTTAGTTGAATTAAGAGACTTTTTTCGGAAGCANCCNCAGTGGTTACTATTCTTTGGCGTAGTTGTGGGCTGGAGGTATTGGGCTGCNGCTACCGTGCCCCTTGGCAATGATGAAGTTTATTACTGGGATTGGGCCCGCGANCTGCAATGGAGCTATTTTGATCATCCCGGTGGCGTTGCCTGGATAGCAGCTTTAGCNAGTTGGCTGGTGGAGGCTGGCAACCTAGGGGGGCGACTATTTTTACCTATCTTTCATATGGGATCGTCGCTGATCTTATATTTGATCTGTCGTCAGCTGCTTGGNCGGCCCTTGAATGGTTTGCAGTTGGGTATGGTTTTTCTNATCACNCAGTTGGCTCCGATGAACCTATCGGCTATTTTACTNTTACCTGATGTGGGGCTATATTTNTTCTTTGGTCTATTCTTGCTGGTGTTGTTGCAACAGGTTGATAAACCGAAATTNTCCATGATCTCAGGCTTGCTTCTGGGGCTTTTAGCTGGTTTCTCTGTTTGTCAGAAATACCATGCCGGCTTTATGGGAATGACCGGGCTGCTTGCCNTTTTATGGTTNCGCCGCGATCGTTTCCNGAGCGATCTGCCNGGCTGGATCTTTTTGCTNGGGGGAGGGGTCATCGGCTGTGCTCCTTTGTTANTATGGAATCTGCAGCATGATCTTGTGTCTTTGCGCTATCAGACTAATCATGGNTTTGCCTCNCCCAGCTTCCATCTAAGTTGGGGACTGCGCATTCCTCTGGCTCTTTTGATTATTGGGACACCATTATTGGTCATTAACTGGATCAAAGGTATTTCTTCTCAGGTATGGTCTTCTCGGGCCGTTGTCATTGCTGCCGCAACTTTGCCTTTGATGGCAATGTTTTTGGGTCTCAGCTTTTTTAAGGAAGTATTGCCCCATTGGCTTTTGCCTTCCTTATGGTTTTCTTCTCCATTTGTTCTGATGGTAAGGGTTAATAAGTTCCAGATAGCCTTGCATGGTTTCTATGGCCTGGGCCTGGCTATGTTGCTCACACTTACTTTGGGGGTTGAACGCAATCGCCTTTTGTTGAACGATGAATTTAAGCAGCGGCCAGGAGGTCTGGGAGAATTAACCCTTTGGGAAGATTTGGGGGAGGCCATTGAAGAGAGTCAACCAGAGTGGCCAAAAATCACAGGCAAAGATTCGGGTGATGATTGTCCAGATGAGCCTCTCTGGGCGGGGAGCCGATGGTTCTGGACTGCCCAGCTGGCATGGGTTTTGCCTAGGCATCCTAAAGTGATTAATCTTGATATAAACCATGTCTCGTTCTATTCGTTTCGGGACCAAAATAAGTCGTGGCAAGGGTGCCCGGTGTATCTTGTGACGTCGCCTAAACACTTCAACCAGCAGGAAATGGCAGCTTGGTTTGATGTGCAGTGGCTGCGACCATTGGTGGTGAAGACCCATTTAGATCGTGAAGTTGTGATCGTGGGGGGCGTCTTGACCAAGCCTATTGGTGAGCTGACTCGCAATATTCTGCGTTATGATAAGCAGCTGGTTTTGTAGATAAATGGTAGTCTCCTTTTGCTGATTGCGCATATAATGAATGAGTTAATGGGCTGACATCTGGAGGAGAAGTAGAATGCCCCTATACTTAACTGGTGGTGGTGATCAAAGCTGTTTTCGTAATCTAGATCAATTTTTCTTATCTGAAATCAGTGATCATGCTGCCATGCTCGTGGTGCCTCTAGCGGTCGACCCCGAAGACTATGAAGATGTGATGGATCGGGTGGGATCGTGTTTTCAGCGCAAGGTAGATCGTTTCGAGTTAGCTGAGAATGTTGATAAAATAGATCGTGAAGAGTTATTTGAGTATGATGCCGTTTTTATTGAGGGAGGTAATACTTTCCAATTAGTGCAGGCAGTGCGTCAAAGCACCTTTTTTAACTACCTTGCAGATTACTTGGCTGATGATCGGATTATTTATGGTGATTCCGCAGGAGCGATTATCCTTGGGGAGCATGTGAAAACAGCTTTTCTGGGGGATGAAGCTGATGAGGACCATGAAAAATTGCAGGATTATCGAGGCCTCAGCCTAGCCGGTGATTGGGCCATTCATTGTCATTATCAATCTGTGGAAAAAGATCAAATCCAGGATCAACTCTATGAAACTGGTATCCCGATTTTAGCTTTGAGTGAGTCTGCTGGGATATACCTGACAGAAAAATCGTTGAAAGTTTTTGGTGAGGAACCTCTTACGGTATTTAATTTTAGCGGTGCGGTTGATTACCCGGTAGGCTCGGAGCTGGAGCTGGAAGCTTTGCTTAGCTAAAAAAAGTAAACGCCACATAACTCTCATGGAGATTGTATATGGCGTTTACTTTTATCTTTATATTGTGAGAAAAAACTAAAGCTAGTCAGTCTAATAAATTAGGTCGCTGGAACGTTAGTTATACGATCGATCTCAGCTCCATTAGCGTCCACCCTGATTACAGTAAAGTAAACGGGCTGCTGATTACCATTACCAGCGTCATGGTTATAAAAGGCATCTCCTGGTTCCAGAGATTGTGGAAAGCGCTCGATCACTAATGGATTACATTCCCCCGGGAAGCCAGCTTCACCAGCGCCAGGGTTTACATCCATATGGCCGAATGGTCCGCCGCCGCCAGAGTGTATAGTGACATTAGCTGAGTTGGCATCGACACAAAGGTTAACTGCAAATTGTTTGTCCGGCTGCCCTTCATAGAACAAAGCTACGATTGGATTATCTGGTGTATTAATAGGGGCATTATTGTTGGCGCGACCAGCACTGTCATACTTTACTGTGCCAGCATCAGCCATGGTCTTGATTATTTCTTCTGGAGTTGGTGGAAGTTCAACTACTTCTTCCTCTTCTTCTGGAAGTTGTTCCTCTAGAGCTGGATCTTCAATACTATCGTTGGAAGCTCTGGCATCAGCTTCGTCTGTGTTGTTGTCTTTGATTTTATCGTAGGTACGATTATTGACTAAATTGACTTCTGATTCACAGCCTGCTAGCCAGAATGATCCTATTATAAGGCTGATAATGATACTTGTTATATTTTTCATAGCTTAGTTCTCTCCCTGCGATTTGAACTGACTTTTTTTTAACGCAGTACTAACGACTTATGGAGCCGCCGGCCTACAAGCACCTTTATCGGCTGAAGGGGTTAATACCTTTAGGAAAATTGACTTAATTTTTAAAATACAATGGTTTTAGTTAGTTAAAGGTCTAAATGATCGGTCTTTAATCGGAAGGATGAATTTGTAAAATGGAATTTTTTACAGGATATCTAGATAAAGTTAGTTTCTTGCTGTTATTAAAGCGTAAGAATCTGAATTAAAAGGTTTTAATTGTTTTTTGTGTCGAAAAGTTGCTGTCGACGAGATCTACGATCTGTATCTATAGACTTGGCGCAACATAACTTATTGGCAACCACAAGTAAGAATGGAGTTAACTGAGGAGGTCGTGAGTCATAAAGGAAAAATTTTTGCTGGCGGTTGACAGGCTATATTTTTTCCGCCAGATAATTCTGCAGACCAATTTCCTTAATCAGCTCTAATTGAGTTTCCAGCCAATCGATATGATCTTCCTCGGTATCCGCTAAAAGTGGTTCGAGCACTTCCATAGAGACAAAGTCTTTGATCTTCATACAGTGATCTATGCAGTCGATGAGTAATTCCCTTACATGATGTTCTGCTTTTAAATCATCCTCGAATATTTTAACTACGTCCTTAGTTACGTTAAAGGGCAGTCTCTGTCCAACTTCAGGGGTTCCATTCAGGAAAATCATTCTTTGAATGATTTTGGTGGCATGACCTTGCTCATCGGTCATTTCGTGGAGAAACTGCTCGTACAATTGGTTGTAGCCCATATCTTCCAGAACTCTGGAATGGACAAAATAAAAATCAATAGCAGTTAATTCAGCAGTTAATAGTACATTCATTTTTTTGATTAATTCCTTGTCGCCTTGCATGGATACCCCTATATATTAGTCTAATTTTTCGGCTAGATAGTTCTCTAGGCCTATTTCGTCTATGGTGCTTAGCTGTGTTTCCAGCCAATCCAGATGAGACTCTTCGTCTTCCAGTATATCTTCAAGGAGCTCTCTAGAAACATGATCGCTCCTGTCTAAGCATTCCTGGGTCACTCGCCTTAATTCTTCACAGCTTTTTTGGCAATAGCTCAAATCGCAAGTCAGCGTCTCATGAGCTTTCTCGCCGATACTTAGACGAAGTAGTTTCTGATAGTTTGGCAGTCCCTCCAAAAATAGAATTCTGTCAGTAATTTTTTGAGCCATCTTCATTTGCCTGATGGATTCTTTATAAGTTTTTTCCGCAATCTTACCGTATCCCCAATTAGAAAGCATTCTTGCGTGAAGAAAGTATTGATTAATTGCAGTCAATTCATTCTTAAGTATAATATTTAACTGCTTTATTACTGACGGATCCGATTTCATTGTTAATTCCCCCCTATTATT
>PBRN01000056.1 GCA_002725955.1 Pseudobdellovibrionaceae bacterium
CGGAGTTACTAGTCACGCCGTGCAGTCTATGCTCGGCGTATTTCAACCTGACTTTGGTTTTCTGACAGATAAAATGCTATTCTCGAATCATTGTGAAATGCCTATTAGCAAAGAATTAATTCAACCTAAGGCTGAAGGTGAAATTGCTTTCGTCCTAGCAAAACCCCTTACCGGACCGGGTATTACTGAAGATGATGTCGTTAAAGCCACTGACTACATTAGCCCCTGCTTTGAAATTGTCGACTCCAGAATAGAAGACTGGCAGATCAAAATCCAAGATACAATCGCCGACAACGCTTCATGCGGGCTGTTTCTATTAGGAGATAATAAGGTAAAACCCCATGATGTTGACATGGTTACTTGCGGCATGGTCGTCGAAAAAAATGGACAAATAATTAGCACCGGCGCTGGAGCAGCCGTGCAAGGGTCCCCCCTTACAGCCGTTGCCTGGTTAGCAAATACTTTGGGGCAATTTGGGGTAACACTCGATGCTGGAGACATCATCTTGTCAGGATCTTTAGTACCACTGGAACCCGTCATACCGGGTGATGTGATGTCACTAAAAATAGGAAGTAACATAGGCAGCGCCGACGTAAAATTTGTTTAATGAAAGCGAGAGATGACTATGGAAAAAATCAAAGTTGCAATCATTGGATCGGGGAATATAGGAACAGACTTGCTGATGAAAGCAAAGCGCAGCGAATGGATTGACCCAGCCTGGATGGTCGGCATCGATTCAAATTCACAGGGTTTATTGCGAGCCAAAGACCTGGGCCTGCACACAACATCAGAAGGCATCAAAGGGCTCATACCTTACTTGAAAAAAGATAACATCAAAATAGCACTCGATGCTACATCTGCATATGCTCACTTAGAACACTCAAAATTACTAATCCAGGAAGGCGTACTGGTCATCGACATGACACCTGCTGCTATAGGGCCATACTGTGTTCCTCCGGTTAATTTAAAGAATCATTACGGCTCCGGAGAAATGAATGTCAATATGGTTAGCTGTGGAGGACAGGCTACCATTCCAATCATTGCTGCGGTGAGCAAAGTCCAGGAAGTTGCTTATGGGGAAATCATTGCCACAGTTTCTTCTCGTTCGATCGGACCAGGGACTCGGCAAAATATTGATGAATTTACCCGCACTACCGCCGATGGGATCGAAAAAGTTGGAGGAGCAAAAAAAGGCAAAGCGATCATAGTCATCAACCCAGCAGAACCACCGATTATGATGAGAGATACAATCCACTGCCTTACTAAAGACGAACCTAATCAAGCAGCAATCACAGCATCAATCAAATCGATGGTTGAAGAAGTACAGCGCTATGTCCCCGGCTACAAGCTAAAAGAAGAACCTGTGTTTGATGGCAACAGAGTTTCAGTATTTCTGGAAGTCAAAGGCCTCGGCGACTTCCTCCCTGATTACGCCGGCAACTTAGACATAATGACAGCAGCTGCCCTCAGAACCGCTGAAATGTTCGCCCAGGAAATGAAAGCTGATTGATTTCATCAAAATATGACTGTATTTTCAGCAAAGGAAACGATTTATGCCAAATACAAATAGCAACCAAAAAATCCTCATTCATGAAATGTGCCTACGCGATGGCATGCATCCTAAGCGTCACCAAATCAGCATCGATGAAATGGTTAACATTGCCAAGGGAGTCGATAAAGCTGGTGTCCCCCTATTGGAAGTTACCCATGGAGATGGCCTCGGGGGAGCCTCTGTCAATTATGGTTTTCCTGCACACTCTGATGAGGAGTATCTCAAAGCTGTGATTCCAGTGCTTAAACACACCAAGGTTTCTGCGTTGCTGCTACCAGGTATTGGTACGATTGATCATCTAAAAATGGCTCATGGCTGCGGTGTGAGCACCATACGTATTGCTACCCATTGCACCGAAGCTGATGTCTCAGCTCAGCATATCGGTATCGCCCGAGAATTAGGCATAGACACCGTAGGATTCCTGATGATGGCTCATATGAGTTCACCTGAAGCATTATTAATCGAAGCCAAAAAAATGGAAAGCTATGGAGCAAACTGCATTTACTATACTGACTCCGCTGGCTACCTATTGCCTGATGGCGTTAGAACAAGGATTAAAATGCTACGTGATGAGCTAAAACCAGAAACCGAAATTGGATTTCATGGACACCACAACATGAGTATGGGCGTTGCTAATTCAATAGCTGCCATTGAGGCAGGTGCAAATCGAATTGACGGAGCCTGCGCCGGCCTAGGAGCTGGAGCTGGAAATACACCTACCGAAGTATTAGTCGCTGTATTAAATCGCATGAAAATCAATACCGGAATTGATCTATATGCCATTTCCGATGTGGCAGAAGATTTGGTCACACCCATGATGGATCAGCCTATTCGCATCGATCGTGATGCTTTGATTCTGGGCTACGCTGGAGTCTACTCGTCCTTTTTACTATTCGCTCAAAGAGCTGCTACTAAATATGGAGTCTCCGCCCGAGATTTACTGCTGGAAATGGGCCGTCGAAAAACTGTCGGCGGACAAGAAGATCTGATCGAAGAAGTAGCCATTGAAATGGCCAAAAAAGTAAAATAGCCTATAAAAACTAACCCGGTTCTCCGAGAAGGTTAGTATGTCTCTTAGATCCTCTTTTTGCCGTGCAAAAAGAGGATTTTTTTGTAGTATCTCACTTATGATTATTAAAATGCGTCTACCTACAATTGATCGGAAACACTATCAGCTGTTGCAGACTCTCGATTTATGACCCGCTGAGTCTTTGCTGAAGGCTGCTGGTAAAACTGACTATACCATTTGCGCAGCTTCGGTATAGGACCATCACCTGCGCAAAGGAGAGGTACTTCTCGATAGACTTTATGCTCCCAAATTTCTACATCTTCATGATAGCCTTGGCGTGTACCCTGAATAATGGCTTGATGAATTTTATCGAGATTTTCCTTCGACTTGACAAATTCCTCAGGCAGCCCCATATGACTAAGAGATTTACGAATGACTACCATATCCTCTTCAGAGAAATCCTCATTCTGAATCATGACCCCAAACCAAAGGTGCAAGGAGTTTTCATCAATTGGTGTATGAGCATTTACTAAGCGAGACTCAACCAGACTCTGCATCCAGGTCACCTGATAAGCAGGACCATAGTAGGTGGCTTTGGTTGAAATCGGCCTATGGTTACCCATCCCTCTCATAATTTGAGTTGCTGTATGATTTTCATAGATATTTTCAAAATAAGAAACTTCTTTAAGATGATGAACCACCTTAAAATGAGCTTCGTCAGCTACATTCTCAACAATCTCACGTGGATGCGTTTTAATAGTGCGACGATCAAGGTGCCAAGGAGTCCAACCGCTCTTACCGTACTCGGCTAAAATCGGAATCTCATAATCAGGCTGCCCACCATCAGGATCATGCCACACCAAAATTAAGCCATTACGCTCCACTACCTGCCAAGATCGAACACAGGCTTTCCGAGGGATCCTTTTTGCATAGGGAACATCAATACATTTCCCATCTTTCCCTTGAAATTGCCAAGCGTGGAACGGACATCTTATGGTATTCCCCTCAACCTTGCCTCCATGAGCCAAGTGAGCCCCAAGATGAGGGCAGTAAGCATCCAGTAGATACACTTGGTTATCTTCACCGCGAAAAGCAACAATTTCCTGATCAAAGTACTTTAAAGCTTTGGTTTCACCCTTTTTATATTCATCAGAACTACCAATAACGAACCAGCCTCTTGGAAACTTATGTTTCTGCGGCGATACAACGGTTTGCTTTTCCATAAGATTGATACCTCTATGATAAACAGGAACTTAGGATTGCAACTTCTGAGATTAAAAAAACAGAAAATAACGATCTAAAATCTTCAAACAGTTATCTTTGAAAATTGAACTTAAATTCTAATTATGGGTCTGTCTTATAAATATAAGGAAAAGATTCATTCGTCAACCAAGCATTCCCCTTCCGAANAATTGATTCGCATCAAACTATTGCCTTCACAAATAGGAACTTTTAGTATCAGGAAAAANANNATTATTAAAAAAAAGTGAGGCAAAAAAATGCGCACTGTCCCTAAAGTATTACCTCAACTTGTACAATCGGCTGCGGAAGAACACGGTGACAAGGTNGCCATTCGTCAAGAAGAAAAAACAATTACGTTTAATGAGCTCAATCAATACCGAAAAACTGTTGCTAAATCCTTNCTTAAANTGGGCATCNAAAAAGGAGANGTGATTGCAATTTGGGCACCCAATTCAATCGAATGGATATTAGCAGCTATTGGNATTCAATCTATTGGGGCCNTNCTTGCCCCNATCAATCCCANGCTTACCGNCGCTGAAGCCGAAGACCTNCTAAGNAGAAGTCAAGTCAAGCTATTATTTANTATAGAAAAATTAGAACATGGNAATGCNGAAAAAATTCTAAANCAAAANCACTTACNTCATTTAGAAAAAATCATCTTTTTTGATCATGATAAAAATCAGACCTTGCATTCCTGGAANACNTTCNTGACTGCAGGTNAAGACATCAGCCAAGAAAACGTAGACGCAAAATCNGCATCTATCGAACCGACCGACCCGATGGATATCCTTTTTACTTCAGGAACAACCGGANAACCNAAAGCAGTCATATCAAGCCACCAACAAAACCTCCGGGTTTTTCAAACTTGGGCTGACACAGTTGGTTTAGTCTCGGACGACATNTATCTAGTGATTAGTCCGTTTTTCCACTCTTTCGGCTATAAAGCTGGATGGCTNGCAGGTTTGATAACCGGNTGCGAAATATTACCGTTANAATTATTTGATNTCGAAAAAGTNATGCAGANCATAGAAGATCGAAAAGTCACCATGCTGCCNGGNGCACCCACAGTNTACGAAATGTTGTTAAATAACCAAAATCGTCANNATTATGATTTGAGTAGTTTACGACTAGGAGTGACGGGNGCTGCCAANATTCCNGTACAACTAGTNAAAGACATGAAAGAACAGCTGGGNTTTGCAACAGTNGTCACNGCCTACGGNCTAACCGAATGCACTGGGGTCGTTACTATTTGTCGACCGGATGATCCACTCGAAATCATAGCTCATACNTCNGGTCGTGCTATTGAAGGNGTNGAGATTAAATGTGTCNACCCTANAACTCTCGAGTCTTGCTCTCCGGGGACAGAAGGAGAGGTATGGGTTCGCGGTTACAATGTGATGACTGGATATTATGAAATGGAAGAAGCCACNCGTCAAACAATNACAGCAGAAGGCTGGTTGCGTACTGGCGATATTGGCATTCTNGATCATAATGNTTACCTCAGAATCACAGATCGCCTTAAAGATATGTATATCATGAATGGTGAAAATGTTTATCCTGCTGAAATTGAACAAGTGTTATATCATCATGAATCTATAGCTCANGCAGCTGTNATCGGAGTGCCGAAAAAGCCTCAAGGAGAAGTTGGTATGGCTTTTNTCGTTCCCANGGCCGGNGCCTCTATTAGTGAGTCGACTTTCCATGAACATTGTCGCAAACATCTGGCTCGTTACAAAGTACCTTATTTTTTCAAAGTCGTTGAGNGTCTGCCACTGAATGCAAGTGGCAAAGTAGTTAAACCAATCCTTCGTNAAATGGCCGGTTCAACNGAAGAGNNTGCTNGTAATAACATCTANATGACAAAAATTTANCGGAGTCGGAANANGCAATCCTGATGATGANGAGAGAAAACGCTTGCTAAACACNATCATTTATCAGTAAGCAAATAGAACAGCTTCTATAAAATANATAATACCAAGAGGGTTCGTTAATGGACAAACAAATGACAGCCCAAGATATGGTTGCTAAATTATCGAATGGTATGACTTTAGGAATTGGCGGTTGGGGACCNAGGCGTAAACCCATGGCTCTCATCCGAGAAATATTGCGTTCNGAACTAAAAGATCTAACGATTGTCGCNTATGGGGGAGCCGATGTCGGNATGCTCTGTGCTGCTGGNAAGGTAAAAAAAGTNGTCTTCTCATTTGTTTCNCTCGANTTTATCCCTCTAGAACCATATTTTCGCAAGGCCCGCGAAAGCGGANCTATAGACACNATGGAAATTGATGAAGGCATGATGCTTTTAGGACTAAAAGCAGCTGCAATGGGAAGNCCGTTTATACCNACNAAAATTGGTTTAGGAACGGATGTNCTGAAGGTTAACTCANAAATAAAAGTNATTGACAGTCCCTACGATGAAAAAGATTGGGTTGCNATGCCTGCTCTAAAACTNGANGCCAGTTTGATTCATGTAGATCGNGCTGACAAAAGGGGCGTCTGTCAGATCAATGGCAATGATCACTATATGGATGACTGGTTCGCAAGGGCTGCAACTAGCACNTATGTNAGNTGCGATCAGTTAGTCGANACAGAAGAAATGTCAGGCCCCGAACAGGCCCGGCATGTTTTCTGGGAACGCNGTGTCACTAAAGGCGTGATNCANATCCCNGGNGGNGCTCACCCTTCTTCGTGCAGNCCNCTATACGGNTTTGATGTNAATCATTTCAAAGAATATAACGCATCAGCAAAAGAATCAGGGTTTCAAAGCTATTTTGAAAAATATATCGATCAATGNTCAGAAGAAGATTANCANAAGAAATCAGGGGGGTTGTCAGCGATCCAGAATTTACCCCTACCTGTTTATTGACAAATTAATGAAGCTTGATTAACAGCAAATTTGATGAAGAAGGTAGAACATGACAACGAATTGCACCTTAGCAGAACTCATGATTTGCGCCGCNNCAGAAGCATGGCGACATGANGGNGAAGTTCTGGCAACAGGGATTGGCGTATTACCTCGATTGGCTGCTAGCCTAGCAATGAAAACTTCAAACCCTGANTTAATGATGACGGACTCTGAAGCCTGGTTANTAACTGAGCCCAATCCATTAGGAAAAAAANCTGACAACTATCAACCTAAGATAGAAACATGGATGGGTTTCTCTCGTATATTTGATAATGTTTGGAGCGGCANTCGTCATGCTATGGTCGGACCAACCCAAATTGATCGTTTTGGTCAGGCCAATATTTCATGCATCGGNAGTTCNTATCAAAANCCAAAAGTTCAGATGTTAGGTGTGAGAGGCTTNCCGGGNAATTCCATCAGNCANGCAAACTCATTCTTTATCCCCAACCANAGCAAAAGAGTCTTTGTNNAAGGNGAGTGNGATATGGTAGGCACGATCGGCTATAATCGTGAACGCCTGCCGCGGGGATACNATTTGAAAGATATTGACATTAGGTTTGTCATTAGCAACTTAGGNGTTATGGACTTTGCTGGGCCGAACTTTCAGNTAAGACTATTGAGCACCCACCCCGGAGTATCCGTTGATGAAGTAATCGANAATACAGGCTTTGAAGTNCANGTACCTGAAAACGTACAAACGACGGCAATGCCAAGCTCGTCNCAGCTTCANGCGATCAGGCTGCTTGANCCTCATGACATGCGATCCAANCAGATCAAAGATAATCCTAAATTGCAACACTAGCNAATCGATTTTNAATCTGAGGGGGTTCGAATGCAGACAAAGCTAACTGATCTACTTGGATGTAAACATCCGATTATCCAAACTGCTATGGGATGGGTCTCAAACTCAGAACTTACGGCAGCTACATGTAATGCCGGCGGNTTCGGCTTTCTNGCAGGAGCAACGATTCCCCCCAACGAAATGTCAAAAGCAATTCGAAAAACTCGCCAGCTCACCAATAACCCCTTTGGCATAAATTTTCATATGTATCAGCCCAATGCTGGTCATATTGTCAAGCTCGCAATCGAGTACGGTGTCAAAGCCGTTAGCTACAGTCGCTCTCCCGAACCGACATACATCGAGGAATTAAAACAGGCTAATATATTATGCCTCCCTACCATTGGGCTACCTAAACACGCTGAAAAGGCAATAGAATTAGGAGCCGATGGAGTAACGGTGCAAGGTAGTGAAGGCGGTGGTCATACCGGTAAAATTCCGACTTCTTTGCTTGTTCCAAGTATTGTCGCAACAGTCAAAGGCAGAGTGCCAGTAGTCGCAGCAGGAGGTTTTAAGGACGGAAGAGGGCTATTGGCCGCTCTTGCCTGGGGAGCTGATGGTATTGCGATGGGAACCCGCTTCCTTATGACCCAAGAATCTCCCGTACCCGAAGCCACCAAACACCAGTATCTCAACTGTACAAATCCTGCTGATATTATCGTCTCAACAGCTATGGATGGAATCCCGCAGCGTATGATAGTCAACCAAATGCTCGAAAACCTCGAACGGGCTAGTGGCATACGCAAGCTATTTATCGCTCTCAAAAATGGCTTAAAATATAGCCGTTTTACTGGTGCCGGGATTTTTAGTCTACTGAAAATAGCCTTATTGCAATCCAAAAATCATGCCTTGACACCAGCTCAAACTATTATGGCCGCCAATGCTCCATTCATCATTCAAAAAGCGATGGTGGATGGCAACCCTCAAGATGGGGTTTTGCCTTCAGGCCAGGTTGCTGCCGTCATCGACGAATTACTCACCTGTCAGGAAGTGATAACATCAATCATCGATGAAGCTGAGCAAGCCCTTGTAAACTTAGTTAGTCACCTTAATCCTAATGCACAACCATTACCGACTGTAAATATCGATTATTCAGGCGCTGGAAAAGCAGTTGATAATTCTACCCTAAACTAAGGACTTTGCATGGCAGCATTCATATCTGAAATCAACGAACATGTGGGAGAAATCATTTTTGATAACCCTCCGGTTAATGCATTCAATAGCAAAGATTGGTGTGACATAGCCGAAGCGATTCAGAAGTTTGGTGATAATCCTCAAGTGAGAGTAATCATTATAAGAGCAGAAGGTCGAGGATTTTGCGCCGGTGTCGATATCAAAGAGCTAGCAGCTGATAGCCAAGCTATTATTAAAGTCAACCAAGGAAACTATGATACCTTTCGGGCAATTCATCAAAACCCAAAACCGGTGATCGTCGCACTGCATGGTTTTGTATTAGGGGGTGGGATTGGTATTGCTGGTGCAGCAGACATCATCATCGCATCAGAATGCGCTCAATTCGGTGTACCTGAAATCGATCGGGGTGCAATGGGAGGAGGAGCTCACTTACAAAGGTTATTCCCAGTACAGAAAGTAAGAGCTATGTATTTCACCGGTGAATTCATTGACGCCCAGGAAGCTTGGCGTTTAGGAGCTATCGAAAAAGTGGTTCCCCTTGAGCAGTTAAAAACAACTGCAATGACCATGGCACTTAAAATAGCCTCTAAGTCTCCAGCAATGATTAAGCTAGCTAAAGAATCACTCAATGGTATCGAGGATGGTAACTTAGAAAACAAGTACCGATGGGAACAGGGTTTTACTTATGAAGCTTATAAATTGAGTGACTCCCAAGAAGCTAGGGATGCTTTTGTGGGTAAAAGAACAGCCAAGTTTTCATCAACAACAGCAAACCCATAACTAAAAAAGATTGAGATCAGATTATAGTTAAAAAGGATTCAATATGGCCGACGCTTATATTATTGATGCAGTTAGAAGCCCGACCGGTCGTCGTAAAGGCGGCTTAAGCCATATCCACGGAGCGGATCTTGGCGCCCACGTTATCAAAGCCTTAGTAGAGCGAAATGAAATACCAGATCATGAATACGATGATGTGATTTTTGGTTGCGTTGATACCATTGGGCCGCTGGCAGGTGATATCGCTCGAACTTCTTGGTTAGCTGCCGGACTATCACAGGATGTCCCTGGCACTACCATCGATCGCCAATGCGGTTCTTCTCAGCAAAGCGTTCATTTTGCTGCACAGGCTATTATGTCTGGCACCATGGATGTTATCATCGCCGGTGGTGTGCAGACCATGA
>PBRN01000316.1 GCA_002725955.1 Pseudobdellovibrionaceae bacterium
AACAGATGTTGAGAATCCCTCCAAATTAAGCTAATTAAGGGGTCCTTGCACAAAGGTCGGTTTTTAATTCACATTAAAATGGGATAGCATCCGAATGTCCTCATTAAATCTATTACCAAACGTTGGTGTTATGGCTGTACAGGCTGGCATATTCGTGTCTGCAGTCGTTACTGTCAAAAAATTATTTCTGGAGCCCTATCAAGAGGTCACGGCAAAACGTGAACTCCTTACTGTTGGGAATAAAAAAGGTGCGGAGGAGTTAGTTAAGAACTGTAAGGAGATTTCTTTCGAAATTGAAAAGAAAATCTCCCAGGTGACTGACGATATAAAGTCAATGAGAGAAAAATCTTTACATCAGGCTATTTCCAAACGAGACCAAATCTTGGAGTTAGCTGAAAAGACGGCTAAAGATACGGTTCAAAACTCTAAGGAATCGATATTATCAGCCCTTGCTGATGAGAAGTCGAAAATTCCTGCTATAACTGAAGCGCTATCGGGTCAATTATTCGAGAAAACAATCCATTAATTATTTCGAGGTTCATAGAAGTGGAAAACTTTGATTGGTATATGGGTGCTATCGTACCTTATGTAAATTTTGTCGTTTTCTTGGTTGCCGGTTATTTTTTGTTTCGAAAACCAGTCAGGAGCCTTTTTTCTGGGCAAAGGGAAAGTTTCGAGCAAATGCTTAAAGAAGCTGCCGCTGCAAAGGAAGCTGCTGCCCTCGAGAATAAAAAACTTAAAGATCAGTTAGGCCGGTTAGACGGTGAGTTAGAGACTATGCGTCAGAACGCAGAAAAAGCTGTCTCTGAGGAATCTCGAGTCATGGTTGAGAATGCTGAAAAATTAGCAAACCATATGACCAGTGAAGCCAGCCGTATCGCCGAGGCTGAAGTAACTAAGGCTAAAACAGAGTTGCGAGAAGAAATCGTTCGCAACCTAACCGCTGCTGTAGCAGGAAAGATTAAGGGCGAGGTTAGTCTTGATCAGCAGCACCAGATAGTTAAATCCAGAGTACAATACGTTAAATCTTTGAATACGGAGGTGTGAAATGAGTGACTTCTTAGTATCAACGAGATATGCACGTGCCTTATTAAAACTATTCAAAGATGATATGGCTGGTGCTAAAGCTCAGTTGGAACCATTGTCTGCTATTTCTAGTTTATTTGAAGAGCCTTCGATTAAACGAGTATTAATCAGTCCAGTCATGCCTACTAGTTTAAAGACCGATGTCCTAGCGTACGCTCTAGAAAAAAGTAATGCTGATGATCAATTGCGAGCCTTCGTCAAGGGTGTTGTAAAGGCCGGAAGGGTTCCCGTTTTGGAGCTCTTGCATGAAACATTTTCTGGAATGTTGAATGATCGCGAAGGGGTGGTTCATGCCACCGTAGTCTCGGCTGTAGAGTTAAGTGATGCTGAGATAACAGAGTTAACTGAGGGGCTTAAAAAATCCTCTTCGGATAATATTGTTGCTAAACAGACTGTAGATGAGTCTATTTTAGGTGGATTTATAGTTAAAATTGGGAACAGCCAACTCGATTTAAGTTTGAAAACCAAGATTGAAGCTATGGCCAAGAACGCCATTTGTTAAGGAGAATAGTCAACTCATGGAAAAGATACGCGTTGAAGAAGTTAGCAAAATAATAAGTGACCGAATAAAAAATTTCGATCAAAAGGTCGAACTTGAAGAAACAGGAACGGTCCTAACTGTTGGTGATGGTATCGCTAGAATCTATGGCCTTGAAGGAGCTATGGCCGGCGAAATGGTAGAATTCGCTAATGGTGTTAAAGGTGTGGTTCTAAACTTGGAAGAAGATAATGTGGGTGTTGCTGTTTTTGGCGCCACTGACCATATCCAAGAAGGTCAGATTGTAAAACGAACAAAAGATATTAACTCAGTTCCTGTTGGCCCAGAACTAGTCGGGCGTGTCGTTAATGCGCTGGGTGATCCAATTGATGGCCAAGGCCCAATAAATGCCTCAGAAACAGGCGTGGTTGAGGTTAAAGCTCCAGGCATTATTGCTAGAAAATCAGTTCATGAGCCGTTGCAGACGGGGTTGAAATCCATAGATTCGATGGTTCCAATTGGCCGGGGCCAGAGAGAGCTTATTATAGGTGATAGGCAAACAGGTAAAACCGCCGTGGCTATCGATACGATCCTGAACCAAAAAGGTAAGGATGTAATTTGTGTTTATGTTGCTATTGGTCAAAAAGCTTCAACTGTAGCTCAAGTTGTCGATCGCTTAAAGCGTGAAGGTGCGATGGACTACACGGTTGTCGTAGCAGCAACTGCAATGGACCCTGCGCCGCAGTTATTTATCGCTCCTTATGCAGGCTGCAGAATGGCTGAGTTTTTTAGAGATCAAGGAAAGCATGTTGCTATTTTTTACGATGATTTATCTAAGCAAGCGGCTGCTTATCGAGAACTTTCTCTTCTATTGAGAAGACCCCCAGGTAGAGAAGCATTCCCAGGCGATGTGTTTTACATTCACAGTCGCCTTTTAGAGCGCTCTTGTAAGTTAAATGATGATTTGGGTGGCGGCTCTATTACTGCTTTTCCAATTATTGAAACCCAAGCTGGTGATATTTCAGCTTATATCCCGACGAATGTTATTTCTATTACCGATGGCCAAATATTTCTTGAAGCAGACTTATTCCACAGTGGTGTTCGCCCAGCAGTGAATGCGGGACTTTCGGTTTCTAGGGTAGGGGGTTCAGCCCAGGTCCCAGCCATGAAATCGGTTGCTGGTACTATGCGGCTAGAGCTGGCTCAGTACCGAGAACTTGCAGCNTTTGCTCAGTTTGGTTCTGANTTAGATGATGCNACNAAAAGAACGCTTGATAGGGGTGCCCGATTAATTGAGCTTACAAAGCAAGGTCAATATACNCCNCTCAGAGTTGGTCATCAGGTTGCTTTATTATATGCAGGAACNAAAGGCTATTTAGATGGAATAGAAGTAAGTGAAGTNAAAAACTGGGAAGANGGNTTCGTGAGCTTTTTATCTTCAGACCATNAACCTCTTCTCGAANGCGTNGAAAGCAGAAAGAAGCTTAAAGAAATCGAGGGTGACTTGAAGGAAGCTGTGGAGTCCTATCAAAAAAGGTATAAGGTAAATGTCTAATTTAAGAGAAATCAAGCGGCGCATTGGNAGTGTNAAGAGCACTCAGAAAATCACTAATGCTATGAAGCTTGTTTCAGCTTCAAAATTTACCAAGGCGAGCCATGCCGTGATTTCTTCTCGGCCATACCGTAGTGCTATGGAAAAAATGNTNGCTCAGGTAGTNGAAGGTATCTCTGATGATGNCNAATCGCCTTTGTTGAAAAAGAAGACCGAAAAAAAGGTCTTAATGGTNGTTGTTGGGAGTGACCGCGGNTTNTGTGGNGGNCTTAATTCTAATGTNATTAAANCNGTAAAAGTTTGGGCGAAAGAGAAAAAAGCTCAAGGAATTGANGTNNCTTTCGTNGGTTGGGGNAAACGNCCGTCGTCTGGTATNGANTCNATNGGTANGGTTCATTCAAAAGTTGAAAANGTNTTGGAAAAGCCGACATATTCGAAAACGGAAAAACTATTCNAGCCNTTTTTGGATGGTTTTGTAGCTTCTGAATATGATGCTGTNTANACNGCCTNCCCAAAATTTATTTCTGCTTTAGATCANGAGCCTACTATNGANAGGCAATTNCCNTTTGAATTAGGNAGTTCTNNTTCNNCTGCNTCAANTGANGTGATTATTGAACCNTCGGCAGNTGANTTATTNGANAAGCTCTTGAGCCGNCAGTTGTATACNAAGATTTTTGGTATATTNCTNGANGGTGCAGCCTCAGAACATGGAGCTAGGATGACTGCTATGGATTCAGCNACTAGNAATGCAAAAGAGGTAACTAANAAGTTAACTCTGAAATTTAATAGAGCAAGACAAGCTGCGATCACGACTGAATTGACAGAAATTATCAGNGGCGCAGAGTCCTTAAATTAATTGATAAAACTATAACTTAGCCCCCAGGAGGCAAATATAATGACAGCTTCAGGAAATATCGTTCAAATCTTAGGTCCAGTAATTGACGTGGAGTTCCCTGAAGGAGCGCTCCCNAATATTTATAATGCTCTNAGCNTGACTAACCCATCTATTAGNTCNGANGAAGACAACCTAGTTTTNGAGGTTGCNCAGCATCTGGGTGAAAATGTNGTTCGTACAATCGCAATGGATAGTACTGAAGGTTTGACNAGAGGTATGACCGTTAAAGATAGTGGCGATCAAATCAAGGTGCCTGTCGGTGAAGCCGTTTTGGGCAGAATCCTTAATGTAATTGGTGAGCCTGTTGANGAAGCTGGAGAAGTAAAATCGGANANATNTTACCCGATNCATAGGNCAGCTCCTGAATTTACTANNCTCTCTACTCAGACNGAAATCNTGGAAACAGGNATTAAAGTAATCGACCTNGTNGCTCCATTCGTAAAGGGTGGAAAGATTGGGTTGTTCGGTGGTGCTGGCGTTGGCAAGACNGTTACAATTATGGAATTAATCAACAATGTAGCNAANGAGCATGGTGGTTATTCCGTCTTCGGTGGNGTTGGNGAGAGAACAAGAGAAGGTAACGACCTTTATTATGAGATGAAGGATTCAGGNGTTTTNTCNAAAACAGCATTGATTTATGGTCAGATGAANGAGCCTCCTGGAGCTCGTGCNCGGGTTGCGCTNAGTGCTCTGGCAGTTGCCGAATATTTTAGAGACGAGCAAAATCAGGATGTNCTTTTATTTATCGATAATATTTTTAGGTTTACTCAAGCTGGATCTGAGGTTTCTGCATTGTTAGGCCGAATCCCTTCAGCGGTAGGCTATCAGCCGACGCTAACAACCGAAATGGGTGAANTGCAAGAACGGATAACCACTACTAAGAATGGTTCNATCACATCTGTTCAGGCTGTTTATGTGCCTGCCGATGATTATACTGACCCTGCACCNGCCGCAACTTTTGCCCACTTGGACGCATCCACAGTATTATCTCGAGAAATTGCTGAACTGGGTTTATACCCAGCGGTTGACCCGTTAGGCAGTAACTCNCGAATTTTGGACCCACAGATAGTAGGTGATGAGCATTATGCGGTTGCAAGAAAGGTTCAGAGTATTTTGCAGCGATATAAAGAGCTCTTAGATATTATTGCTATTCTTGGAATGGATGAACTATCTGAAGAAGATAAGTTAACGGTATCTCGAGCCAGGAAAATTCAGCGATTTTTCAGTCAACCATTNTTTGTNGCTGANCAGTTTACAGGNACACCNGGGGTTTATGTAAAAACAGAAGATACCATNAANGGTTTCAAAGANATTTGCGAAGGTAAGTACGACGACTTNCCNGANCAGGCATTTCTATATGTTGGNAAGATTGAAGAAGCTGTAGAACGCGCTAAAAAAATGTAAGATTTGAGAGGATCCAATGGCTTCATTAGATATAGAAGTTGTTTCTCCNGANAGGAGAGTNGCAACAGTGAAAGGGAAGAGTATTAATCTTCCCGGGAGCATCGGCTATATGACGATTCTTCCAGATCATGCTGGCTTGGTGTCAGACTTGGGANTAGGTAGTCTNGTTATAGACAAAATAGAGCCNGGCGAAAGCTTGAAATACTTTGTATCNNAAGGCTATTTGCAAGTAGATAATAATTCGGTCACTGTAATAGTTGATACNATCGAGAANACGGATGAAATTGACCAGAGTCGGGCTGAAAAGTCGAAGATTCGGGCNGNNGAACGCCTTAACTCGAAAGATGATAATATCGACTTNANCAGNGCTGAAAANTCTTTGAAGCGGGCTGAAGCGAGGTTGGCTCATGTTGCGCTAAACAGATAACAGGACTAANAATATGAATAAAATGGCCCCCTTGATCAGTGATACTGAGGCATCGGGGCCNTTTCTNTTTTGGGATGGGTATGGNTTAGATAAGANGGGTAGNGGTATCCANAGGCATGCTAAGGAGATCGCNAGNCANNTAAAGTTGATTGGAGTCCNNCCGNTGCTGGTTGGTTCGAATAATTNTTCTTANGATCTNGATACCGANATTATTTCAGNAGGAACAAAGNTCCTTCCACATCNATTGTATTCTTCGAAGCTTATGTGGTCTGAGNTTGNAGCAAAAACNCTTAAACANAAAAANTTNAAAAAAGGCATAATTCANGGCTTTAGCAACATAAATNTACCNATATATGGGTCTAGTGGTAATNATTTTTCNAAGGTNATCACGGTACANGANCTTATNCCNCTATTGNANCCTGANTCTGTATCGANNCTAGCCAGATTTCAATTCGGACTCAGGATAAAACATGTTTTNTCTCAAGCGGANCAGATNGTTGCTGTNTCNAANTGGACNAANAAAACTATTATTAAATACTTTCCTAAGTGCGAATCAAAGATNTTGGTCATNCCGAATGGGCACAATAGNTGGCAGNCAGACCTTNCNAAAAAATCNNATANAATNCANCTNCTAAGTGTNTCGCGATATGAAACCTATAANAATCTAGAGTTTTTATTTGAANTNGCTNAAAANCTATCTTCGGATTTNCATTTGACCTTGGTTACCAATCAGNAAGGCTTTCGAGAGTTAAAAAGNAAGTANNANGATTTAATCANNNAACNAAGNGCTACNATTTTATNTAATGTTTCAGATATNNATCTTGATCGGTTATTTAGTCAGGCNAANATACTTTTGCATCCTAGTGACGCTGAAGGNTATTGTTTNCCNGCNGCAGANGCAACNAGNAGGGGAGTACCAGTCGTTTANNAATCAGGCAGTGGTATTGATGANGTAGTCGGTGATGAAACCAGTTTCGGCCTATGTTCATTGAGTCCTTCAGATTGGGTGACGACTATCCATTCTAAGGCGGAAATTAAGTATGATCCTGGGTATCGTGAGAGATTAAAAAAGCACGTTGACGGAAAGCAGCACTGGGAAGAAGTAGCTAAGACATTAAATCAACTTTATGTTACTCTTGGACTATAGTTTGGGTAGAGGGGTTTTATGTCCAAGAATCTTGGTAAAGAACAGGATGTTGTTTCCCACACTGATGCGATCCTAGTAGCGGGTGGCTCAGGGTTTGTGGGTCGACATTTAGTAAAAGAGCTTTCTCAAAAAGGTGAAACTGTCGTTTCCATGTATCGTAACCGTCTGCCAGATCCAATGGCTAATGTTTATCCGGTCTGTTCTGATCTCAGCTCTACAGAATTGCTGGCGGCACCCTTGAGGGGAGTTGATACTGTAGTTTATTTGGCCTGGAAAGGTTCATTTATTACCAGCCCCGAAATCCCCCAAGGCATGGATGATGGCGAGATAAACTCACCGAATATTGATCTTTTGCAGCATTTGATTGAAGCGATGGAAAAAGCCGATACGAGAAGGATAATATTTCTCTCTGCAATTGGATCACATAGGCGTTCCAAAACACCATTCCTTCGGGAAAAATATTCTGCTGAAAAGCTTGTTTTGAATTCTCAAATCAAAGAAAAGATAATCGTTAGAACTAGCATTTTATGTGGAAATATAAATGGCTCAGATAGATTCTTGAATTCAATTATTGGTATTATGCGCTACCCGGGATTTTATCCAGCCCCTTTTCGTGGTAAGCGTTCATCCCCACTTTATGTGGAAGACTTATCAAAGTTGATTTCAGCCTTAACGTCAGTATCAATTAGTGAACCGGCTTTGATTATTGAGATGACGGGTAAGGAAAATTTCAAATCTGAAGATCTATTTAAGATTATTGCTGATCGATTTACTAAAGGCGCTAAAATTCAACTTAAAGGTAAACTGGGCAGTGCTTTGCTTCCTGTTTTTGAAAAGAGAACTAAAGAAAATCCCACAGGGCCACTTTTAAAAGACTTTATAGATGTCGGGTCGGAGGCTCGGGATTCGATAAAGCTTAATAACCCTTTATATCAAGAAATTCCCAGCGATATAAAAAACTTCAGAGACGTTCTAGAGAGTGTTGACACTGCCTAGATCACTTCGATGTTAAGAACTATTTCTAAATTTTTGAATAATTTGATAATCGATAAGTGCCCCGTGGTTTCACACGGGGCATAATCATCTCATATTGTTATTAACTTAAAGATAGGTCTTTGACGCTACTTCTGAGAAAAGCTGGTACATCGAGGTCGTCGGAGACCTCTTTGTCTACTCGCTCGGATATTTCGATAGCACCATTTATCTGAGCTTCAACTTCATTTTCAATAATTTCAGATGATAACCGATCGGAATTAGAAGTTTCTCCCATTCGAGTTAATAGTATATCAGGTTCTTCTATTGTCTTTTTAACTTCGATCCTTTTAGTATCATTGAAGACTGGTCGGCTTGGTATTTGGTGAGGTTGCGTTTCTGTAACCTTACTATTGCGGGGTCTGGAAGTTTGTTCTTCGCCTTCCTCTGTTGGAAATCCAGTAGCTATAACAGTCACTCTGATTAGATCTCCCATGTTTTCATCGATTACAGCACCAAAAATAATATTACAGTCTTCATGGGCTGCTTCTTGGACTGCAGAACAGGCTTCATTTACCTCCATCAAAGAAATACTAGATCCACTGGTTATATTAATTAGAATACCAGTAGCACCTTCGATGTGAACATCTTCCAGGAGAGGCGATGAAACTGCTTGGCGGGCCGCATCTCGCGCTCTATCCTGGCCTTCGGCAAGCCCGATTCCCATTAATGCTCTGCCCATACAAGACATCACAGTTTTTACATCAGCAAAATCGACGTTCACTGTGCCTCGAATATTTATAATATCTGAGATTCCTTTAACTGCATTCACAAGCACATTATCAGCCATTTTAAAAGCATCGACCATACTTAAGTCCGGGCTGGCAACCTGTAAAAGTCTTTGATTAGGGATTGTTATGATAGTATCTACTGATTCTTGTAGACGACATATTCCGACATCAGCATAACCTTTTCGCCTTTTTCCTTCAAAACCAAATGGTTTAGTGACGACGCCGACTGTTAAGGCTCCCATATCTCTGGCGATTTGAGCAGCTACTGCTGCCCCACCTGTGCCGGTACCACCACCCATTCCTGCAGTAACGAATACCATGTTAGCACCCTCTAGTGCCTCAAGGATTGCATGACGGTCTTCTAACGCAGCATCACGTCCTATATCAGGATCTGCTCCGGCTCCTAAACCTTTAGTCAACTCTTTGCCGATTTGAATTTTTTTGGGAGCGAGAGAGAAATTGAGGGCTTGCACATCCGTGTTAGCTGCAATAAATTCGACGCCTTCTATGCCGGTATTAATCATTGTATTGATTGCGTTTCCGCCACCACCACCGATACCAATGACTTTGATGTTTGCTCCTGGAGGGAGTATTTCCTCGGGATTAAAACTCATGCGGAATTCCTCCTAGCGAAATGTGATAGCAAATTTTTTCGATAAAATAGTATGTCATTAGTATGAAATTAGATTGAACTGGTGTCAATCTTTTGGCGTATAGAATAAAAACTTATGAGAGTTCCCGGACCCAGCTGAAGAAGCTTGAAAGATATTTTCGAGACCAAGTGCCGGAGTATGAATTACTCTTAATCTGTAATCTGTGGTACTCAAGGTTAACTAAACCAATTGCGGTTGCATATTTTGATTTTAGCATTTCATTTTTATCGCAAATTAGGCCAGGTTTATCCTTACCAAGATCTATTTTTGGATAGATACTTTTAACAGGTATTTTATACTGACCTGACAAGTAAGAGTCGATACCCGAAACTTCAGCTCCTCCACCAGTGAGTACAATCCCACCCCCGACACAACCTTTATACTTCATCAAAGTCCTGCCAAGTAAGAAACCTAGTTCGTGCACTCTGCTGCCAAGGAGAGGGAGTATTTGTGCTTTTCCTATGAGCTTTTCAACTCCATTTACATCTTTTATTTTTAATTTATAGCTATTATTTTTATTTTGCAGTCCAAAGAAGATCTTGAGTCTCTCTGCTTCTTCTCGATCGATGTTTAGCCCAATTGCGATATCATTCGTCATCATATTTCCGGCTACATTAATAGTAAATGCTTCTACGGGTTTACCATCTTGGAATATGATGCCATCAGTAGTACCGCCGCCAATATCAGCGACAACGACTCCAATTTCTTTCAGTGCACTATCAACTGTAACTGAAGCTGAAGCATAAGGTTCCGAATATAGGTTAGTAACTTCTACACCGCAAGAGTTACAGATCCGTACAATATCTTTGATGTAGTCCCGGTCGCCATCGATTACAAAAAATCGACCTTTGATGGTTGATCCAGAAAAGCCGACTGGACTATCGATCCATTCTCTTCCATCAATTCGATAACCAGTTGAAACGGTATGGATGATTTCTCGTTGGGGTGATTTGGCTTTCTGAGTTGCTTGGGTCTTAAGAAAATCTAGCTCACTATTTCCAACAATATCTTTATCGATAGGAGATGATGTTTCGATAGCTTTACTTTGAAGGTGGCTTCCGGCGACACCCACAACAACTTGGCTAATCTCAGTCTTAAACTTATCTTCAGCTTTATTTAGGAGGTCAGTCAAGCTTTCTGACACCTTGCTGAAGTCTGCTATCATGCCCCTCCGCATTCCATTTGAGGGCACAGATACAATATCAATTCCATAATTGCCAGCTTCTTGTTTGCGGAAGCAAGCTATACAAAACTTAGTTGTACCTAAATCTAATGCAAAAAGGGTTTTATTTTTCACTGTTAAGCCTTACCTCACAACTCTTTCACGAAAGCTTTACTTTTGAAGTCAAGTTCTATCTTAGAAACCTTTTTACCTTGCCGTTTTATTTTTAACATTATATCGGATAAGCGCTTTAAAGGACCGCTAAAAGGCTCATTTCCGATCATTACAAAAATTTTAGATTTTCTTAGAATAACAGCAAAGCCCCGATGTTTTTGCCAGATAAGATCGGATACCTTTAGACCCTGCCGATCTAAACTTTTCACTAGATGTATAGCACTTTTAATTATTTTCTTATCAGCATCCGGCAAGATAACTGTCTGCCGCTTACTCCACTTTATTTTTTCGGTTGGACATACATGACGAAGAATCGGCAAGGCAACTTTGGTGCCTTTACTTTTACCGTATACTTCGAATCCCTCCGATACGTTTCTAATTGTATCACATTGGATGGTCATTATGGCTCGTCTTTTCTTGATTTGAAAATAATAAGACCCATAGTTCGTGCGAACGGCCTTAACCGACTCCCAAGGAAATAGGCTCTGAAGGTGACTTATTTTTTGTGCAAATGAATCGAAGTCGTCTGAGAATTTGAATGTTGATTTTAAAGACTCAAATTCTTTAGTGGAAAGGTTACTTTTAGGGTCTAAGACAAGTACTATTTTTTCAGGCAGGTGCTTACTTCGGGGCTCCGGTTTTTTAAATTGATAATATATAGAGGGAATGGTTATAAACAGTCCAAGTATTGTTAATATTATGACTTTCCGATTTTTGGTGGATTTTCCTATTTTCTTTCTAGGTTTTTGTCCCTCCAAGATGCTTTTTCTCGAGTTCTTTTTCGCCATTTAGTATAGATCCAATTTTTTCAGTTAATTTCCAGATATCTCCAGCACCGACAGTTAATATTGTTGTTGGCTTATTTATTATTCTAAGGGATTTTTCTAAAAATTGGTCAAATTCCTCTGAATAAGTTGCAGTTGTTTTTGAGTGATGGGCTATATCAGAGGCTAATTGGGGACCAGAGAAGTTTTTATCAATAGGTTCTCCGGCGTGATAGACCGGAAATATAAAGACGCTATCGGCTTCTTTGAATGAAGAGATTATTTCGTTATACAAAGTTCTCAGTCGTGAGAATCTATGGGGCTGGAATAGTACAACTAGGCTCTGACTGGGCCAAGCATTTTTCAATCCCTTAATACAGGCAGAAATTTTACCTGGGTTATGGGCGTAGTCGTCATATACTTTAAACTTTTGGCTTGAAAAAATTAGTGACATCCTTCGCTTTACACCACTGAAACGGCTTAGGGACTCCGCTGCTTCTTGAATATTAAGTTCTAAAGCCTGTGCGACTGTAAGTGCGCATAAGGCGTTCAAAACATTATGTTGGCCAATAGCTGGTATGTTTACGGTGACCGGGGTCTTGTCAATCATTGCGCTAAATATCGTGTTATGACCATTTCCTTCCCAATTAATTGCGCGGATATCGGACCCAATTCGAAAGCCGTAACTGAGGCGATTAATGCTTTTAGATTCGCATCCAATAAGATAACTGCCCCGATTGTCCCAGCAAACAATAATATTACCTTCTTCGTCCGTATTTTTTAGATAATTGGAAAAAGCTTTGTGCAGTTCTTCCTCGTTTTCCCAGAAGTCTAAATGGTCGACATCAGCGTTTGTTAATATTGATATATAAGGATTAAATTTTAAGAACGTACCATCGGATTCATCGGCTTCCGCCAGAAAGTATTCTCCATCGCCAGTTAGAGCTGAAGACTCGAAGCCTTCTACAATACCCCCGACGGCAGCTGTTGGAGCTAATCCAAGTTCATGTAACATATGAGCTATCATAGCTGTTGTGGTAGTTTTGCCATGACTAC
>PBRN01000057.1 GCA_002725955.1 Pseudobdellovibrionaceae bacterium
CCTTACCATTGGGCTCAATCACTAGTGAGATTCTCACAAAACCCTCTTGCCCTCGGTTTTTTAGGTGATTGGGATAGTGAGGAATAGCTTCTCTGGTGACTTTAAATGCAGATTCAGTCATGCTTGACGGCGATGAGGCCGTGGATGTCGGGAGTGCTTTGGTTAATTCATTGTCCTCAATACCATAATCAACCTTTTCATCTATCTTATTTGTCTTTATTTTATCTGTCTGCGATGATGATATGATTCTCTTTTGCTGGGACTCGATCTTTTCCTTATTATAGTTTTCTGATGATTCAGACTTTTGACTAGCTACCATTTGATTTTGTTTGGCAGCAATGAATTGAACTGTGATAGCGGCAATATTGTGTTGTTTTGTTTCATGGTGATCGATCCAGATCAGAAACCCTAGAAGCAGTAAATGGACTATTGCCGATAGACAAATAGCCTTATTTTTATAACCAGAAATTAAATTCGTGCTGTTATGTTGAACTGAAATACTTGCCATGTAATACCTGCACCAATAAATTCACCTCCAGAAATGAATAGGATCACTTCTGAAGGAATATCTTCTCGTCTAGAAATCATAACGAATCGTTGTCTAAGGCATTCGCAGCATTCCAACATATTCTGCTAGTATCATGAAGAATGCCTAGACTAAAAGACCCTTGAAGGTTAATTTTTTATTAAGACCCACCTTCGCTGAGATTTTTTACAGTCAATGTATAAATGGCGGGCGAACCTACGCCGTCATAATATGAATTTATGCTTAAACCCACATAACTGCCGCTACTGGTTTTAACCACATAGATCTGGGCCTGTGGTGTTAACACATGAGTGACCGAGTTGTAGTTATACCAGGTATCATAGACTTGAGTTATATTAAGTTCGTCTTCAAGCCATGGACCTTCGGGGATGCTAGACAGTTCTGTGAGAGTTACTTCATTGATTGCAGATGAAACGGGAACTTCGGTGTTCTGTACGATAACATACCTACGAAAGCCAAGGTCCCAAACACCATCATCTGCACCGATGTATTTGTCTAGATCAATATAGTTAAAATCCGTTTGCGAAGTTGCATCAACGTTAAACGTCGTGTTTTCTGCTTCGGCCTCTTCACCTGGAGTGTCATCGATAGATTGAGCTTTGGGTGCCTCCGTGGCGTCCTCTAACTTTTGAGGTTCAGCACAGTGCACACTCATCATGATGACGCATAGCATAAAAAATAGATTAAGATACGTCATCATCCTTTGGTTTTTCTTCATTATTAACTGCTCCCTTTGTTGTATATTTAATAGTTTCTTTTAATGCCTAATTCGAATGAAAGTGGTCGTACAGACAGTTCTTGAGGATGCCATTCATCGGTTAAATTCTGGCCCTTTAAAAACCATCTCAGACGACCACCGTTGTTGTCTTTACTAAGTGTCTGACGGAACTGTAAGTTTACTAAACCCCGAGGTTTCGACAGATAAGCTTGGCTATTTGAATCATAGTAATTTGTCTCTCCAATGCGCTGGAGGTTTATGCCTACTTGCCAGCCCAAACTATCTTCCTGGGCTTTCTTGGTGTACCTGACATCAATTTTGGTATCATTTCGGGGAATCCCTGATAGTTCGTTGCTAAGACTGGTTTCTCTGGTTTCCTGCACTTGCTGTCCCAAGTTTAGGTAAAGTGGGCCTTTTTCCCATGATACCGCTATGCTTGCTCCTTTGGTTTCGATCTCTGCAACATTTGAGTATTGAAAGGTTCTCAGAGATCCTTGTGCTGCTACTTCAGTGGTGCTGATTAGCTGATCGACTAGGTTATGCCATAGACTGAATTGAGTGCTCCAAGGGCTGTTTAGTAAATGTTGAGAGCCATCGTCAAAGGCAAGAGTCAGGGTATAATTGATCGATTTTTCGGGCTTAAGATCCGGATTGCCGATGACCTGATAGTTAGCTCCTTGATTGATAAACTCCATGTACAGTTGTTTAAAGTCAGGAGCGCGGTAGCCTTCTCCTGCTGCGAGGTTAGCACGGAAAGCCGCACCGATATATGCTAGTGCTAAACTTCGAGTGGTGTTTCTGCCAAATAAACTATCGTCATCCCCTCGGATACCAGGAGTGACCCAGTATTGATCAAAAATGCGGTAGCTGATCCTTCCGAAGCCTCCTAGGCGATCCCTCGGCTGAGCGTTGGCTCCAAGTCGATCCGAAACTAAATTATCTTGATCAATATCGATTCCAGCTGTTAGTTTTAGACTTTCAGCTTTTCTTTGCCACAACCACTTTGATTCATACTTGCGCTCGGTGGTGACCTCTTTTTTGTCGAGCACATTACTGTATGCTTGATCTAATTCGTAAATGTCTTCGCTATAGTAATGCCCAAGTTGAGCAGAAATCGATTGATTGGAAGTCAGAAACCAAATGGGTTTCAGGTTAAAATGGGCGGTCTGGATCGTATTCGTCCGTTGCATTTGAGCCCCTTGAGCTGTGGTGTAATCATCCCACAGGTTTCTTTGTGATAAGCGCAGGCTTTGATCCCAGTAGATGTTGCCTTCATTATCATCAGCAAGTGCTTGTCCCTTGGTTAGCCTCTGGCTGAAACCGAACTCTGTTTGTCCTATACCAGATATCTGTAGAGTATTATCTGAAGGGTCCTTTTTTTCTATTTCCCAAGGAGCCTGGTTGGTGAAAAAGGGACTAATTTGTATATCTCTATCATCTTTGTGAAAACCAAAACTGGCATTTGTTTGTAAGGATCTGAAACTAGAAGCACGGACTTCTAATGATTTATCAACATAGATAGGTTTCTTGGTGATGATGTTAACCACACCGCCCAAGGCGTCTGATCCATAGATCACCGCTGCCGGCCCCCTTAGAATCTCGATCTGCTCGATCTCTCCTGTTTTGAATTGACTAAGATCGATTGATCCGCCAATAGCGCCGCCTGTTCGCGAACCGTTGATTAGAATCAGAACTTGGGAACCTTGAAGACCCTGCAAACGGATAGAAGGACCTCTAATTCCTTCGTACACATCAAGGCCTGGGATAGTGCGAGCTAAACTACCTAAATCCTCGGATCCACTTTGTTCAATTTGTTGACGTTCGATAACAGTAATCGGTGTTAAACTCTGGTTGGCGGGTGTTGGGGTGCGGTCACCAGTTATGACGATAGTTTGTTCGTTATCCGTTAGGGGATTCTCTTGTTTTGCTTCCGATTTTTTTTCTTCTTTTTTTATTGCTTCTGGTTTTATTTCTTCCGCTGAAGACTCAGTGTTTTGGCCTGCAGCTATCATTGGTTTTTGTATAAATCCTAACACTACAATGAATCGGAAGATCCTCCGCAGTAAGGGGGTTGTTTTTACATATGGTCGCATGCACCAGCCTCTAGTAGTTATGCATGATGTTGATAATCATTCTCAAGTTGCACACCTACTCATCGGTTTTTCAACGTTAATAATGAGAACAAAAAAAACATGTTGTTAAGGCAATGAATTTAAATGATTAATCGGGCGTAAAAATACGGTAATTTTTCAAAAAATATAGCAATAATAGCGATTTCGAGGGCCGATGATAGCCGCAATAGGTTCGAAAATACGCAGGAAATGTCGGCGGAAAAATGGTCTTTTGGATCTATTTTGGGAAAAAAAGTTGGACTGACTTTCTAAAAAAGACGGCTCTTCTTTTGGCTAAAAACTTGAGTGCTGCTGGGTTTCTTTGAAAGAAACTTAATTCGATTGGATTGAATCTTCTGTTGGCTAGTGTGTAAAGTTTTGTTGGCAATGCTCGGCTTTTTGCCAGTTTTTCGAGGCTCGCCATGCCGCCAAGATAATTTTCGAATTCTCCCTCAAAGGCATATTCAGCTTGGAATTTGTTGATGAGACGACGAATGTTTTCAGGGTCCTCGTACTCACCAGTCACCTGAGCGATGATTTGAAATTGTTTAATGAAGAAAACCCCTTTGCCACTTAAAGACTTTTTTCTTTGATCAACGGAAAAATTTTCCGCATGCATTAGTTGTTTAAGTTTAATAATCTCTGATCCATTAGCTACAGTAATAGTGGCTTTTTTGGTGAAAGATCCTTGCCACAGAACTTTGGATTTTGGTGTAGTAAAAGCCCACTTCGCAATGCTAAGGCTGGCTGGGCCTCTGCGGACTGAATTTAAGGTTCTGATTTTGATTGGATGAATTTGACCAAGAGCGTTCGAGGTGATTTTATTTGCTGAGTTCATTAAATTGACGCCGGGTATGACGGTGAAATTTATCTCAGGATTAGCGCCACTGCTTTCTTCAACAACTTTTTTAGCTTTATTTAGATCTAATTTGATATCTTGGTTGCTCAATGCTGATCTTCCGCGGAAAGCCATGACCAGCTGCTTTTGTTTACTGCCAGGCGCTATGGCACCTATAAAGGGCAACCATCTTAATGAATTGGGTACTTTTGTTCTTGGGGGAGATATAGGAATACCAACTTGAGTTTTTTTGATTTTTGCTAGAGGGCCAATCACCCATCCGATAGTTGCTATTCTAGGTAAACGTATCACAGGTAAAAAGTCTTCTGGTATGACATCGTTAATCAATCGATCTAAATCTAATTCAGCCATTAGATTGATTTTTTTAGGGACGATGGGTTCAGGATTAGCTACGATTGTTTCCAGATCAAGGCTGAGCTTTGCGCTAGCATTTGAGTTGGTCGTCAGTAACGCAAACTTTTTTGATTTACCTGCTACTTTGTTCACATTTTTTAAACTTTTTTGTTTCTGGATGATTTTCGCTTTTTGTTCGATGGTTTGAGTGGCTGCTTTTTCGATGGTGTTAGATAATTCCTTTTGGCGATCAACGGATTCGAGCAATTGTGGTCGGACTGAACCAGGTTCCGCTACATTGATATTTCCTTTTGCTTTAACCACTGTTGCTTGGGAGTTTACTTCTGGTTTAAACAAAGTAAGTTGTGATTTTTTGTTCCCTAGAGTGAATACTTTTTCGCCAGCGGTGATAGTAATAGCTTTTTGCGGAGCCTCCGTCGGCTCTGATGATATTTGGTTGTCGACTATTTTAGTTGGTGTTTGACTATCANTNTCTAATTNTTCTNGGGCANTTTNTTGTTCAGGTGAAGCAGGTTTTTCATCCTCTNTATTATCTTCTGCTNGAGGTGTTTTTTTGGCTGTAGCAATCAGTCCNTTTTCAAGGTCGATGANTATAGCNCCNTGATCTCGCGCTGATGTTTTTATGGTNAGGCGTGAGTTTGCTCCAAGNTTCAGNGGTGGCAGATCTAAAATTTGGAGCATTGCCGAGCTATTTGCCGANGTNGCNATCGAATCATTGTAACCTAATTGATAACCGGGGGCNGTTTCCCNCCACAATATNCNTGCATCTGGTTTNACTCGNATGACTCCAGTCGTATTAACTAGTTTTCCNATACGAGCAGAGGCAGNAAANTCTTCTTCNGGCGACCAGAATAAGAAAAAAAGCAAACTACCGGTTATTCCACACCAGAATAGATAAAATAGTTGGGCGTTTCTGGACATTTTATCTCATCAAAATTACAGGTTTGCTGATGGTTGTGCATCGGTCCTNTTGGNGGAAANCTTAATATNAGTNCTGGTTCCTCTNTTGTTNGGAGNACTCTGGGNNAGAAGAANTAATCNTATAAGTNTNNGTATCTAAANTNTTAATTANNATNATTTNNCTATGAATTAATTNTTTGGTTCATCACGAACCTTGNNNGTNCATAGATCAATGGATATCTGAGCCTNGNTTAAGNTCCGANTATCNCTATAAAANNAGTGTTTCCTATCTATATANGANGACTGAAGTTTAAAAATTAAATGTTTNCTANGNTCATGCCGAGCAATCTATNGANAAAAACCAGGACAAGGATTTAGTTTAGTGAAGGTTAATCCCCTCAGATCAATTACTGCGAAACTCTTTTATCTTTCTGTNCTGCTTGTNGCAGGAACGGTAGGGCTTTTGGCTTTCCAGCAGAGTCAGAGNTTGAAAGAAGTNCTTGAAAATCAGGTGATGGAAACNTCNTCTAATCAGGCAGAGAAAATTAGTGATGCNTTGAATGGGGTATTGGATTCTTGGCGATCCCAGCTNACTGGTGTTATNAGATCCATGGTTAGAGTGAATAGCATAGAAGATAAGCAGAGAATACTTAGCGATTTTATGAGTAATGGCGAAGACTATGTAGGGATTCAAGTNTTTGATGTCTACGGNAGNAAAGTAAGTGAGGCTGGTTTTGTNGCTACGAANAAAACTGAAGATGCTTTTTTTAGTAAGAAAAATCCCGANAANGTTATTCAGCGATTGCGGAAGCTAAACACTAAGCGGGTNAAAAANTTAGTTCGAAATAAGNATTATGAATCGATTAAAATACAAAATATTAGTCATATAATGAAACTNCCAATGCTCAANCTNACGATGACTGTTAGTTCTAGTACCAGCGCACGAAGAATTGTGATTGTTCTTACTGTTTGGCAAGTCCAATTTACTCAGAAGCTTGTTGAATCGCAGCTAGTNCGTTCTNTGGTGTTGGACGATNCCGGTCGTCTAATTAGNACTCGCTCAACCAAAGAGTTGTTGNGAAATAAGAATTATAGCTCATATGGGATTGTCAAATCTGCCATCGGAGAAGGNGANCTTGGTGGTTATAATTTGAATTANAAGGCCGATGGCGTTACATGGGTGGGNGCTTTTTATAAAATTCCGCTTTATGGTTTGATCGTGATTCGTCAGCAAGATCATGAAAGTGCATATTCCGATGTCAGGCAAGCGCTGGTAGANATGGTGTTGTATGGTAGCCTTTTTATNATGGTAGCCGTTTTAGCTTCTTTTTTAGGTGCCCAGAGCATGACGAAAAATCTCAGAGAAGTGATTGGAGCNACCTGGGAGATTTCCAGGGGNGATTTTGATTATCCTATTCATGCCAAAACAAGTGATGAGGTCGGATATCTGGCAGAGTCTATTCATGTTATGGCTGTTAAAATCAAAGCACTATTGGAATCNCAGGTTGCTAAAGCCCATATAGATAATGAATTGAAAACGGCTCAGGCNGTGCAAGATACAATTTTTCCTAAGCCNGATAGAGAAAATCAGATTCTTAATGTTTCAGGATACAGTATTCCAGCATCACAGACNGGAGGTGACTGGTGGGGNCATTATTCGACCGATAANGGAATTGAATATGTTTTCGTTGCNGATGCTATGGGTCATGGTGTTCCGGCCGCTCTAGTGACGGCTATGGCCTACTCNGGCTGTATGACCTTAGTCCACCTTATCACTGAGAGCAAGGAAGTCTGCACNCCNGGTGTCTTATTAGAAGAATTGAATCGTGTGATTGTTGAGGCAGTAGAAGGTACAATTTCTATGACTTTCTTTGCTATGATGATCGATTACAATCGCGGTGAAGTGACTTTNGCTAATGCCGGACACAACTTTCCTCTGATGGTGCCAGCTGATCCGAATGACGACCGTATCGTGGGCAAGAAGAANCGCTCTCTTAGCAAAATCTCTCCNTTGTCACCGGTGACAATGAAAGAAAAGGGNGTGATTCTTGGTNTTAAAAANGANGCAGTNTTTAGTGAAACGACCATGAAATTNAAACCNGGNGACAAGTTTTTNCTCTACAGCGATGGCTTGATCGAATGTAAATCACCAAAAGGTAAAATGTGGGGCAGCAAGGGGCTNAGAGAAAAGCTTATGACCTATATTGATGGCTCTACCGAGGAAATTAAAAATGCTTTGGTNAGAGANGCTTTTGATTTTTTTGANGACACCCCCCGCGATGATGATTTAACGGTGGTNGTGGTTGAGTTTCCGNCGGATGCCAAGATTGGNGGTTATAGTGATGANGAAGGTGTAGAAAGTGTCACCGTGATTGAAAATAGCCTCTTTCAAGGGCTAGGTTAGAACAGCGAGTTTCGCGCACTGTGGATCGTTTTTCTTTACTAAAAGACCTGTTGTTTAGTGATTCAGACTCTCCTTAGAGAGAGAAATATACATTGAAAATAAACATCTTTCTTTTCGTGAATAAGCTCTAAACTGCTGTTCTCTTGCATTATTTTCACCCTTTCTTTAAGATCTCTTTAAAATTAATTACTGTTCATTCAAAAGAGGTCGTAAATGCCTAAAAAATCATCGCGTCGTGATATTATTAAATCTGGTTTAAGTGCAGGTGGCTTGGCAATGGCAGGGTGGTCCGCTCTGGGTCGTGCTGATTCCAGCAGGTTTACTGACCAAACAGTGCGCGTTGGATTGATTGGTTGCGGCAATAGAGGTCTGGCGCATATTCTAGCGATGAAGGCATTGAAAAATATAAAGATTGTAGCTATCTGTGACACCTATAGAAACCATAGAAACCGCGGTTTGGCAGCGAACATGGGTGGAAAAGGCTATAGCAATTATAAAGAATTACTGGCCGATCAAACTATAGATGCGGTTGCCATCGCAACTCCCTTGGATCGGCACTATCAAATAGCCTGGGACGCTTTGGATGAAGGCAAACATGTTTTTTGCGAAAAAACGATGACTTATGATGTGGCGCAGGCTGCTAGTTTGGTTCAGAAGGTTCGTGACACCGGGTTGATTTTTCAAACAGGATATCAGTATCCGTACAATAGTATTTTTAAAAAAGTTCGAAAAATTATTCAGGATGGCAATCTGGGGCAGATCGTCAATGTTGAGTGTCAATGGAATCGGAATGGTGACTGGCGAAGATCGGTATCGGACCCTGCCAGAGAAAGAGAAGTTAATTGGCGAATGTATCGGGAATATTCCAAAGGTCTGATGGCAGAATTAGGGTGTCATCATTTAGACTATGTGAATGACGTGCTTAAAGCCTATCCAGTGCGGGCAACCGGCTTTGGTGGAATTAATTATTGGAAAGATGGTCGTGAGACATACGATAATATTTCTACGCTGTTTAGTTATGAAAATGGTGTTAAGACCAGTTTTACCTCTCTGACGGCTAATGCTTACGATGGTTTTGCCATACGATTCAAAGGAGATAAAGGCACGATCCGTCTGACTGATTCAGAGGCTTATTATGTGGAAGAAGGTTCATACTTCGTCGATGACTTCGATGCCTTATCCGGTGCAACTTCTTCGCAGAACTGCGGAGGCACCCCTATCCCAGGTGATCGACTATCGGATGCAACGGTGAATTCCTTTGCTGCCTTTCGGGAGGCCATTCATTCAGGCCAGCAGCCTATCAGTGATGTTGTGCGGGGTGCTAAAGGAGTTGCTATCGTATCTATGACAGTGGATGCCATGCTTAAAGGCTCTATAGAAACGTGGAAGCCTGAATATAACTTTGATAGCTGATATAGAGTATTGATATGAAGACACTAATTTTATTATTGGGTATTTGTTTTTCTGGAGCCAAAGGCTTTGCAGCATTTTCGATTAAGAAAGACAATGATACTTTAGTCCTAATGGAAAATGGCAAAAAGGTTTTTAGGTATCATATTAATAACCCCTACCCAGAAAAGCAGCGGAGTAGAGCTCATTTTTTTCATCCTGTGTATGACTTAAATGAGCGAGAGCTTACTGTTGATCGACCGATTGATCATAGGCATCATCACGGTCTTTGGTGGGCTTGGCCTCAGCTTCAGGTGGATGGTGAATCTGTTGGTGATCCTTGGGAAGTAAGGGGGATGGATTATCTGGTGCGGGAGGTTCACTTTGATCAATGCGGTGAAGAAAGCTGTACCATCAATTTTGACGTTCTTTGGCTGTCACTCAAAAATTCTGATCAAAATGGTAGCCCGCAAGTAATCGTGGAAGAAAAATCTCAAGTGACCATTTATAAACTTACCGATGGACCGCGGGAAATGGATTTTAGCATATCATTGACCCCAAAAGTCGGAGGAGTGACCCTTAGTGGATCTAATAATGACAAAGGCTATGGTGGTTTTTCTTTTAGAATGAAAACTCCTAGGGATCTGGCCTTTATTTCGGCAGAAGGTCCCGTGAATCCGGAAAGGACAGCGGTTTCGGGTGGAGGCTGGATGCACTTTAGAGGATCTTTTAACGATCAAGTCATCAGTTCCATTACGATTGTTCAGGATCGTAACATGCCCGGCTATCCGCAAAAGTGGATTCTGAGGCAAGCCAGAGCGATGCAGAATCCCGCTTTTCCAGGCGTTGACGTTTTGCCGTTGAATGAGGAAATGCCACTTTTATTGGAGTATAAAGTACTGATCCATAGAGATGCCGGCGATGTTGAAGCGTTGCAAGATCGTTTTTCCCGGCGTCCCAATGATCTGTGAACGACAATCATAAGCAGCGCCAAAGGGTGGTGCTACTCTGATTGTTATGTCTGATACTCTTTGTTATGCAAAGCCTTCAGGTTTGAAAGCGAGCCAGACCAACCATACCCACATTAAAAGAATAATGTAACAAGATATAGCGAAAGCGATCGCTCGTTTTTTAATCTTATTATGGGTCAGTTTGATATATGCGTGCCAGACTCTGGAGACCACAAACCCCCAACCCAGGCCAAATAAAATAGGATCGATTAGGTTCAGACCCATGGCAGCGACGGCTACTACAAAGAAAAGTAATGGAGTTTCGAATAAGTTAAGAATCATTTGGTCCCCTTGTAGGACATACCTAGGCGGAGGGGGGCCTTCCATAGTTTTGAAGTAAGTACCGTGCACTTCTCCCGAATTAACTGCTTTAAGTCTCCTTTTGCGTGCTATTTGCATCACTTCGAAAGTCAGTATCGTTTGCCCCAGCATCGGCAATAACATCCATTTTGCTTCCACTTCTTTACTCCACTCTTAATGTATAGAATAAACATACTATAGATTGGCATGAGTATGATGATCAATCATATCAAAAATAGAGCCAGATTAGATAGGTGGCTCTTTCTGACATTAGTTCTAGAGTAACTGAGGTCCATTGATTCCATTATTGGAAACCTTCTAATCTATATTAAAGATCCTTCTGTATTGGGCTGCTGATGTCCTCTTCTCCGATTAACAAGTAGCCATTTTTTGTAACTATACGCATCTTTATTTCATGAACTTAACAAGATTTTAATCAATGTAGTTAAAATATCCCGAATCGTCCGTAACTGTTTCAGCAGCTTGTGTTTGAGAGGCTTTTTTTGCCTTCGGATTATTTGATTAGCATTCAATTTTAAATAGTATTCATGAATATAGGTATTTAACATTTTTATCTGTATTCTAGAGGCTAATAATGTAGGGTGATTGATTTTGAGAATATTTATCATTTAGCGCTTGCTTTGGTCAATTCGTTAAATTATTATGCGCCTGTTTTGGACTAGTAACTGTAGCCAGCGCATGATCTTCATCATTACTATAACCGGTTTAATCGATGCATGTAGATCCTGCTCCGTTGGCACTTAGAAAGGATTTATAATATGTTCAATAAAGCATTCGTTGCGACATTATTGGTGCCTGCTTTTTTAGCTACTGGCGCTTATGCAAAAGATACTTATGAATTTGAAAGCCGATTCGATGGTCAATCTAGCGTTGGCTATGATGGTCAGGCTTTTCGCCAAGTTTTAATCAATGATATGAAGTCCTATATGAGTTCTCTTAAAAGCGGAGCCTACGAAGGTACAATTGAAGAGGCGTACTTGTCGTTGGACAGCTATTATTCTTATTTCTGGGATAACCAGAATCAGAACCCAGGCGTTATTTATGGCTATGCTCAGTTTGGTGTTACAGCCAGAGATTTGAATGGCTATAGGATGGATACCAAGGGTCTCTATTATGCCGATCTTCAGGATCCAGGGAAACAACTTCGTAATAAAACCGCCGGTAATGATAACCCGCTTCGTCGCTTAGGATTAAAAGGCTGGAATTTAAATAAATTTTATGGCCAGGACTTGAAGGCGATGGAATCCGACAAAGCTGGTGATGGTTTTGTTGAGCCAGAGGATCTTGTTGATGCCTGGATGCGTGTTATGGCCAACAATTTGGTTGATGGTGATAGCTTTACTATCAGTAATGGCGACCAACCAGCTCAGACCTATAATAATGCTAATCTTACCCCTAATGGTTGGGATCTTTCTCAGCTTACTCAGAAACTCCTCCATGGTGCTGTGAGCTATTCCCAAGCAGCGCGTGATTATATGAGTACTGATCTTGGATCAAGCAAAGGCTTAAACGCTGATAACGAAAACCAATACAAAGGCAGTCGTAACTATACTGCTCTTGAGCATCACTGGGATGAAGGCTTTGGCTATTTTGGAGCTGCCCGTGACTACTTGCGTTACTCTAAGTCTCAAATTAAGTCAGGCCGGTCGATTGATACTAATGGCGACGGTCAAATTGATTTGCTTTCGGAAAAAAATCAGGGGATTTCCCGTAACTCAGCTAAGCGTGATTTAGATTCAATCGTCGATAACGATTTGACAGGACGAGTGATGAAGGCTTTTATCGCTGGTCGACAGTTAATTCAAGATAAGCCGGAAGGTTACCGTGAGCAGTTAAAAGTCCAGTCCCAGATTGCTTTAGATGCTTGGGAAAAGACTATAGCAGCAACTGTCATTCATTATATCAACGATACCGTTAAAGACATGGACGCATATGGCACATCTGCATATTCTTTCTCGAACCATGCTAAGCATTGGGGCGAAATGAAAGGTTATGCTTTGGCATTTCAGTTCAGTCCGATTTCATCAGTTGATGATCAGACATTTGATTTAGTGCACACATTAATGGCGGACCAACCTGTGCTCGGCTCAGCTGGGCCAGCTGCAATGGCTCAGTACAGAAAAGACCTGCTGCAAGCACGAGAGCTTTTGAAAGATGCTTTCAACTTTAACGTAGAAAATGTCAGAAACTGGTAGGTTTCTGTTTAGATTAGGCCGGAGCCATAGGCTTTGAGTCTTTGAGCCAGCATGACCCTCGTCTATGCTGGCTTTTTTTATCTATATTTTGGTTAGTGTGCCGTCTACAGTGTTACTCATAGCTTGTTCAACGTAGCCAGCTATCTTGAAAAAAAAATTTTTTCCTCTATAATCCCACTGTTTATATTATGCTTATAATTCTGACCTATCCCTTTTATTGTGCGGTTAATGATGTGTCTAAGTGGTCTATTCTTTTAAAGAAAAGCGATGGATCAAAAACATCTTAGGTAAAAGGTTGGCAAAGCCGATAGTGTAGGCATAGCGGGCTATCATATTAGGAGTCTGCGTCTTAGGAATCTAGGGCGGGCTAGTATGAGACGGCCAGATTATTTACTGAAGGATACTCAAAATCTACATGCGTTTGTGGCATAACATCATCATTAAATTTTGGGCTATATTCATATCGCTAGCACTCATGAGTAGTCAGGTTTTGGCTGGAGCTGCATTTGGTGGTTGTCAATGTCAAGATTCCGTTGATCAGGTTGTGCATGGAGAAACGGCCTGTCCTGGTCATCAGGAAGCCGCTGTCGCTGATTCAGTAAAATCAGGCGGTCATGGGCATGGTCCAACAGAAGAGCCCCAATTGTTTGCTTGTTTATGTGCGGGGCTTTTTTGGGGCGTGCTAGCAGGTCGTGCTCATCGTATTTCTAACATAGCGGCTCATGGCATTGAACCTCCGCAATTTGAAACTATGATTACTTTTGCATTTCTTTCCAATCTTCATTTATTCATTACCCTTGGTTTAGATTCACCACCTCCACGAGTCTGATGAACATAACTCGGATTATTTCCTTCATTTAAGTCAATTGGTGCAAATGGATAAGTCCTTTGCTAACAGTTGTTTTGATGTTGTATTGAGTGATCTCACTCATAATCGACTCATCCGTATTGGTGCGGCTCGAGTCAGCACTTTTTATTTAGCGTATATATGATGCCTCCAGATAAACATCGTAGTCATGTTTAATTTGGGGTGCGTTCTATACGGTGAATTTTCTATAAACATGAAATATAAAAGGGATTTAAAATGCTTAATAAAAAAATTAAAACCGTTGTTGTTCTCGCTTTATCTGTTCTTTTTGTGGTCGGATGCGGCGATGATTCGGATAAACAAGAAATGACAGAAAACCTTATCGGTGAAGAAAGTGCGCAGGATGCTTTTACATCCAGTGCCGAGAAAAATTGGAGTGTATCGATTA
>PBRN01000015.1 GCA_002725955.1 Pseudobdellovibrionaceae bacterium
CTTCCACACAAAGCTTCGGTGCTGCTGTTGGTTATCGATTGACAGGTAGTTTGGCGATTGGGGCTGGGCTTAGCTATGTAAAAATTGATGAACTGGTCCAAGAGTTCCAGGGGAATGATATCAATAAAGGTGATTGCAGCGGCGGTATAAGCAATCCGCGAGAGGTGACTTCTTCGGTACGGCAGAATATTAGAACTCATTTAAAAGCAGGGGCTATAGTTCCTATCCTAGGTGCCCAATTCTCGATGAATAGTGGTTTTTCTTTCGGGCTTTCATTGAAGCCTGGCGTAATGATGGATGAAACTTATGAGGTGTCTACAGAGAGGACATACTTTACTAAACTTAGAAGTGATAACAGTCTTTTTAGTTTCACCGATAAAGATACGGTGCCAGCTCTATCATCAAATACTGAGTTTTCTAAGCCGATAGGTGCTATGCCATTAGAAATGAGGATGGGTATGGCTTGGTTTGCTAATCAAAGGTTACTAGTATCAATGGACGTATCGCATTTTACTGAAAGTAAAGATGGAAATAAGAATATTGGGGGAGTTTTTGATCGTGAGGCTGTCACTAATTTGGCCGTTGGAGCTGAATACTATGTGAGCCCTTCATATCCGCTCAGGCTAGGTTTTTTCACCAATAATGATGCTCGGGAAGAGGTCGATAAAGTCACTGGTAATAGCCGTGATCATATAGATTACAAGGGAATCTCTGCCTTTATCACTAAGGTCACTCCAAATGATCAGGTAGCCGTAGGTACAATTATTCAGGTTGGTCAGGGGCAGGCGCAAAAGGTTGGTGGTACTACAGTGCAGGAAGTTGAGGCTCAGTCAGCCGTTTTGGCTTTCTCGGTTTCTAATAATTTCTAGATTTCACTGAATACCAATCTTCTCTGAGGGTTTATATTTGTTGATTAGACCGTTGTATAGTATAAGCTATGGAGTTCTGGCTTATAGGGTGGGCAAGCCTTATTTTTTGATTTGCCTCCTGACATGAGATTAATCGAGAGAAGGAATATTCTTTCCAAAGAAGTCGGACCAAGTGATAATATAATGCTAATAGGTTTTTGGGGCTGCTCGATGAAGCAGCTTCTCTAATTTTAAGGAACTGAGATGAGTGAATTACAGATGGTACCTATGACCCCGGAAGGTTTTGAGGCGCTTAAAACTGAATTACATGAATTGAAGACAGTTGAGAGGCCGCAGGTCATTAATGAAATCGCTGAAGCAAGGGCTCACGGTGATTTGAAAGAGAATGCGGAGTATCATGCAGCTCGTGAGAAGCAAAGCTTTATAGAGGGGCGCATAACAATTCTTGACGATAGTATAGCCCGGGCCAATGTGATTGATTTTAGCTCTGGAGGTGAATCGGTCATAAAGTTTGGTGCGTATGTGTCTTATGAAGATATCGACAGTGGTGAGGTCAAATCTATCCGCATTGTGGGTGATTTAGAGGCCGATATGGAGAAAAATTTAGTGTCGATCGGATCTCCTATTGCCAAGGCTTTTTTAGGTAAAAAAGCCGATGAGGAGATCACGGTGCGGTTACCAAAAGGGAGCAAAGAATACCTCATAGTTTCAATCGACTACCGATGATCACCTAGAAATTTGCGGCGCACTCTGGCTAATAACACATGCTCCATTGATAAATACATGTCTTGGAGGCTTTTGCCCAGGGTCCGCAAGCCACTGTTCCAAAGTTTGAAAAGGGGTAATAAGGAAGTCCCCATCAAACCCCTTTGCAAGTGCCCCTTTGCTAGACTCCATATCCATAGCTTTTGCAGCAATATAGGTGACAGCAGCTATGGTTTGAGCTCCTGAGAGACCGCAATGTATGCCGCCCATAGTGGCAATAAGTGGTAAATTATCTATTTGACATGACCCTGGATTGTAGTCTGTAGCTATCGCTACGGGGCAGCCTGCTGTTAGGAAAGGCTTGGCCAAGGCATAAGGGATCTTAGTATAGAGTGATGTTCCTGGCAGTAGGACGGCGACCACACCTTTTCTGGCCATTTGTTCGATAGCGGCAGCGGGCGTTTTTTCGAGATGGTCGGCGCTCACTGCATTCCAATTGGCTGCGGCTAAACCTGCTTTCGAATCTGAAAATTCATCTGCATGAACTCTGATCTTTAAGCCTAACTCCTNAGCTTTNCGCATAAATGGNTCAACATCTGCGACAGAGAAATAGCCTTCTTCAACAAATGCATCCACCCAATTTGCNAATTTTTCTTCGGCAACGATNGGCAGAAGCTCATCGGTCATTTTCTTCACAAANTCATCAANTTTGGCCTCTGGAGGNANAGCNTGCAANGCNAGGCAAGTGACTCCCAAAGTAGCCGGGAGTTCATTATTTAGTTTCTGATAAATCCGCANGTGCCTTAGTTCTTCTTCTACGGTCAGTCCGTAGCCGGANTTTACCTCTATNGTNGTCACGCCATAGCTCATGAACTTGATNAGACGTTCCCTGCAGCTNTCCANGAGNGTTTGGGTNGGTGTCTTTCTGGTTTCAGATACCGTAAATTTAATACCGCCTCCGGCAGAGGCTATCTCGGTGTATGTTTTNCCTCCCAGTCTTTGAGCAAATTCATGGGCTCGGCATCCNCCAAANAGAGGATGNGTATGGCAGTCAATAAGGCCNGGGATCACNAGTTGGTTTTGCGCATCGATGATTTGGTCTGACNCNTTNCCTTTTGNNGGTNTGCCCGAGCCNAAGTNGGACACTTTGCCATCTTTNANCAACAACCANGCGTTTTCTATTCGACCTAAATCATCTTCCGTTATCTGGTGAAATTTTNTTGAGCTTGCCATGGGGGCNTTAGTTATNAGCTGGCTAATATTGCGCACTAGAATCTGGCTCATGTGGGCCCTCTTNGGTTTATTTTAAGAGACTTAATGTATCCGGCCGNCNTTGTTATGGCAAGAAGTTGGTCTGATTGATGGTAACTATCAAATTTCTGTTCAAATTGTTAAAGCTTTTTTTGGGATGGTCGATACNCATCTTGTCATTAGTTTTGGAGATGAGTTNGTGAACGTCGACGTCGACAACATATATTATTACTTCGATAGCCAAGCTAAAGAGCGGATCGATCGCGGAGAAATGGGGCGAAGGTCTGGTGATATTATAGTATTAAGAGAAAAGNTATTATCNATGTCTCATGCCGACTACAGNGCTGCGATCAAAGTTATTGAGGGTATGGTCGATAAGCATGTAGCTTCNGCACCNAAGCCAACTGATCAGGCTNCGGTTAGAAAGGATGCTCTTGACTTATTCCATCAGGCTTCTGCGACCGAATCGGGNACTGCTAAAATAGCTCCTGCATAGTCACNTCANTGTCAATCGANGNCATCTCANNAAAAATAANTCGTTAAATTAAGTTAGATTTTTTCTACTGATTCTAAGCTGATTGTTTAGTTTTGCACGAAAACTTTAAAATAAATGCCGTTCCAGAGGAGTCTGACTTAAGTATATCGATAGATCCTTGGTACATCTCTAGAATTCTGCGACATGATGGTAAACCAAGCCCGGTTCCCGAAGGCTCTTTTGTTTCGAGGTTTGTCAGGTCAGCTTGAGGTTTGGTGGTGAATAGAGGGTCAAAAACTTTACTTTGAATCTCTTGTGGTATTCCCGGACCATTGTCACTAATGATGAGAGATATTTCATCATTAGCATCAATAGAAGATTCTATTTTTAGGACTTTATGTTCTTGTCCGTGCATTGCGTCGATGGCATTTTTAATGACATTACTGATGACTTGGCTGAAATGGACCTGTGAACCTTCTATTTTTGGTAATTTACCGAGATTCAGTTGTACATCAATTGTTTCTGCCAGCTCCTCATTAGTCTCTATATATTCTAACTCTGAGTGAATTGTGTGAATAATATTAATAACGGTGTCGCTGTGTTGCTGTCTGGTGTGAAGAACCTCTTTTATTTGTAATTTCATTTTTTTAACAGCTTTTTGGAGCCTTTGAACCTTTACGTTGTCAGGTAGCTCTTTGAACAGGGAGTTGGCATAACCATTGATCACTGTCAGTGGGTTTTGCATGTTATGTAATGATTCAGAAACATTCATCAGAGTTGCTTCGAGGTCTTGTATTTTATCTTCACTTTCTTTAATTTTTTCTTTGTTTGCATTCATTTTAGCTTTGTATAGATCATTCATTTGTATATTTGAGGATTTACTGATCTGAGATAGCTTATTGTTAAGTTCGTAGCTGGAACATGGGATAAGAAGGTAATCGTCTATTCCTTCCATTAATATTCTTTTTCTTAATTCAGGATCTGGATTTTTCATAGCAATGAGAACTTTGATGTTTTTTTCTTTTTGGATGTCTTTAAATTCCTCGGTCCATATTATTGCTTGTTCTGGATTTTTAGGCACTAAAACTAAATAATCGGGCTGCCAAGAAGCGATATTCTCGTTACATGTGGCGATGTTCCCAACCGTTTTCATCTCTAAATTGATACCATCAGGGTCTTGAATCGGGAAGATCCCATGGCATTGCAAAATAAGTAGTTTATTGGTCACTTCAATAAAATCCTGCTTCTTAATCTACATGGACGCTAAGTCCATCGGTGGTTGTTATGGTAGAATAAATGTGTATATAAATAGTTGACAAAAAGTAATTATTCGGTTGGCCCTATCTACTAGTCTGTTGTAGACTAGGTCTCCTAATCAAGGCCTCAATATGACAGGATATATATGAGTTTTCCAGACCAATCTGTCTTGGATGAGATTCGAAGACTGCGTGAAGAAATTGATTTAAAAAACTTTGAGAGCCTCTCAACAGGAATAGGTTTAGGTAAGCTGAAACCTTCCCATCATCGTTCTTTAGAACCCAATATTAATTTCAGTATGAGTAATGAGAATAGAAACATATTGGCTTCTTTACCAAAAACACCCGCAGTAGTCCCAATGGATAGTTCAATTTATAAAGATCCGTCAAGTCGCAGTCATCTGCATGATCAATGGCCGGATCAAACTTCTCCTATGTCAGGGGTATCGCAGGGACCTGCATGTAAAATACCGTTATTAATAAGATTAATGAGGTTTTTGGTTGTTCATAGTATTGATATGTTGATGATTATTGTACTGCTAGTGGGTGGTTTATTGACAGGACAATGGCTTCTTGGTCAACCTATTAATTTTGATGAAGGTTGGGAGCATTTTTATCCTTTTCANGTCAGTTTAGAGNTGGGAGCTTATAAAACTGCNAGTTTGGTCTANGCAACCTTCTATGCGTANTGGTTGCTATTAAAGGTGTTGGTGGGTTTGACTATTGGAGAGGCCCTTGTAGGCCCTGCCAGTAAAGGGGTTGTTAAAACGGGNGGGNCACTAACGCCCGCCAGTAGAGAGATNGGAAGATAATTTAATGGTCAACTTGACAGCTTCCCCGTGGTCTAGGTATATTTGTAATAAGCCATTTATATCCTTTAATTATAGAAAGTTTCACCAGCGTCAAGCAGGGACGTCGGAGGAAAGCCAATGAAGCGATCTGGTGCCGTAAAATTTCCAAATTCAGTACAGCTGTTCAAGTTCTGTCAGAAGGTTATGATAGATCAGCGGGGCAGCAAGGTGAGAGACCAAGAGGTTGGTTCAATCCTTAGTTTTAATCCATCTGATTGTAGCCACTGGAAGCGAGGCGAAAAGAATGTCCGCTCCGTTTTTGCCTTGGCTANGTTGTCAGAAGCATTGAACCTAGAGATTGCCTTAGTGCATGATGTTGCCAGTGGTGCAGCCAACTTGGACGAAGCNTACTTTGAGTACCAAGAATCTCGTTCCTTCAAAAAATTATTTGAAGTTAATGAGNTANATAGCTTGGATCAGTTTGCTTCCGTGCGAGAGCGGGTTAAATCCTTTGTCGACAAGATGCAAATCGAGTGTGAGTTTANCACTCCGCCGCTTTATTTGCCGGAAGTAATGAGGGCTTTTTCCTTTGTTGCGACTCAACCAGTAGAAATGCGCGATAAATTAAGCCGTATTCTTCGGGTTAAAGCTGGTAAGTATTGCATNCAGTTTCGGAAGGGAGACCTTCGGCCTCAAACACGTATGAGCATGGTTAAAGATCTAGCTCGCATTGTTTTTGAGGGTGANAGAGCGCGCTTTCCAGAGTTGGGCTCATTAGACCAAGGTGTTGTTGAATTNGAAGAGGCTTTGTTTACAGCCAACCTTCTGATCCCAAAAGCNATGCTTTTAGAAGAAATGGCAAAACTTGATACNCGNCGCAATGTGGTATCTGAGCTAGCCAGTTTGTTTTGGGTTCCAAAGTCACTTATCTGTTTTCAGTTACAGGCAATTCTTCGTGAAGGTGTTAGACCATCTAAGCCCGGAATTGAATCTTTTGAGACTAAGGAAAGCGTGTATACTTTATAACATNAGTATACTAAAGCTAGGATTTGATAAGGGTCGCTTAGTCGACCCTTTTTTTCATTAGAGGTTTNCTTTGGCTTCAGTAAAGTTAACAGGTGTTAGCCTTAGAAAAAACCAGCCAAAAGATCATGCTATTAATCTTCAAATTCCGGATGGTGAGTTCATAGCGCTTATTGGTAGTTCAGGAAGTGGTGTGGATGATTTNATCCGTATTCTTGCTGGTTTATCAAAAAATAGCGGCGAAATTTTTATNGGTGGCCGCAAGGTAAATAATCTTGGCCCTAATGCCCGTGATGTTAGNATGGTCTTTTCNGAAGATGCNTTATTCGATAACCTTTCAGTTCATAAAAATATTGGGCTTGGTTTGAGAATGAGTCGTATTTCAGATGANGAATGCACCAGACGCATTCTGGAAACNGCNAGAGATTTAGATATATCTCACCTACTAGACAAGATGCCNGCNACTCTGACTATTGGAGAGAAGCAGGAGGTAGCTGTTGCTAGGGCTATTGTCCGCCACCCNAAGGTTTTCCTTTACGATCANCCTTTAAAGACACTGGGAACTTGGGAGCGNGTGAGGATGCGTTCTGTATTAGCGCGTGTTCATCGGAAACTTAAAAAAACTGTGATCTATGCAACNGATGATCAAAGTGAAGCTATGAGTCTTGCTGATAGGGTTATTTTGATGAAAAATGGGCATATTGANCAAATCGGTTTGCCTTATGACCTCTATCATAGNCCGAAAACTCGATATGCTGCTTCCATGATGTCGATGTCACCTATGGGTTTTGCNCCCACCTCTATTTTACCAGCATCTATTATTCCTCATGGAGCTGTTTTGGCAGGTTTTCGTCCAGAGCGGCTTCGGATCGGTAGTNCTAAGNCTTCCGATGTTTTTGTAGGTAAGGGNCAGGTNGTNTTAATAGAGCCTCATGGTTCCCGCTCTTGGGTTCATGTTGAGCTTAATCGNACCTGTTGGTTGACCATCGAGGTTGAATTNGGTGCNACNCCNCCTTATGGGGCTGATGTGGANGTTGGGACGAGTCTCAAAGATATTTTCTTTTTTGATAATAAAGAGTGCCTCGTNGAGGNAAAAGATGTCAAATGACAGAGCATAANCATGATGAACAAANGCCGGNTGAGCGATCCATACCTTATGGAAGTGTTGGCCATACTCTTATTCTAATTTTCTTCATCAATATAATACCTCTTTTTTATCTNATCTTGTTAGCTGGCGACTTAGACGATATNCNAAATTGGTCTATAGATNTTNGNTTGTACNTNGATGAGAGTCTGTGGCAGTCGATNATGCTAACGTATAGTACCATANTAGTGGTNGTNCCTCTGTCNCTNCTTATTTCTATGATNTTAGTTTTATTATTGGATAGAAATAGATGGTATGCAGANTTNTTAAGNTGGTTTTTGGAATGGCCAATTATTCTTTCAGGCTCTGTTGTCGCATCCATATGGCTTTTATTGTTTTCTTACCTGTTAGATTATAAGTGGGTTATGCCTGGTGCATTAGCCGCTAGTGGTTTATGGGTTCCTTTTCTTTCATTTTCGATGATTATGCTGTGGAAAGCGATTAGCCTATCATTCCTTATCTTTCATATTTCGATTTTAAGAACTCCTATAGCATTGCGTGATCAGGGTTTGATCTTAGGTCTGTCTATTAAAGATCGTTATCATAATATGCTTTTACCAGCGGCAAAAGGTGCTTGGTTCGTCGCTGTTATTGCAATTGCTATTATTGTTACTATTGCATTTCCAGAATCATTGATTGTGTATGGCACGGAAAATATAGGTTCCGGATGGAAGGAACCTTTAATTTTAAGATCATGGAATCTTTGGCGTAATGGTTATATTGCAGAATCTGCAGTAACGTTACAGGTAACTATATTATCTCTTTTGTTTTTTGTTGTCTTAATGAAGTTAGTTCAAAGGGTATTTAGATTAGGTTAATTATATGATTGAAAAGTTTGGTTATCGAATAAAAGGCACTATCTTTTTAATTATAGGTATACTGTTCTCACTGTTACCGATTATTTATTTTGTTTGCCAATCATTTATTTCAAATCTTCTCGAAATTTCAGTTGTCTTTGAAACGTCCACTTTATTTTATAGCTTGATCTTCGCATTATGGATTGCTGTAATCAGATTCTGTATTATTATGCCAGCAGCATGGTTTTTTGCTAGGCATACCCAAAATCGATTTTTGATATGTTTTCTATGTGTTTTCCCTGTTCTATTTCCTTTTGAATTCTACTTTGTAGCTTTAATACAACAGCTCAAAAATACTTTTTTCTTTATGGGCGATGAAGTTACTATCATATTTTTGAGTCTTCCAATGGCGTTTAATAGTTTATGTTTCTATGGCTCATTTTTGGTTTTGCGGCGTTATCCCGAAGTTTTAGTGGAAACGGCAAAAGTTGAAGGTATCCCGTCATGGGAGTTTGTCTTTCGTTTTGTGATACCTCACAGTAAAGTAGAGCTTCTTGGTATCTGGTTGGGTTCATTTCTACTTACATGGAACTGTAGTTTCTGGTCATATATAGTCGGTTCTCTGGATGGCAAATATTCGTTTAATTCTCTTATCATTTACTCGTTTTTAAATGAAAATGACGAGAGATGGATTCAGTTTGGGTTTGTCGGTTGTTTATTGACTATTATCTTTTGGTCTTTTTGTCGTCATTGGATTAGAAAGGTATTAGCTTTAATTATCCCACGAGAAATTTAATCTTTGGCTGCCGATGTATTTGTTAAATTGATTTATTATCTAACCTTTTTAATTTATATAAACTTATTCTTGCTTCTCATCTCAGATATCTTGTGTAAAAATCCTTTCAAATTAACATCTAAATTAATATGCGTTAGCGTAGACATCTTTAACTACCTTTGTTAGTATCCATTTCTTTTTTAGATTTAATGAGATGGTAAAAGAGACTGGTTTGGAAAGTCCTAAAAATGTTGATGAATTAAAAGCAGACCGTATTATAAAGGTATTTAATCAATGTTTTAATCATAGCTACTCTACTGAATTGACTAGAGGCTGTGACGAACCGTTATATACTCCGGCTGGGCCCGGTGGTGGTTATCATCAAGTTNTTTTTGCTCATGGTTTTCCNAGTAGTGCTCTNCATGAGGTTTCTCATTGGTGCATAGCTGGGCCTGAACGAAGGTTNAAAGAAGATTATGGTTATTGGTATGTCCCTGATGGNCGTAGTCAAGATCAGCANGGTTTATTNGAAATTGTAGAAGTNAAGCCTCAAGCCTTGGAGTGGCTTTATTCTGTTGCATCTGGTTTGGATTTTCGAGTNAGCCTCGATAACTTNTCGGGTCATCAAAAAAGTTGCGATTTNTTNAGATTAAAAGTTAGAGATCAGTCTTGTCGATGGATCCGGGGTATAGATTCTTTGCCGTTAAGGTCNTCCATTTTTTTACAGGGNCTCTGGAGCGAGTTTCANACTAGAAAACATTGGGAGATCTTTTGGCAAAATATTGTTGAAACAAATANTTTGCCTTCNTATTAAATCNATTACATCCCGCTAAAAAAACTGGTTAGCAGGCCAATTAANCCGCCAAAAACACCACCCCANACTACGAGCCATCCTAGGTGATGGCGGATCATTTCTTGAATAATTTCTTTGACCATGCCTGGNGTAAGTTCATCCAGTCTTTTTTGTACTATNTNTTCAACTTTTGTTCTTATTTCTTTNGAATNAATTTGTGAAGCCATGACCGTTTTTATTGTACTGTTGAANTTTTCAGATTTAGTCATCTCAGAAATAGCTAACTTCATTTTTTCNGTGAAGTTTGGTTTCATGCTTTGGAGNGCTTCAGGTCCACCAATCATTCCCACCATTCCCCCAAACTGTGAGCTCATAATNGAATCAATTAGCTTGTTNAAAAGTAAGTCGTAATCAATGTTNTCAACGATAGGTTCGAAGCTAATAGACTTATTTCCCAAGCCTTCTGATTCAAAAAATTTGTTCATATTTTCTTCTGTAAAGAATTGGCCAATNACAAGGTTACGAATACCGCTTTTAAACTCGTTGAAGCGATTGGGGATGATTCCTGAACCATATAGNCCTGGAACTTTCTCNAACAGCATATGGATCGCAAGCCAGTTGGTGATGGCCCCCGATAGAGCGAAGTANCCTATTGCNANAATTTGTTTTTGCCAGATTGGAGTGGCATAGCCAATGANAATAAACATAAATGCTATGCTGTTGGTGACTAGGCTTTTATTCAAGCTTTTGGGATTAGCGTTGAATGAATCAGCAGTAGCCTCTTTCATAGAATATGTCCTTTTATTTTAGTTATTTAACTGTGCCTTACTGTTGTTTTGAAAGCAAACCAGTTTTGGACTCAACGATTTAATATTCCATAAAATCAACCCTACCTCAATGTATGGGTGAAATTATGGTCGAAATAGGTTGCATCTTTTGCATAATAGTGAAAATATCCATGCAGGTGTTAATTTTATGTAATCTTATTGCATAATAATTCACAAAAAGGAGCATTCCATGGATATAGAAATAGCAAATGAACAAAGCTACCGAGCCCCAGTGACAGATAATGATAACGAAGGCTCCAGGCTACAGATTCTTAGTCAGTTGTTGCGTGAGAAAAACATTGGCAATCAAAATGATTTGGTGCACCAACTTCAGCAAAAAGGNTTTGTTACTACTCAGAGCAGCATTTCGAGAGATTTGAAAAAGTTAAATGTTGTNAAAGTNGATGGNGTCTATCGTCTGCCAGGNATTGCGCCGGGNGAATCNCAAATTGTGGATAAACTGGATGCTCACTTGGCTGGNGATCACCTTGTTGTNTTTAAAACTAGTCCAGGTAGTGCCAACCGGATAGCATTTATTATCGATGAGGCAAAAGTATCTGGGATTTTGGGTACTATTGCAGGTGATGACACNATTTTTGTAGCTACTGCTACCAAGGCAGAACAATCTAGNGTTGTTAAGCGTATTTTNTCTTTGTTTTAAGNTNATNGTTGTGAAAAAGTGATNGCAGCTTTTTCAAAAAATTGNANTCTCGATNAAATNNCNGAAAGGAAATCTGATGAANNAGCAGTCCATAAATAAAGTCGTNTTGGCCTATTCTGGTGGACTGGACACNTCGGTAATGGTTAGNTGGCTCAANGAGACATATGATTGTGAAGTCATCGCATATACTGCAGATGTGGGNCAGGGAGCAGANTTGGATGGGCTGAGAGAAAAGGCTTTAGCAACAGGTTGTTCGGANATATANATTGATGATTTGAGAGAAGAATTTGTATCNGANTATGTNTATACTGCTGTGAAAATGGCGGCAGTATATGAAGGAACCTATTTGCTTGGTACTTCTGTGGCTCGCCCCTTGATTGCCAAGAAACAGATAGAATTAGCGCAAAAGTTAGGAGCTGATGCGGTAGCTCATGGAGCTACTGGTAAGGGCAATGATCAAATCCGTTTTGAGCTCGGCTATTATGGTCTGATGCCTGAAATAAAAGTGATTGCGCCATGGAGAGAGTGGGCATACCGCTCGAGAACTGAGCTTTTACATTATGCGAGCGAGAGAAACATTCCAGTAGTTGCATCAAAGGAAAAGCCATACTCAACTGATGCTAATATGATGCATGTTAGTTACGAAGGTGGCATTCTTGAAGATCCATGGGCTGAGGCCCCAGAGCAGATTTATTTGATGACTAATGCCCCTGAGAAAGCTCCTGATGAGGCTCAGATCATAGAATTAGATTTTGAAGCAGGCGTTCCGGTAGCGATTAACGGTGAGATGGTATCACCGGCTGAGATGTTAACTAGGCTTAATGCTATTGGTGGCGAGCATGGTATTGGACGGATTGATATAGTCGAAAACCGGTTTATAGGTATGAAATCCCGGGGAGTTTATGAAACACCTGGAGTCACTATCTTACATCATGCTCATCGTGCCTTAGAAACGATTACTCTAGACAAAGAAGTGATGCTCTTAAGAGATTCTTTGGGAACTAAGATTGCAGAGTTAATCTATAACGGCTTCTGGTTTTCACCTGAATTTCAGTCGCTTAAGGTTATGGTGAATGAGGGGCAGAAGCAAGTCAATGGAACTGTTCGTCTTAAACTCTATAAAGGTCATTGCTATGTTTTAGGTCGCAAATCACCAAACACATTGTATAGTGAGCAGTTAGCCACATTTGAAGAAGACGAAGTATACGACCAAAAAGATGCAGAAGGTTTCATTAAGCTTCAGGCTCTAAGGCTAAGGCTGGGGAAGACCTAGTGCTTTGTTTTTTGCTCCTGATCACTTTTATGGATGATTTGGAAGGATAAGGGTTATGACTAAACTCAAAGCAGGAATCATAGGCGCAACCGGATATGGTGGCGGAGAGTTAGTCAAAATTCTGCTGTCTCATCCCGATATATTATTAAAATATGTCACTGCTGGTAAACATGAAGGTAAACTATTAACTGAGGCGCTGCCGTTTTGTCGCGGCTTTAGTGATTTAACTCTAGCAGGGCATCCATCGCCAGGAATGCTTGACCCTGTTTTGGATACCTTAGATATTCTATTTTTGGCTATGCCTCATGGGCAAAGCCAAAAGTTGGTGCCTCACCTGCCAAGAAAGTTGAAGGTCGTTGATTTGGCCGGAGACTATAGAATAAAGGATCGTGTTGTTTTTGCAGAATCTTATGGGTATGAGCATGAATCCCCGAAGTTTCTTAAAGATTTCGTATATGGTCTTACAGAAATTAATCGGGGTAAGATTTGTGAAGCAACTAGGGTAGCAAATCCAGGATGCTTTGCTACTGCAATCCAACTGGCGTTGTTTCCATTCATTAAACATGACTTACTAAGCGGTCCTGTCTATGTCGATGCAAAAACAGGTTCGTCCGGATCCGGAATTGTACCTACCCAGGGAACCCATCATCCCGATAGAGATGGCAATTTATTGGCTTATAAGATGTTTACTCATCAGCATCATTCAGAAATTATGCAAACCTTCAGTGGCTTGGGGTGGTCGGGAGATCTCACCATGCAGGTTCACAGTGTACCTATGGTTCGTGGTATTTTCGTAACTGCATATGCACAACTAAAGGATGAAATTCCCCTCGAAGATATAGTATCTAAGACTTGGGAGGATTCATTTTTTGTGCGCTCAATGGCCGGGTCTCCCCAGATCAATTGGGTAAAACATACTAACTTTGCTGATGTATCTTATGCGGTTAAAAATAAGACTTTAATCGCTTTTTCAGCGATAGATAATCTACTCAAGGGTGCGGCAGGTCAAGCAGTACAGAATATGAATGTGATGTTTGGTCTTGATGAATCTTCGGGGCTAAAGTTAATGGGGGGGCATCCATCTTGAATCAGTCAACTAAAGAATTGTCTCATAATAGTGAAGTCCAGACTTATCGTCGGTTCCCATTTGTTGTTGAGAAAGGTAAAGGTAGTTGGGTTTTCACTGATGAAGGCGAGAAGTATCTCGATTTATATGGAGGCCATGCTGTCACTGGTACAGGTCATTGTCATCCCAGGGTGGTAGCAGCTATTAAAGGACAGGCAGAAACCATGCTGTTCTATTCTAATTTAGTATATATGAAGGTGCGGGCTGAAGCTGCCAGTTTATTAGTTAAAAAACTTCCTGATAATCTTGATAAGGTATTCTTTGTTAACTCTGGTACTGAGGCAAATGAAAATGCCATTAAAATTGCACGTAAAATTACTGGACGAGAAACGATTTTATCTTTTGAAGGTGGTTTTCATGGCAGAACTATGGCTTCTGCCGGTGCTACAGGGATTAAAAAAGTTAGAGAAGCTGTGTCTCCATTAGCTCCAGCACA
>PBRN01000058.1 GCA_002725955.1 Pseudobdellovibrionaceae bacterium
AACTTAATATGTTGTCCCCACACACCTATTGTATGTCTGTGAGTTTATCCCTTCAGCATCATGAGTCGTTGCAAATACCGGACATACAGCCTCACAAGGAGCATGATTACACTGTTGGCAACTTACTGGCTGATAGGTAACAGTCGGGTTATCGGGAGAACCAGCAAAGTAGCGGTCAGTCCGCACCCAATGCATAGCTCGACCAAGCATGACTTGCTCACGCCCAACCTGCGGTACATTATTTTCAAGAGAACAGGCTACGTTGCATGTCCCGCAACCATTGCACCTGTCTATGTCGATAGTCATACCCCATTTATATCCAGACTTAGCCTTAGGCAGCGCTGGATATAGATCAGGAACATCATCCAAGCTTTTAGCGTTCTTGCCACGTACCTTGAATCTATTCTTAATAGCTTCACTAAGAGATACTGTTTTCACAATATCAGTACGATTGTTGATATCATTATGCTTCTGTTGTGAAGCAAGGCGATATCGTCGGCCCGTTTTTGTTAACTTAATTGATACGGCCCCAGTAACAGCCGTTCCACATAATGGATCAACCTCACTCCCAAGTGCGACCAGAGGGTCAAAGCCAACGTCATCACAAACCCGACTCATCCCTTTCGCACGGCCATTTCCTCTCGGAACAGCTACTGTATCAGGGTGTAACCCTGGCAAAGGATATATAGCACCTTCGAAAGAACCTCCTGGGCCTTCCACTTTTACAACATCATTGTACCTAACACCTAATGCTCTAGCAGTATAAGGATTGATAGCAATCCATGTATCCCATGACACTGATGTGTTTGGATCAGGACACTCCTGCAGAACAGGTCGCGAAGCACCACGGCCATCTAGCAAACGATTATCCAAGTGAGCTACTAAGCGTAGCCCTTTCGCAGGTGGCTTGCCTGTTAAACCCGACACCTTTTTCAAGTCACCAATATTTTGCTTCTGTTCTTTATTAACAAAGCCTTTTCGCAGGACAGCACTAAAGAAAGTTTCGAAATCAACAGAGCCTTTGCGATCGCTGAAAACCAAGTCATAAACCGATTTCCACTGATCTTTTATATAAGACCTGTAATCCGCATATGGCAATTCCTTGCCCATCTTCGCAAGGGTCCAAAGTAGAATATCTTCGAACTGACGACTATTTGTAATAGGCCTTACTGCTGGCTGACGAGTAGACCAGAAACCAGCTACTGGATTTTCATCTCCCCAAGACTCAAGAAAGTGGTGCCCATTCAAAATTAATTCAGCATATTCATCCATCTCACTCGGCATATTCTGAATAGAGACTAGGTGAGGAATATTGGCAAAAATCTCCTTAATGCCAGAAGCTGCAGGCATCGTGAACACAGGATTAACATTCCATGCGATGACCATATCGTATTTTTTTGCATCAGCAATAAATTGCTGAATACCTTTTTTAACAAGACCTTTGCTCATCCATGATCTATCTAAGTGCATCGTTTTACCAAATGCACCCGTCAAGATATTCGCAAAAATACCCGCTATCTGGAGCAATGTTGCATTGCTATCTGCAGCACCAACCTGACCAACCAAGACTACGGATCTCTTCGCTAATAAATCATCAGCCAGAGCTCCTATCTTATCTGCCGTAGAGCCAATACTAGTTTTCACAGCATCAATTAATGCTGAGTTATCTGCCAAGAATCGCTTAATAACGGCTTGATCAGAAGCACTACCGCGAGCTGCGCCTGTTTTTAGGAGAGCCTGCACTAACAACAAGGCAACTCCAAACTCATCACCAGCACCTATGGGATAACGAACCGACGCTTTAGCGCCAGTGCAAGTTAATCTGGATTCAAATTGAACGCTATGACCCATGGATCCATCTCGATAAGGAATAGAGCGAGACCAGCCTTTCGTGTCACGAACCGAAGTGGGGCCATGATCAAGATACTCAGCACCGATTCCAACAATGAGCTTAGCACTTCCAATATCTACTCGTGGTGTCCCAACTTCTCCAAAAGCAATTCTATACGCTTCTGACAAGGCATTCACGGACGGTTGGGATTCGTATGAATATATCTGATCAGGACTTTGTCCAATTTGCTTTAAGAAGCGCTCGAGAAATTGAGTCTGATGACCTGTAGTACCCGGCACCAAGAAAGCCACTTTTCCACTCTTGGCATAATCAGCCAGTTGCTGAAAGATATCTTCCCACTCAACTTCGTATGTTTTATTATTAGACATACGAGCTAAAGGCTGTTTGCGACGGTCGGGATGATATAGGTCCTGCAGTGTCGATGCAGCCAAGATATCAGTCCCACCTAAACTTAATGGATGTTGTGGATTACCTTCGATGAAGACGGGTCGACCTTCCCTAGTTTTAACAAGAAGCCCACAACCACCCTCATCAGTCGTAGCATAATATACAGGTACGCCTGGAACTTGATCAATCGGTTGATTCACATAGGGAACAGCCTTTTCCAGCGGACGACGCACACATGCGGCTGAAGAAGCCATAATAGCGCTAGCACTAAAGAGTCTCATGAAGTCACGACGATCAACATTTAACTTAGGACCCTTGCTCTCATCAGCATCAGTTGATTCGACCAAGTCAGGCATCACTTCTTCTGCATTCACATACAGATGCCCTTTNTGCAGGTNCACCTCCTGGNGCTTCATGAGGNTNATCATCTCCTCGAGAGAAAACAACCTTNTTATTCTCAAGGCCTTTGAGATCCATTTCNATTTCCATACGTACCCTCGTTTAAACTGNAGCTGATGCTAATGTTAGTAATGACATGTACTGCAACTGACTGGAACTTCGTTCTCGAGATGACACTCAATACACCACCCCATTTGCAGAGGCTTAGCCTGNGCTGCAACNCCCATCTTTTTAACGTCACCATGACANGANTCACAACCGACACCCGCTAGTACATGTGGTTGATGCGTAAACCTCACATAATCTGGAATATCATGAACTTTNGTCCATTTGACTGGCTCNTTCGCCTCATATTTTGCGGTGAGATACTTAATCGGCTCTTTGTCNGTAGCNACGTACCTATGGCAACCCATNCATGTGTTCANGGGNGGGACCCCAGCAACATGAGACCTCCGNGCTGATGANTGACAATATTGGCATGGTATCTTTTTTTCGCCAGCATGAAGATCATGAGGAAATGGAATAGGCTGATCTGGTTTATAACCTACATTGTCAACACTATCACCCGGCGTCCACCANCCAGTCCATGGCTTAGGNCCGCCAATTTTACANCCNGCCTGTACAAGAATAAACATAAAAAGCAATAGCTTCGCTGATCGCGAAACGAAAGAATAAAGACAAGCCAACGACAGCCTCCTTAANAAGGAAATATAAATAGNAACACTCGANGCNAACGCACCGACTAACAAAGATGGCGAAATTCTTTGCTTTAAGCACACAGAGGTATCACAATATNCTCAGCTCAACAATTAGTTTTACCAGAATGACTGCGTATTCTCTATGATAATCNTCACGGTTTTTGACGNACTTAAAATACANTNCTGCATACTAAATAATCAAANCCCNCAAAAGTCCCGGCTTANTTACCATAGAACATTTCCCGCCTTCAAGGGCACTCANGATTATGGCATATAATCNTCCATAGTNAAAAGATCAACATCAATCAAAAATTTAAATCTTTACAGTCNNNACAGCATTATACAANAAGTTACGTCNNCAGTTTTCTTTTTTGACATATTTATAGAACATGAGCTGTAAACTAGACAATAATGCTANGTANGTAGCAAACGACTATAAACCGGAAATCATTTATGGNTTCTATGTTTAATTTAACNTCATCATTTCAGCCCTCAGGCGATCAGCCNCTTGCCATAGAAGAACTTTCGAAGGGAATCCAGAAAGGTCAACAACATCANGTACTCATGGGTGCAACAGGAACAGGTAAAACNTTTACCATGGCCAATGTCATCCAAAAAGTAAACAAACCTACNATTATCATNGCNCCCAANAANACACTGGCAGCTCAGCTATTTACCGAAATGAAAGAACTTTTCCCNGATAANGCNGTAGGCTTTTTTATNAGCTANTATGACTATTACCANCCAGAAGCATACGTCCCNACATCAGATACNTANATAGCNAAAGATAGNTCAGTAAATGATGATATAGATAAAATGCGTCANGAAGCCACCCGNAATCTATTCGAACGCAAGGACGTCATTATNATNGCCAGCGTTAGTTGNATTTATGGCATGGGCAGNCCNCANACATACGCCAAACANGTCGTAGTCTTAAATACNGATATGGAGTTAGAANGAGACGAATTCCTNAGACAGTTGGTTGCCATNCAATACTCAAGAAANGACATGTCACTAAANCGTGGNTCNTTTAGAGTAAGGGGAGATGTNGTAGACATTCTGCCNTCTCACGAAAAAAACACCGCCATTCGAGTCGAATTTTTTGGNGACGAAGTAGAAACTATTTCATTTATCGATAGNTTGACTGGNAAAATNAGAAAAAAGGTTTCCGCTCTGAGCATCTATCCTAATAGCCACTATGTAACNGANAAAGAAGACTTAAGNTCGGTTGTGCGAGAAATCTTGGAGGATCTGGGAACAAGGCTTCGNGAATTTAAAACATCCGATAAATTGGTCGAATATCAGCGACTCGAACANAAAACTATGCATGATGTTGAGCTATTAGAAGAACTGGGNTTCTGTCCNGGTATCGAAAANTACTCCCGTTACCTCACTGGTAAAAAGCCCGGAGANCCGCCACCAACCTTGCTCAACTATTTTCCTGAAGGNTTTCTNACTATTGTNGANGAAAGCCATATTACNATACCTCAAATCGGNGGTATGTTTCGNGGAGACCAGTCNCGAAAAGAAACACTGGTAAATTANGGTTTCCGNCTTCCATCNGCGCTGGATAATCGCCCTTTAAATTTNGACGAGTTCTTAGAACACACATCTCATCTNCTNTACGTTTCTGCNACTCCCGGTAAATGGGAATATAAAGTNTGTAAAGGTCAATTCTCTGAACAGGTNNTCCGCCCTACCGGCATACTAGATCCTGAGATTAANCTGTTTCCCGCCACCAATCAGGTNGANCATGCTTATGGAGAAATAAAGAAGACCATTGCGAAGGGCTTCAGGGNGCTNNTNACAACTCTCACNAANAAAATGGCTGAAGACNTAACTGAGTATCTCGATAGNCTNGGNATCAAGGTTAAATACTTACATGCCGATATCGATAGTATAGAAAGAGTTGAATTAATTAGAGACCTCAGAAAAGGNGAATATGATGTTCTCGTNGGCATTAATNTNCTGCGAGAAGGCTTAGACTTACCGGAGGTAGCTCTAGTTATCGTNATGGANGCAGATAAGGCNGGTTTTCTTAGATCAAAGTCNTCTCTAATCCAGATTGTTGGNCGCGCTGCAAGAAACATCCANGGTACCGTCAANTTTTACGCTGATGAAGTTACGGAAGCNATTANAGATTGCATGGATGAAACNGCGAGNCGAAGACAAAAGCAAANNAAATGGAATCAGGACCAAGGNATTGATCCAAAAACAATCATNAAAAAGCTNCCTCAGGGNCTTAGAGAAATNTATGGCCTCAGTGACAAAAATACGAAAGAATCGGATCCAGCCGGACCTGATCTACTNAAGAAATTTNATATTACTAACCAAAAGCAATTAGAGAAAATGATTAAAACAAAAACAAACGAGATGAAAAAAGCNGCTGCTGCTCTTGATTTCGAGTCGGCTGCNGAAATNAGAGATACTATTGCAGCNTTAGAAGATATGATACTAATATTCTCNAAATANAACAGGATANANCGTGAGCTTAAAAGATAAAATCAAAAGCTTACCNAAGAATCCCGGCGTTTATCTTATGAAAAATGTACGCGGATCAATTATATANGTCGGCAAGGCCAAAAATTTGAAAAATAGAGTTACTTCATATTTTTCGAATTCAGAACANCAACCTAAAACAAAAGCTCTNGTGAAAGAAATATCTGATTTTGAACTGATGTTGACACAGAATGAAATCGAAGCATTTCTCNTNGAAAGAACTCTNATCAANCATCATCGNCCGCACTATAATATTCTGCTACAAGATGATAAAGAATTCCCTCTTATTCGTGTCGACCTCAANGAACCNTGGCCTCGCATTAAGAAGGTNCGACGCCGCAAAGACGATGANGCTGTNTATATTGGACCATTTAGNAATGTTGGTCTGCTGAANATCATGATTAAAATGATCTACAAAGTATTTCCACTCATACATTGTTCTCCNCATGAGTTCAAAACAGCNAATCGNGCNTGNAATTACTATCATATGAANTTATGCCTAGCCCCNTGCGTCAAGACCATAGATCGCAAAATCTATATCAATATGATAGANAANGCTATTGCGCTGCTTCAGGGTAAAAATNAAGAACTTGCCATTGATCTTAAGAAAAAAATGATGGAGGCNTCCGAAAGNCAAGANTACGANCTCGCCGCACATTATAGAGATCAACTAACAGCTTTGGAAAGNATGAGACAAAAGCAGTCTGTGATTATTCAAAACTTAGGNGACGCCGATGCTATTNCCGTNTTTGAAGGNAATGANATACTTATTTTTCACGTCCTNATGATAAGAGATAGTCAATTATTAGGTGGTGAAAATTATGTCTTACCTTTGCCAGCAGANTCNAAGGAAGAATCNTTATCTTCTTTTATTTTACANTACTATGACCAAAGAATTGTCCCNGACAAGTTACTACTNCCATTCNATGCTGNNGGCATAGATGAACTCGCCTTACTTCTATCTGAAGACAGAAATAAAAAAGTAANATGGAAAGTTCCTAAATCAGGNGATGAATTAGCCTTANTCAAACTTTCGACCAAAAATGCCGCCCAACGNAATNACGAAATCGTAACAAANTCTAANCAACGNNGAGTTGAATCNGAGATGGTCATGGAAATTTTAAACCTCAACAAAGCNCCATCCCGTATAGAATGCATCGATATTTCCAACTTTCAAAAAACNGCNATTGTAGCTTCCAACGTCGTTTTTATTAATGGTAAGCCAGATAAAAGNAAATACCGACATTACAATATTAAATCTCTCACTGAAAATCACGATGATTATGCAAGCATCAAAGAGGTAGTAACNNGAAGAATCGAACGCGGACTAAGAGATGNTGATTTACCAGANTTATTAGTTATCGANGGAGGCAAGGGNCAGCTNAGCTCGGCNATNGAAGCCNGNAAACTNTTTCCAGATCTAGATCTACCTATAGTTGCCATAGCCAAGAGNAAAGTNAAACGAGACCCAACCAGCAAAANNGTTAATAGAACGGACGAAAGGGTATTTAAGCCNGGGGAAAGNANNCCTATTATTCTTAAAGAAGGCTCGCCCGTATACCGNATTCTGACNTCNATTAGAGATGAAAGNCACAGATTTGCTATCTCATTCCACAGAAAAAAGCGTAGTGCNATNTCCCAAGGNTCAGTACTNGAGCAGGTCCCTGGCATTGGACCTGTCCTACGNAAAAGGCTTTTAGAAAAATTCTCTGGCTTAGANGGCCTANAAGATGCGTCACTNGAAGATATTCTAGANGTAAAAGGCNTAACACAATCNGCAGCGGTTGCACTTCATAGCGCCCTGCAAAGCCTNAGTGATGACAAGAANAAATAAATATATCANAGNNACTATTTATTNAACTGGACCTCTCTTCAAGGCTGATCTGATATGATCAATAATCAAATCAATTTCTTTAGATGATATTTTAAAATGAGGCGTAAAGCGCAAAGCATTTTTACCNCCATGAATAACACCTATGCCTTTTTTNCGCATGTATTCTTCCACACAATCAAAGCCAACTACCTGATAACCATCGGNATTTAAATCTAAAGCACAAAGCAAGCCTGTACCTTTATAACCTGTAACAACACCTGGAAATTCATCCATCAAACCTTTAAATCGCTCTAAGATTTCTTGCCCTCGATCTANTATATTGCTGCGNAGCTCGGGAGTCACCTGGTCCAAAACAGCACAAGCNACATCTAAAGCTCTGGGNTTGGTGGTCATAGTATTCCCGTATATACCGCATTCAAAAATCCGAGCAGCATTATCATTCATAGCCAGCACAGANAGCGGGTANTGCCCCGCATTCAAGGCCTTAGAGTATGTTTCCATATCAGGTGGATCAAGCTCAGAGAACCCCGGNTAATCCATAATGGAAAGACACCCTCTNGCCCTTAAGCCAGCTTGTATTGAGTCTACCAGCAACAGNGCCCCATGTTTTGCCGTCAGTGTTCTTGCGGCNCTGTAAAANTCAGGTGTTACAGCCTCNCCTGGATTACCCTCNCCCATGACGGGNTCAATCATCATAATTTCAATAAAAACATTTTCTTTTTCTGCTTTTTCAAAAGTTTCTGNAAGATCTTGAATATCATTCGGNTTTACAAACCATGCATTATCGCGATCTCTGAAGGAAGCCAGTTTNTGGTATGATTCGAGTGTAGAGCCTGATGCCTGAGCAGGCCTATCAGTTCTGCCATGAAAACTGCCTTCTAAAGATAGCAATTTGATAGTACGTTTTTCATATTTCTGCCCTANATCAGTCANAGACTTTGCGTTCAAATCTGAAATACGTGATGCGACAGTAACTGATTCTGAACCTGANTTCATACAAACAAACTTTGCATATGGCTGACGCTTATCNCCCGACCTGGTATGACCTACCTCATTTCTAATTGCATTNGCGAANTCTTTTTGCATCAAAGATGGCGTCATAACATTAGCCATAACATGATTCTTATTCATGGCATCCAAAACANCATCAGGNCCATGACCAAAGCCCANCATTCCATAACCACCNGAATCATGTAAAACCGCACCATAAAGAGTNACAATCCATGGACCTCTAGCAGCAATAGCAANATATGGATTTATAGCTGCAGATTGATAAAAATTAACATAATCCCCCTGCAGGAAATCAATTAANTCCTTCTCNGACTTTTTTATCANNTNCTTCTGCTCAGGCAGAAGATCCTGAAAAANNACTAAAGCTTCATCTATCGCCGTCCCGAGTTGAACGTCATCCGCAAATAAGACTAAATCCTCATTGCTCAAACCATCAGTNAGAGCTTCACCTGTGTGCTCTCGAATCTCTTTCAATTTCTGTAAAAATGACATCACTTCTCCTTCCAACGCTCTTGCTTTCCATAATAGANACCCGAAACGAATCGGNAGCATTATCAAAAGCACTTAAACGAACGACATAGANACTTCNAGACTCCAAGCTGTTTCCCTAAACCACTCATGAGGTGCCAGTTTTAGTCTGTTCTGTTCATACTCCACAAGNCTTTTCTCCTTNAGNCCNCTCAATACNGCCGCNCTAGGTTCAAANCGAAGGCCNGTGTTACTNGCTAAAAGAGCGGTATCAATCCCATTAGANCACCTNAAACCACANGTAATNTGCTCCAGGAGCCATGCCGTTTTNTCCCTNTTTTCCCATTCGATATTAACAGCTTCAAACCCATTNNTCTGANCTTTAGNAAGCCGTTTTAGNTTTTTTCCATAAGCATATCTCTNCCCATAATCTCCNAGCTCTGCAAGATAGCCATGAGCCCCNGCACCGATACCAAGCCAAGAATTGCCTTTCCAATAGAGCCAATTATGGCGACANCTAAAGCCTGGTTTCGACCAGTTAGANACCTCTTCGTGGACATAGCCCGATTCCTTGAGAAAATCACAAGCAAATTTATATAAGTCAGCTAAATAACTATCTTCTGTCTGTGATATCAANCCCCTTGCTTCCCGNCGCCCNATCACTGTTCCAGGNTCATAAATCAANGTNTAAAGGCTAATATGNGGCACCCCNAGATCCACGGCCAGCCTTAAATCANCCTCCCACATCGACGNAGTTTGACCNGGCCAACCATAGATAAGATCTATNTTCATATTTTNGAAAGCAGATCTTAAAGCAATCACTTCATCNATNACTTTAGAAACCTGATCTGGCCTNGTAAGAAATTTTAAACCTTTTTCTTGAAAACTCTGNACCCCAACGGAAACCCTTGTAACNCCCAACTNCTGCCACTCACGCAACCTAGTNGGGTTAATATTGTCTGGGTTAGTTTCCAAAGANACTTCTGCTCCCGGGCTCAGNCGCGGGGNAAAGATATCAAACAAAGATTCAAGCTCTTTCCCAAAAATTCCGGGNGTNCCCCCACCAAAAAACACAGATGTGAACTGCTGTTTGNCATGAATAGCAGGNTGCGNAAACCATAGATTAGTATGATCCATCAAATCAACGATGTATTTTTGGCGCAAANNTTCATCATGACGGGCAGTTTTTGCGAAGTCACAGTAATGGCAAATGTAGCTNCAAAANGGAATATGGTAGTATAAGCCAAAATGTGAATCATTTTTGTTGGATTGTTTAGGTTTCATAACTTACTCTGTAAACCTTTANAGTGANGACATANTTTACTTTCGAGACTTTTTCCNTGGTAGGAGCTCCGATGACGCAAAAAACAATCGAGCAGCAAATGATTAAGCTTGCTAAAATNCTCTATGATAAAGGGTATATAGCTGCCGCNGATGGCAACATGAGTTACCACCTTGATNGCAANANGATCCTTATCACACCTTCGGGTGTNCACAAAGGCTTCCTTGAACCAAAACAGCTGGCTATCATTACACCTGATGGAGATCCNATTAAAGGCATAGCTTCAAGTGAAACGCATATGCATTTATCTATATACAANAAGAGATCAGATGTAAGGGCTATNATCCANGCCCACCCTCCCCATGCTATCGCCTGGTCTTTGGCTTTNCCAGAGCATAAAGCNCTTCCAACTGANGCTCTTCCAGAAGTCATATTAGGAACAGGAAACATCCCNATTGCTGACTGGGCACCACCCGGAACCCCNGCTATGGCAAGCATGCTTCAGCCTCATATTTCAGACCACAACACCATTATCCTNTCCAANCACGGAGTCATATCATATGGCAGAGATCTTATGGAAGCACTGAACGGCATTGAAAGGGCAGAACACGCTGCACAAACCCTCACGATAGCNAAAACCCTAGGGAACATTTCCACACTTTCAGTCAACCAGCTGGCTAAAGTTTGGGAAATTCGAAAAAACCTTGGCCTCAGGAATCTATAGCTGTGCACACCTACGAATTTTTCCAGGAGAGCTAATTCCTNCGTGAAGGTTCATAGGTGCCAGCCAACTTCTGTCCNACAAGAACAATCCTATGCCCTATAGAAACTACTTTTTTATAAATTTGACTACCTGGATTCGTTCGCTCTANAACTCTCATCGNCTGATATGAAGCAAANAGTATGCTCANNACTAACAGAANCACCATAAATTTCTGCTTTCTGNTCCANCCAGCCCTANTAATCGGATTTTTTNCNTCAGGATCCGCTAAACCTGANGGAACCCAAACANNNGCTTGAGGAACAGTCTCTTTAATCGAAGCAATAGTTGTNTTNTGCTGATACACAGTCGGTGCCGGAGATCTTCTTTCCGATACCTTTCGTATTTTGCGCCTACCCATAGNCTTGCACTCCACTAGATATTCTCAAATAAATAGCAAGTCGCATGCCAGATNCAGNAGTATTTTANCNCAANAANNNCANNNANTTANATATTANCNAGTGTCAAGACANTAGNCTNAGACCAAAACCTAGACATACNGANNCAGCNAGAGAACAAGCCNGANCNAANACAATGGNTTAAGGNACNTACCCNAGAATCGGNGCTAACCATTTTTCACCTTCGATTTGGCTAATACCTTTTCTTGAACAGTAATCCGCNACNTGATCTTTAGCAATGCTGCCNACCCNGAAATAAGCTGAGTCAGGATGATGAAAGTAATAACCCGAAACAGAACTGGCTGGAGTCATTGCAAAGCTTTCAGTCANCTTTATACCTATCTTTGNCTCAACATCCATAAGTTCCCAGATNGTTAATTTTTCCAAGTGATCAGGGCAAGCAGGNTANCCCGGGGCAGGACGAATCCCACGATAATCTTCGCGAATTAACTGATCTATCGTCATATTNTCTTGATGGCCGTAGCCCCANACTTCTCTTACATGCTTGTGCATATACTCAGCATAGGCTTCAGCCAACCTATCTCCCAATGCTTTCACCAAAATTGCGGAGTAGTCATCATGNTCTTGCTCAAACTCTTTTGCAAATTNCTCAACCCCATTGCCCATGGTAACAGCAAAACAACCTATAAAATCCTCTCTCCCAGATTCCATAGGNGCAACATAATCGGCAAGACATCTATATGGACTCTGATCTGTTTTTTTCTTTTGNTGTCTNAAAAAGTGCAGAGTACAGGCTAATTGANTTTTTTCTCGGTCACGAAATAGCTCAACATCATCACCTATACTATGAGCTGGCCATATCCCNATCACAGCTTGNGGTNGAAATATNTTNTCTTTCTTAATCCGATCAAGAAGCTTNTGAGCATCCGCAAACAACGACCGAGCTTGCTCNCCCCATTTATCTGACTCAAATATCTTNGGATAGAACCCTTTCAATTCCCATCCCCAAAAAAATGGCGACCAATCAATGAAAGAAATTATTTCATCTAAATTTGTTGAAAACTCNCTAACNCCAACAAAATTTGGTGTATCAATAACNGCCTGCTNCCAGTCAGTTTNNACTCCACCCGCTCTGGCATCTGCTATTGGAGTTAAGGTATTTGTCTTTGAAGTCGCNTCAAACCGTGTTCTAATATTTTTCTGATCTTCTTTAAGATCTTTGAAGAAAGCCTCTCTCTTCTTCTTNTCAATNAGATGACTGCATACCCCTACTACCAGAGAAGCATCGGNAACATGCACCACCGGACCAGAATAATGAGGAGCAATTTTNATAGCTGTATGAGCNTTACTAGTTGTCGCACCNCCTATTANNAGAGGCACNGTCATCTTACGCCGCTCCATCTCTTTTGCATTNTCAATCATTTCTTCTAGAGACGGTGTNATTAAGCCACTCATACCTATCAAATCTGCANCCATTGTTNATGCNTCGTCGAGTATCTTTTCGCACCTCACCATAACACCAAGGTCTTTGACTTCGAAGTTATTACAAGCCATCACAACACTAACAATATTNTTACCGATATCATGAACATCACCTTTTACAGTCGCNATGAGNAACTTNCCGTTTACGGTCTTTNCTGAATCATTTTCAGAAGTCATATANGGTTCGAGATANGCAACNGACTTTTTCATNACTCGCGCACTTTTAACNACTTGAGGCAGGAACATCTTACCTGATCCGAACAANTCTCCAACGGTTTTCATACCATCCATGAGCGGNCCCTCAATCACTAACAAGGGTTCTTTCANCTCCTCNAAGACTTCNGCAGTATCTGCATCNACATAATCGCTAATNCCCTTCACNAGCGCATGGCTTAGTCTTTCTCCCGCTGACTTTAATCGCCAGTCTTCAGACTTCACCTCTCTAANCTGNTTCTTCCCTTGATACNGCTCAGCAAAATCAATAAGAGCTTCGGTNGCCTCTGGATGCCTATTCAAAAGNACATCTTCAACTTTCCTGAGTAACTCGGGNTCTATATCTTCATAAACAGCAAGCATACCTGCGTTGACTATNCCCATATCTAGACCAGCTTTTACNGCATGATATAGNAAGGCAGAATGCATCGCCTCTCTNACNACATTATTNCCCCTGAAAGAGAATGAAATATTACTTATNCCACCACTCGTTANGGCTNTGGGACANGCTTTTTTAATTTCACTAACAGCCTCGATAAAATCGACAGCATAGTTATTATGCTCATCCATTCCGGTGGCTACGGTCAATATATTTGGATCAAAAATAATATCACATGGATCAAAATCAATTGCNTCCGTGAGAATTTNGTAGGCTCGTCGACAGATTCTAATNTTATCTTCTTTAGTCGCTGCCTGCCCCTGCTCATCAAAAGCCATGACCACAACGCCTGCACCATATTGTTTNATCAAACGAGCCTTTTCNAGGAAGGCTTCTTCACCNTCTTTAAGACTGATAGANTTNACAATACATTTACCTTGCACACACTTTAGGCCAGCTTCCAGAACNTCCCACTTAGANCTNTCAAGCATGATCGGGATTCGACAAATATCAGGTTCTCCAGCAACCATGTGNAAAAACNTGGTCATAAGAGCAACACCATCGATCATGCCNTCATCAAAATTAATATCGATNATGTTAGCACCATTTTCCACCTGCTGTCGGGCAACAGACAAAGCANCTTCAATATCACCTTCCTTGATCAAACGACGAAANTTCGGTGATCCGGTNACATTAGTTCTTTCTCCGACCATCAAAAACAGTGTCGTNCCATCAAGNTTTAAAGCCTCCAAACCAGAAAAACTAGTCATAGCTTNCAANGAGCGCTTTTTTCTTGGAGGCTTATCGCCAACTNCTTCAGCGATTGCCTTAATATGATCAGGAGTGGTACCACAGCAGCCCCCTACTAAATTAACTAAACCAGACTCAACAAANTCCAGTAGCTGCTNTGAAGTTACCTCTGGNGTTTCATCATAGCCGGTTTCACTAAGNGGNTTCGGCAAACCTGCATTTGGATAGCAAGAAATATANCAATCAGAAATCTTTGAAAGCTCTTCAATATAGGGCCGCATATCTTTAGCACCCAAAGCNCAATTCACACCTACACTCAAGGGTTTCGCATGCCTNATCGAGTGCCAAAAAGCTCCAATGGTTTGACCNGACAAAGTACGNCCCGATTGATCCGTAATAGTCACCGAGATCATCACAGGNATNCGCTCACCATGCTTTNTAAAANANTTCTCGATNGCAAAAAGACANGCCTTCATATTTAAAGTATCAAAGGAAGTTTCNGGCAATAGCAGATCAACTCCGCCNGCNACCAGACCTTCTANTTGTTCATANTATGAATCNACCAACTGATCATAAGTTACTTTCCTAAACCCAGGATCATTGACATCCGGAGACATCGATGCTGCAACNTTTGTCGGACCTATTGCNCCGGCAACAAAACGGGTTTTCCCATCAGTAGCGGTCATTTCTGCTACAGCCTGCTTNGCAANAATTGCCGCCTGCTGATTTAGTTCAAAGGCAATATCAGATAGGTCATAATCCGCNTGAGCTATAGAAGTAGCNCTAAANGTATTNGTTCCTATAATATCTGNACCGGCNTCCAGATATTTTAAATGAATTGATTTTATAACATCCGGTCGCGTCAGAACTAAAAGATCATTATTTCCTTTTAGNGCATCTTTATGATCTGCAAAACGGTCNCCTCTAAAGTCTTCTTCTTCCAAGTGATATTGCTGNATCATCGTACCCATGGCTCCATCGAGCATCAGTATCCGTTGAGCTAACATCTNTTGTATTTTTGGGAAGGCTTTGGAAAGCTTAACCATATCGTTCTCTCTATTNTGTCTTATTGTTTTACTCTGTCCGAAAAATGGGCTTGTTTCTTTGGAAGTTAGCACGATTCAGAGCGCAGGTCGATTACNCCTCATCAATATAAAAGAATTAACCCAATATNCGACGAAGATCCGACANANCAAAGCCAAATTGGCNACNCANAATCTNNATGAATTCTGACAGGGGAAGGCCGACAACATTTGTCCAAGAACCATTGATACTTTTGACCATATAGCTGCCTATNCCCTGAATGGCATAGGCACCGGCTTTATCCATAGGCTCNCCCGTNGCCACATACCAANCTATTTCCTGCTNCGTAAGNTGATCAAAAGTAACTTCAGTTTCTACTGATTGAGTTACTNCCTTCTCTCCCTGAGGGCCAGACAANAGTATAGANAATGCNGTTACCACGGTATGGGTTTTGCCTGACATAGCNCTAAGCATCGCCTTTGCTTCTTCACAGGAACCTGGTTTTTCTAACACCAGCCCATCCAGCAAAACGANGGTATCTGCNCTAATAATTAAATGATCTTCTTTCTTGATGGNCNCNCCNAGAGANTTNGCTACCCATCGAGCTTTAGATTTTCCATTCCGACAAACATAATCAAGTGGTGATTCTTCCACTCCTCTTTTTTCTTCAAATCCTGGCTTTATGCACAAGTATTTGAGACCAAGATCTGAGAGAAGCTGCTTACGCCTAGGAGATGAACTACCTAATACTATTTTCATCAAGTCGCCTCATTTACATGTAACTCCATATGCCAGCAGTCTCTCTGCCGGAAAACAACCTGACCTTCTAACTGTAAAAGAAAGATCCTCGCATATCTCAATAATGGTAGAAGAACTGCCACTTGGCTGGAAATCTGGCCTCTTCGGAACATACACTCCATGCTCCCTGCACCAGGTTTCAGCCTCTGCCCAAGTTTCAGCGGCAGGTCTCCCCCCTACATTGACACTCGTTGTAGGAAGAGGAAAGCTAATATTAGCCAGTATCGCCCTCAACCAGGTCCCAGAACTAATACCAGGGACTCTCAACGCCACCTGCCCGGTTTCAGAAACCAAACTCAAAGGACAATCATCTGATGCAAACCAGATAACACTTAAAGAAGCTGGCCATACTTGACCCAGAGTTTTCTCCCACAGATCGGGTAAAGGCTTCCACCATTTCTGAGCTTCCTCTAAAGAGTGCACCAGACTAATCATACTCTTTTGATCTGGCCTATTTTTCATCTCGCACAGTTTTTTATGGGCCTCCAGATTACCAGGGTCACAGGTAAGCCCAGGAAGAGAATCAGTGGGATGAAGACACACCAGCCCCGATTTTAAAGCGTTAAGAAATTCAATATCCACTATTAATTACCTGCAAAATCAACCCTATTTTCCTGGTCAGAAACCATTACCTGCTTGGACATTGCTGACCTATGCTCAGAAAAGCTAGAGGACAAACCAGAATCACTCAAAGCCAATATCTGAGTCGCCAAAAGAGCTGCATTAGTAAAACCATGCTTACCAAACCCCATAGTTCCTACGGGAATGCCAGCTGGCATCTGACTCATAGAGAGCAAAGAATCAAAGCCAGCGGTTGCTTGTCCTGCAACCGGAATAGCCAATACAGGCAACGTTGTCATAGCAGCCACAACACCGGCCAAATGAGCTGACATTCCTGCAACACATAGAACAACTTTTCCACCAGACTTCTCAAAGCCAGTCACAATGTCATGCACTGCTTCTGGCGTTCTATGAGCAGATGCAATACGTAAAGAAAATCCCACATTTAACTCTTTAAGCGTCGACAAACCTTTTTCTGTTATAGGTAAGTCAGAAGCACTGCCTAATAAAATAAGAACTTTAACCATCACTAATTCTCCAGATCTTCCTGTGTAGCCTTTAAACCAATATCTTTTCGATAACGAACACCATCCCATTTTTGAGCAATCGACTCTACTTGCTCATAAGCAGCCATTCGCGCTCCTTCGAGATCCTCACGATGACAAACAACGCTCAGAACACGACCTGTGCCAGCTTGCCAGCTTTCAGCAGAATGCTCTTTAACTGAAGCTCCGAAAATACACAACCGTGGATCATCATTTTTAAATATTTCCGGTGAAAGCTTAGGAGCAACCGTTTCCCCTTCTCCATATGGATATCCAGCAGAAGCCATAACAATAGCAACACTTCGCCCTTGATCCAACTGCTGGACTTCTGAAAAATCTTCGCCATTCGATTGCGTGAGACCAAGACGATCGGCTATGAGCTTGCCCCAATCTCGTCTGTCCTGCAAAGCCAGAACCTGGGCTTCGGGGTCTCCTAAACGCACATTAAACTCAACCACTTTAGGGCCTTCCTCGGACCACATAATACCAACGTAAAGGCAACCAATATATTCAATGTTGCGCCTTTTTAGCTCTGCAATAAGGGGAAAAACAATCCTAGTATTTACTAGGTCAGCAGCCCCCTGAGGAAGCCATGGAACTGGCGAGTAGCATCCCATTCCACCAGTATTGGGCCCTTGATCACCATCACCTAGACGCTTAAAATCAACGGCAAAGCCTAATGTGCCGGGTTTACCTTTTCCCAAGAATGTGAAAAAAGAGCATTCACGCCCCTGTAATACTTCCTCGACAACAACGCTTGCTGCTGCGCCTTTCATACTAGTTTCATACAGCCTCTTCAGACCATTTTCTACATCTTCGGATCTAAAGCAGACAAAAACCCCTTTACCACCCGCCAGACCGCTAGCCTTAAGAACGACCCCACCTTTCTCATTGAGCATTTTTAATGCTTCTCGACGACAACTCTCACGATCTTCTACCTTGACCCATGCTGCAGTGGGAATATTAGCGGCAGCCATAACCTCTTTCGCAAAAACCTTCGAAGACTCGAGCTCAGCAGCTGCACTTTCAGGCCCAAAAACAGGCAGACCTGCTTCTTTGCACAAATCCGCCAATCCCTCTGCCAATGGCTGTTCAGGACCAACAACTATATAATCAACTTTGCGTGAAATTGACTCCTTAACCAGCTCTGACCAAGAACTATCGCTAGCTAGCGGGAGCTTTTCCCCACAGTGCGACATAGAAACCCCTCCGGGCCAGAAAAGCAAGTCATCAACGACTTCTGAACGGCTCAGTTTCCAGGCTAAGGCATGCTCTCTTCCACCGGATCCAACTAGTAGTACTCGCATATATTTGAACCTCTTTTTTCTACTTTCACAGGCTGCAAGCACTTGTATCCCTAGGAACAATCACTGTCAACCAAGACGTTATAGCGTCATTATGGTACAATTAAATGGCGTAACTCTGCGCTGAAACAAGTGATAACGTATCTTCGATAACCGTCACACCAAAACGGGACAATTGTGGATCTGACAACATTAGCAATGCATGAATGGCCCGTGCGCAAGGCTATAACCTTAAGCGTGGGGACCTCGCCCTGGGACCCTGAAATTAGAGAGCGCATGAAACGCCGGAAATGGGACTTAGGCGATAAGGTATCTGATGCTGGCCAAGCTATCGATATTCTCAAATCAGGTAACGCAAGCGTACTCATTATCGAGGATTCTTCAGATATAAGCTCCTCCATACTTTTACGACAATGTTTGTACCACGAAATAACTTTCCTACGGCCAACTATCGTGATGATTTCTGACCGTAACAAAACACACATACCTTCTATCGAAACAATGGGTATACCCGCAATCATTGATCAGCCAACTACCCCCGGTAAGTTCATAGAATCATTCGAGGAATTAATATTTAAGTGGTCCACCTCATACTACTCACCTATTCAAGAGCCCGCTGATCTGATTATTACAGGGGATAACATCTCTGCCATTAAAAAACTGAGGCAATTATCAATTGATCAGGCATTAGGAAGCATCGCAGCCCCAGCTCTAGCTCTCGCTCTCGAAAAACTTAATCAACACAAAGAATCAGAACGCACTCTGTTAAATTGTTTAAAGTCGGCACCAAATAACCTCGGAGCTTTGCTGACTCTGATGAACTTCTATATCAAATCTGCTATGCCACTAGCTGCAAAAAAGGTTATCCATAAAATCAACACAATAGCAGCTCACCCTATGTCTATCCTCATTGATCAATTTCAATGTCATTTAATGTTGAATGAAATAGACCAATGCATAGGAGTCTTAAAAAAGATAAATTCTATTCCTCAATTTAGTGAAAAATCAAACCTCCTCTTAGCAAGATGCCTGTTATCGGAAGGCAGAAACCGAGAGTACCAGAAATTGCTCCCATTAATCAGCCCTGAGAATCTACAAAAAGCCGAATGCTCTTGGGGGAAAGTTTCATGACGAAATACCTCAACCATTGGCGACTTGAAAAGCCCGCTTTCGCAGCTGCCAGTGAACCTGATCAAACTTACATTCCTCAACGCTGGAAATGCGATCTTGATATAGTAAATATATTATGCCATCAAAGTGGAACTCTAAACTTAATCATATCAGAAAACGGACACGGAAAATCGAGCCTCGCCCGGTATATCAATAACAACCTCTCGGTAAATACGCACGACACCATTGTCGTTGCCCTATTCTACCAAGAATCAAAGTCAGGATGGCTGATTCCAAAACTAGCCAAGTTTCTCGGCTATCAAGGACAAGTTGATTCGCTAAAAGCATCACTAGAATATGTGGCACAAGCTCTTGACAAGATCGCAACAGAAAACCGCCTACTATCGATAATCATCGACGAAGCCGACAAATTATCTAATCAACAAGCGCTAGAAGAGATCCATAACCTCATTAGTATTCAAAGCATCGCTCCGGCCTGTATTAACTTCACTATAATTGGAACCCAGAAAATTCAGTCCCTGATCGAAGATTCACCGAAATTTACCGGACGGATCAGACACTGCACAAAAATACCTCCTTTAGATCTGCTTGAAACCCGTGAATATATTCGATCTAGGTTAAAATCGGTAGGACTGTCCCATGAAATCGTACCTGAGGCTTCGATCAGATACCTACATAGTCTTAGTAAAGGTATCTTCGCCAAAATCAACACACACATGGAAAATGCCTTGATCAGAGCATGGATGAATAAAACTCACATAATTGATACCCACTTTTTTCATGCAGAAGCAGCCGAGCAAAAAATCGAATTAAGATCTAAAGATCAAGCTAAACCAGTAGCTAACAACGAACATTCAGAACTGAAATATGAAAGAGAAGAAAATAGGATCCTGCAATATCCCCCCCGGGAAATTCCGAAAGCAACTAAACCGACGACAATAAACCACGACATCAGCAAATTCAACGACATCAACGACATCAACGACATCAACGACATCAACGACATCAACAACATCAACGACATCAACGACATCAACGACATCAACGACATCAACGACATCAACGACATCAACGACATCAACGACATCAATGAACAGCAACCAAGCCATGAGACCGAATCACCAGCTAAGGCCCCGTCTCATAAAAAGAACGATTCAGTGACGCAAAAAAATAAGAGAAAAAAGATTGTGGATGAGGATAAAAATGGTTTATCTTCTGAAGATATAGAACTTTCTTCGCTGTTTGGTAACGACAATGAAGATTCATCTGGCTTCTAGCCCATATATTTAATGCTATCTAAAATACAAAAAAATTTATCTATCTTTGTAATATTAATCGGTGTGTTTTTTCTTACCAACCTGCTGATAGACAATCCTATTACCCATCGTTTGGTTGGAGCCGCTATCAATGAAAAAATTTCTAATAAGCTAAACATCAAACTGAAATTTCAGGCTATGGAGGTCACCCTAATTCCTATCGGGGTTGAATTTTATGGATTTAAGATTATCAATGAAAATACACCTCAAATTTCTTTACTATCAGCTGCTCACATCAAAGCTCGGCTTTCTGCTTTTTCACTAATCACAGGTCGACCACGCGTCAGCCTTGTTGAAGCTAATGAACTAAAAGTTGAATGGCCTCTACCCATTAGTTTAAACGAATTAGTCCGTGACAAGTCGATATTTTCAGCAAATGAAAACCGCTTAGAAAATGAATGGCCTCCACTTCCTGATTTTCCTCTCGACCGCATCGTTCTTATTAATTCTAATATCAACTCAACTATCATTAACCCAAAGGCCAAAGACAAAAAAACTCAAATTTTCATGTCAGGTATCGATTTAGACTTCCAGAAGAACAGCTGGGATGACCTCGACGCCGATCTCAAAATTCAATCAATCGACCTATCTATCGATGACAGGATATATCTCAAGAATGCGAAATTAGCTGTTGAAGCAGATCTCGATGACACGAATTTTAAAAGCCAAAACATAGAGATCGAGCATAACGGCCTGAATGTTGTAGGTGAGCTTGATGGCTCCCTTTTTCTAAAAGAAATCAAAGCACAGAATTTTCGTGCAAAAAAATTCTTCCGCTATATCGTTGAAAAAATAGAACTCAAACTGAAACTGAAATATGATGGTGACATAAAACCTACAGTTTCCATTCTCGATATAAAAAATACTTCGGGAAGGGCTAAAGGGAACCTCATTTTTGACTTCAAACTACCTTTTAATTCCTCTGAAAAAAGTGAATGGAAACTCTACGGTGACACAAAATTATCGGACTTCAAAATGGCAAAATTTCAGCTATTTGATTCCAAAGCTAAATTTAATATAACAGACTCAATAATTTCACTCACAGATATTTCAATCATTCGTAATGGCAATATATATGCAAAAGGCACAGGTGAAATAGGGCTCTCTTCCGAGGTCCCAATGACATTCAGAGCCAAAAGCCAAAATCTACCAATGACAACGCTTTTAACAGCTGTCACTGTTCCCAAATTAAATATTATCGAAACTTTTATTAATACTGAAAACTTTGTTCTGAAGGGCCAAGCATTTCCCCTTAATCTAGATCTTTTTGCCGACGCATGGTTCGAAAACCTTTATCTACCCGATATTTACCAACTAACAGAGAATCAATTTAAACCTGATTGCTACGTTGATACTAAAATAAATATTAATGCGGATCGTCTATCTTTAAAGGGCAGTTCTGCTATTTGCCTCAATCACCCAAATAATTTGCCAGAAATATCTAATTTTATCGCCGAAAAATCTCACGCAGAAAAATTAGCCGATTTAAAAAAGAGATCATCCAACAGCAGCCCGATAGATATTAACGGTGACATCATATTTGATCTAAAAAAAGGCATGCTACTCAAGCTCAGCAGCCAAAGCTTCTACTCTGAGTTGGTGAGCCCTATATTGAATATTCCGATGTCTGGACTAGCAAAAACCACGGTCACTATTGGTGGACCGTATGACAGAATCAGCGTTAATATTAAAGCTTCGTCAGAGAACTCAACACTAGCTAATATTAAACTAGGTCGTATCAATACTAGTCTTCTAATTGATACCAATCAAAGAGAAATTACATTTTCAAAAACTAAAATAAGACCGGGTACTGGTGGTATTATCAACACCAAGAAAATGAAACTAGGATTAACTTATCCCCATCAAATAGCAGGTTCAATCAATGCGAAAAATCTAGACCCTACTATTACTGAAAGCCTAGTCCAATATATAGCAAAACAAAATTTACTCTCTGCCGGTATCAAAACGCTAAATGCTAATTTTAAAGGACCTCTGCTACATCCTGGAGGCTGGATCGGTGACTTCAAACTTACTGTAGAGAAAGGAACATGGAAAGGAGATAATATATTCACATCAGGGTCGCTCAATATAAAAAGTTCTACAGATGGATGGAAAACTCAAAATCTACAACTTGCGGTTGATTCGCTTAAAATTGATGCCAAACTTGCGGTCATCAAACAAGAAAAATATCAAGTTGAAAAAGCAAAAAAAGCCACCTCCTTGCTCGGATCCTTGGGATTTGCAGAAGATGACAAGATCAATGTTATGATAAGAACATCAAAAAATAGTAGAGAGGTTATGAGGACTTCTTTTAGCAAGAATATAAAAGACCATCTTTCTAATCTACCGATCATTGGCGAAAAAATTGCAAAATCTGGGCTTACAGGTGAATTAAGAGGCAAACTAAACCTCGAAGGATCTTTTAAGAAACTACAGGGGTCTTTTGATATCGAAGTCGACAACCCAACGTTTTTAGGAAACCCTCTTGCACCCTTTCTATTTAAAGGATTCATTAACGGTTATAAAATTGATATCCCCGTTATAAGTCATAGCGGTGACTCTATTGTAGGTCGAATGAATCTAGATTTCTCTAAAGAAGAAATACCATATGATTGGTACTTTAGATTTAATCGATTTGATATTAGATCTCTAGGTACAGAATATTTTGCAAAGGATCCAAGAAACTATGCCTATATAACAGCTAATTGGAAAATGAAAGGAAACATGACAAATTGGTGGCAATCGCAAGGCTTCCTAGAACTAGACAAGGTAAGAATTAAATACTTTCAAGATACAGATCGCAATAATGAAACTATCCAGTTAAAAAACAAAAAGTCCGTTAGAATAAATATTGATAAACAAGGTTGGAATCTAAGGCCAGATGAAAAACTTGAGCTTAGTGGAAAGTTCTTAGATATCGGCATTGAACTAAAAAATAATTTGCCTCCAAAAAAAATGAACCTTAAATATATTTCCAATTTAGATATTTCGATACTGCACCGTCTACTGCCACTCGTAGAATCAGCTAAAGGCTATATAAAAGTTCACGGATCGCTCAAAAATTCAATCTATAAGCCAGATGTATATATAGCCGCTAATGATAGAAAGATAGATTCTTTCAATATTAGTCAGTGGAAACCTGTTAGCTTAGGTGTGACCAACATGTCCCCCCCTTTTCAAAACCTCCAGTTCGACATATCTTACAGGAATGGAATCTTGAAGGTAGAAAACTTCGAATCACAAAAGGGAACTAGTGGAAAGGTTTCAATCCGTGGCAATATAGATTTCAACGAGAGTAATAATCAATCTAGTGGATTATCAATTATCATTGATAAGGCTAGGTTTAACCGGTATCCCATTGCAGTCTTCAAAAGCGCCGATGCCACTATATCTGGCGATCTTCGGATCAATGGGGCTGACCTACCCTTCATATTAGCGGGTGAAATTTCTATAGATAAAGCCCGATCAAACGGAAAGTTTGACCTTCGAGAGCAAATATTGTCAATGATCAGATCAAAGAAATTTGGTGGGACTAGGCAACCCAAAAAACCTTGGCTTGATTTTGATATTGCTATAAAAGCTGATAAAAGTATCGATATTAAAAACCGAAACGTACAAGCTAATGTCTCTGCGGATCTCAAATTAGATGGCACAGACGAAGCCCCAGAGCTTGTAGGCTATATCATGGTACCAAAAGGTAGATTTCGATTTAAGCGTGATTTTGAAATTACTCGCGGTATTATTATTTTCGGCCCTGGGTCACCACCTGACCCACAACTAGAAATAACCGGTGAGTCGATAGTTAATGGATATAATATCACAGTTAATCTAACCGGCCCATCTTCAAACCCTAAAGTAACCTTTTCAGCGGATCCACCCACTAGAACAGATGGCACACCATTAACCAAAGCAGAAATCTTGATGCTTTTGACTACGGGTAAATTACCAGATTCTGCAAACTTCGAAGATATTGCTAAAGACGAAGCATTCAATCTAATTTTTGGTCAATTTGAAGCTCCTATAGAAAAACTTTTTGAAATTAGCGGCCAAAAAGTCATTAAAACAATCAATATATCGGCTTATACACCAGAGAGCGGATCTGCTGGAAACACTATCCCTAGATTTGATATACCATTTTATATAGTCGACGAATTCAACTTCGTTCTTCAATGGGATACATTATCTAACATGA
>PBRN01000059.1 GCA_002725955.1 Pseudobdellovibrionaceae bacterium
AAACTAAGAAGTTTTTTTGTAAGCCGATTAAAAGCACCAAAATTTGAAGTTTTAACAGCATTGACCACAGCAGCTATCGAAAAAGAGCCTAAATTTTTCGGACCAAATATTGTATTTATTGAAGACATACTCTGCCAAATAGAAAAACTTAATACCTTCAAAATAATGTCTTCACATATACCATCAGACGTACCAATAGTAATTGTAGGTAAAAAAACACCTATCAAACAGCTACAACCATTTTTTCCAAATAATAAACTAATCCTTCTACCAAAGTTATCAGAAGATCTTGAAGATATTATCTTTGAACGGATTTTAAAATCTCAAAAGTGGCAACTCTCAGACATAGATAAAAATTCGATCAACATATCTGCAAGGAGTAAGCAATCTCATTGTGAAATACATTTCTCAGCACGACTAACACAACTAAACTCAGAAGCCGTGCAATTGGCTATACCTTTCCCAATTAGTAATTACGGAATGTGTCGCATAGAGTCGCCATTTATCAAAAAGATTTTAGGTAGACATTGTTTTGCCAAAATTACCCATTCCTACAGAGATCCAGAGGAACACTTCAGATTCCCTTGGGTTATAAATGGTGCGTTTGCTGATATTATGGCAAAAGAAAGGCAAGAATTTTCAGAAAGCATTTCAGCTTTTTTTCAGAACCGTCTTATACCAAAGGAAGACAGCTCTCAAGACAACCGGATTACATCAGAAGGTAGCCCACAAATTCAGTCGCAAGAAATTGACACTATGAGCGAGATTCTCATAGAAAAGCCCATCCTTTCAGGCTCAACAGATACCAAGCGAATATCTCTATCTTTTAAACGGTTAATCTTATCGATTAGTTTTGCAGCAGGGTGCATAGCAGCAACGATCTGGATGCTGCTTATCGGATTCTAACCCGTTACAACTAGACAATATTTGGCCTAAGAACGACTAAATATCGATTTTTTAACTAGGAACAAGCTTCACAGAAACCAAACAGATCTAAAGAGTGGCTTACCAATTTAAAATTATGGTTTATAGCAACTTTCTTCTGTAAGTCTTCGATTTCATTATCCTCAAATTCTATAATTTTTCCACATTTCATACAAATCAGATGATCATGATGAGAATCAGGATGCCTAGTTTCATATACTGTTTTATTCTCAATAAACTGATTCTGTTCAACCAAACCGGCTTCTTTCAGCAGGGTCAAAGTTCGATATATGGTCGCTAATCCGATATGATCACCACTTTTACGTATATGATCGTATAACTCTTCAGCACTAAGATGGTTTTCCATTTCGAGAAAATACTCAACAATAGCCTTACGCTGCTTAGTCTGCTTCAGACCTTTAGATTCTAAATGATCATTTAGTTTATTCCAAAACCATTCTAATGATTCATTCGATGCCATATAGTTACCTTCATTAAGAAAAATTGAAAATCATTATCAATAATAAGCCCAGCTCATCGAAATAATAGAAAAAAGAGTCCGAATTTACTAGCTCTATCCATGAAAAACACATCTTTCTTTATAAAGATTCTCAATTTTAGATCAGAAAATTATCTGTGTGCACGCCCGGGATCAACAAATTCAGGGTCTTCTAGAAACCAATCGTCTTCATTTTCAGTTTCAGATATATCATGCTCTATTTCTTCAAACCAAGAATCACTATCAGAATCAGTATCAGTGTTTAAGGTCGATTCCCATAACGATATTTGCTGCTTTCGACGTATACTTCTTATCAGTAAAAATAATATCAACAACACGATAAAAATCGCTGAACCTATCAAAATATCACTATACCTTTTCGGTCCTTGTCCTTGTAATTGAACTGAGGACATGACTTGCCAAGCTAAGTCAAAAGCCTCCTTATCGCTTTCAAAACGTTCGTTCAGGTCGCTATAGGTCATCTGAATCCGATAGCTTTCTCCAGAAACCATCAACCAAGACTGCGCCATTTCGAAACCATTATATTTAAACCATGCATAATAGACCAATCCATCATTTTTGGCCTTAAAATCGACAAAACGTGGCTTGTCTTCTACCTGAACTTCTAGAGCACCTGATTTCTTTAACTTTTCGATAATTTCTGCTTTAAATTGCTTCGCAGCATAATCGTCAATAGGAGATGCCTGATGCTGCACCGAAACTGTAATATTGCGTCTATAATGTGGTTTGTCGTACTTAAGGTGAGCTTTTTTATCTTCAGGCTCCTGGAGAATGAGTGTCATTCCCCAACTCCTAGCCTGAACTTCCCAACCCTCAGGCGGAGTCATCGCAAGGCCTAAATCCTCAAATACTACTGTCTGGCCGTCACTTATAAATTTGGACTGGGTTTTATTATCCAGTTTTTGAACGAATTCATCTAAGGAATCAGAAAGCTGTCCAGCAAATGACTTCTGCGAAGCGCCAAATAAATAGATAAGAAGTAAGCCATATAGAGAAAGAATCCCCAGTCTTGGCAATCTTATTTGCCATACAAAAGCTTTTTGCGTCGAAATCATCATCCACTCCAAATAACAACGATAAAACAATAAGAGAATTCAATATAAAGCAATAGCAATATATTGATGTGTAACAATATTTTAATACAAATATAAAGTCAAATATAAATATTTTATATATTGTTGTTATGTTATATATGTTTTAAAAATACATATATAATATTTATTTTATCGTAGTTAATTTATAGAAATGTTTGAATTCAATATAGGCGTAGTGGCGAATTGCAGTTTTGCCGCACTAAATAGACTAATTGTTTAAGACTAGTGCAATAATATAAATCTTATCTAAATTCTCAATTGTGAGTTCAGTTGATTTATAAGGATATGAAGGGTTATAGCAGAAAACAGCGTCATCAAGGTGCAGCAAGCGATGCTACCCCAAACAGAGCCTTCAGATCAGCATCGTTAAAAGATAGTCCAGCACCGACCATAAAGGTACTGCCGGCGTCTTCTGTGAGATTATCAGGATTTTTCTTGCGGGTCACATCATCAATACCAGCAAAAAGATATACATGATTAAAAAACAAAGCGCTTGCATAAGCCTTGATCCTAGCAAAATCTCTGACCGGGCTATCTTTGTCTGCAAATTCATAAACTTCAGTTGTTAACCTAAATCTCTCACCTAAATAGAAATCTGCACCAACACCACCAGTTGATTCAAATAAACCAAACCTTAGGCCCAACCAATTCCATCTGCGACCAAATTGCAAATTAAAGCGCAATGCATTTTGTTCTTCTATGGTTTCCACAACTTTGGTCCCCGNAGAAACTGTCTCATTAGGACCAGTAATCGTAGTTCTATTCTTCTTGGCAAGATCTGTGAAACCTACAACATAATAATTACCGGGNCGAGTGTGGAAGTTCAAATTAAAGTAGTTTTGAAAAGTCTCATCTCCTCTAACCTCACCCCTGTAATTCACATTTACTTGAAGTTCAGATACNGGTGCNAAAACTTTTCGTAAATCTGACAAAGTACCTTCGATCTCATCCATGGTCTTATCATCATTAACAAGNCGCCCCAAAGTACCTTCTCCAGTTTCTATCTTAGAAGTAATCAGNTTTATATTTTTNGTAGCTCCTTTTACCTCCAACATNGATTCATCAAAAGCGGCTATAATCCTATTTAATCTATCCTTATTATCCTCATCAATGAGTTCATTNAGATTGGTGCTAAACTCTCTAACATTATCAACAACAAGNCGTACATCCTGCTCATTATCTTCAAGAATCCTNTTCGCCGATGCNGTCATATCCCTAATATTACCAACTATATCNTCGATTGCAGCTTCACCCTGTTTATCACCCAAAACATTCGCAAGNTTATTAGTGACTTTCTTAACATCTTTAGCAATATCACCAATCAGCCCCAAAACTTCATTGAGATCAGAACTATCCATAGAACGGGGTATAATTTCATCTGGACTAATCTGTCCCTGCCCNCTATCTTCCACNCTCTGAATNTCAATAAATTTATCGCCCAAGAAACCCACAGTTCTAACCTCTATCGTAGAACCNTTNGGNACTTTGACGTCTCCTTTAATTTCAATCGTAACCTTAGTTGCACTGTCAGTTAGTTCTACAGAAATAACCTTACCTATATTNACACCATTAGTTTTAACGTGGGTTTTAGGTAAAATCCCAGCCGCATCTTTCAAAATTGTATAATATGATTTCTTCTCATCGGTNTCTAATAAATCGGGGCTCAAAACAACNATAGAAAAAAAAGTAACTGCTATTCCTGCAATCGTAAATAGACCTACTTTAAATTCTGTTCCCCTAGCATCCACTTAGATCATTCTCCTTANGACTTCTNCTTCACGCTAANTGACTCATCGACATGATACACAATTCCTTGAAATCTATATCAAAAAAGTTATCTACCTCATCTACAAATAAATCCACCTATAATTTTATAATAAAAAATAAAGAGTTACAAAAACTCCATGGGGCCCTCTACTTTCCCAGCAAAAAATTGCCTAATGATTGGGTCCTNNGATTCCCGAAATTCTTGTGATGATCCTGCAAGCTGAACCTTTCCTTTATATAACATAATTACATTTTCNCCTGTATCTAANGCNGCTTTCAGATCATGAGAAATAACAATTGAGGTCAATTCGGGTTCGTCTTTATTTATTTTAACAATAAGTTGATCAATCATNTCTGAAACAATAGGATCCATCCCTGTAGTTGGTTCATCATATAGAATAACACTTGGCTTATGNACTAGAGCACGAGCCAATCCCACCCTCTTTTTCTCACCTGTAGATAACTCGGCAGGATATTTATGCTGGATATCCGGCAAACCNACCTGATTNAAAACTTCCTCTGCNCTGTGAAGCATTTGNGGAAGTGACATTGNAGAATGTTCATTTAACGGAAAAATTACGTTTTCACCAACNCTCAGGCTATCGAANAGAGCTGCATGCTGAAAAAGCATACCAAACTTTTTACGATAACTCCGNATACTATCATGATCAANCANACCTANATCCTTACCTTCNACNAAGACTTTCCCNCTAGTAGGCTGAAGTANGCCCATAATATGCTTTATCGTAACTGATTTTCCTTCACCCGATTTACCAAGGATAACAGTNATTTTTCCTTTCGGGATCTGTAAATNAAGTTCGTCTAGAACTTTAAAGTCGCCAAAAANTTTAGTTACTTGTTNGAANTCGATCATTACACATTCACTTGAATATAAGTTACAAAGAAATCAATCGCCAAAATGATCAGNAGNATGTTGACAACACTTNTTGTCGTNGCCTGCCCAACTCCTTTAGCCCCTCCAGAAGCAGATAAACCAGCTTTACAAGCAGACAAAACTATAACGCCACCAAAAATTACAGCCTTAACCATACCATCAAAGATATCTCTCACCTCNACCACACTAATCATTTTATCGAAAAAAACACCTTGATCGACNTCGAAAAAAATAATNCCTACCACTAAGACACCAANACTACCCATAAAAGTAAAAATACCTACCAAAATAGGAAGCATGATNGTACCAGCAATAAATCNNGGNACGACCANATANCTGACNGGATCAACTGCCATTGATTCCATCGCATCAACCTGCTCATTNACTTTCATCGTNGAAATTTCAGCAGTCATAGCCGCACCTGTTCTACCGGCCAAAAGAAATCCCCCCATTANGGGACTCAATTCACGNGTCATCGCTTTGATAGTTGCGGCNCCCAACATACCTTCAGCTCCAAAAATACGAAAAATCATACCAATCTGAAGGCCAAAAACAGCACCTATAAAAAANCCCGAGATCATTATAATCACTAATGAGTCGTTACCAATAAATTCCATTTGCTGAAAAAGAAGACGNCGACGAAAAGGNGGGTTAANCATCTGANTTATGGTATAACGAGTAAANNTTAAAAAGGATGAAATATCTGACCAGAGACCTATAACACGGCCNCCAATGTTTATCGTTANACTCTCTGCNCTTGANCGAACCAAAGAATCCATTCACTTCAGCTCCACAGTTNNTAATTNAGGTTATGTTATCATGCCCCTCTATTAGCTGCCACCGACAAAACNGATNCTACANTANNTGGTTAGTCTTTATATTGCTTAGCATATTCTAGAATTCTGGAAAAATGCCAAAGNGCNNCTAAAGAGTGCACCATCTTATCCTGCTCTTCAACNACAACAACTGGCAGNCGGTCGTATGCATCCCTAGCCGANCTTATNAGCCGATCCACTAGAGNTCTNGNAGCCTGATGTTTTCTTGCTATCAGACTAAATTGATTTTTCAATGTTTCTTCGATCTCAAAATCACCCGANTTCAAAGCTTCTAAACTAGANACTATTTCTTCCCTTAAAAAGCGNTTGATAAGGATCATTTTTAGGGGAAAACCCTCATTNCCCAAGACTTCTACNAGCTTTTCACTAGAAAGGATCGAACCCATCGCCGGGTTTGANACAACTACGAAAGCAGTTTCACTATCCTTNAGCANCTGACTAACTCTCTGTCCAGATNGATGAAANCCTTTAATTACNTCNTCCATTAATACNATAAATTCAGCTAAACTTTGCAACATNGCTACACCAGTAACAGCAGCAATACCNCCCATTATCTTTTCACCAAANGAAAATATTTTTCCGATTTTTAACTTTTGAGCTAANATAAAAGGCTTAATTAGCCANGTAATAACTTTCTGTTCCATAAANCCAGCNAATATATTTGGCCGGGTCAAGAAATCTAAAGCATGAGTATCCGGNGGAGTGTCTAGGATAATCAGGTCATATTCTTGACTATCAGCCATCTGCTGTAATTTAGCCAGCGCCATATATTCAAGAGGNCCNCCAAGGTTTTTAGACACCTCTTGGTACAANCGATTAGAAAATATCCTGTTCTGGCTTTTTTCTGATCTNGCAAACCTTCTTACCATTTGATCAAAGACNGACTTTTGATCAAGCATCGCCGCCTTTACACTCCCAGCNACTTCTAAATCNGNGAAATCTAACTGATGAAGCTCAGCNCCCAGNTCCAAGCCTATAGCCTTAGCCAAACGTTTNGCAGGGTCAATACTCAACAATCCAACTTTACGACCTTGNTGCGCNGCNAGAACAGCAAATGCCATAGCAGANGTTGTCTTNCCAACCCCACCAGCTCCAATCATAATAATGATCTTATGGTTATCGATTAATTCGCAGAGNGGAGAATNTGATTNCATAACACTCAATACACCTTTCCAACTANATGCCAAACCACGATCTGACATCATCAAGCTGNAGAGTTTCAATAAATCCTATATCTCTTANCTCNATACAGTCGATTTCNCCTANANTGACCAACTTCTGGTAAAAATTACTNCGCTGNGACTCTTGNTCTATAGATCGNCCCCCTACCCAATTNACTAATGCCATNAGGTTTGGATAATTNGNAGCAGTCGCTTCAAGCATATCCTCTTTCAGGTTAGGCAANACTTTATTAATAATGACNAAGTCAAGCCCTCCTAAGCCTGCCTGCCGCTTNGGAATAAACTCAAGAGCNTCTGACATGACCAACTCTTCCGAATTGGTAATCATAACGACTCCNCACTTTTCTTNATNNTTCAGAAANTCTCTCACCCTTCTAGTTTCGTCNACCACTGGTCCNGTCAAACCTGAATTAAGAATAGCATCAGGNCTATCCATNAANGATTCAAAGTGNCCGCTAGCAAAACCATCNAAAATGACAAGATCAAACCTAGAGAGGTNATTTANTTTATCCAACTCACAAAGNTGGAATAATCGACCCAGCAGAGTCAGCTCACTGATACCCGGGATCATNCGAATAAAACTTTGTACTATTTTCCTAGTAAAAACNTTCTCAAATAAACGTGCAAANCCCAAATGCTGGACTACAAAGTCTCTAAAGTTAAGCTGTGCTTCCAANTTGACTATCGAAAGATTNGGNTTGACTGCTTGAATCTGATGACCAACCGAACCAAAGNCCANCAGGGGNGCTACCTGNCTTCTTGGAGCNGACTCNACAATACAGACCTTTTTGCCANGACTCGCAGATAATAGNCCCAGAGAGGCGGCAGTAACTGACTTACCTATCCCCCCTTTGCCAGTTAACATTAGCAGGCGTTTATTTAATAGTTGATTAAGATCCATTATTATTGCCAATTCTCTGGCAGTCTAGTTAGANTCGTCGTTTTTCTTATCATCTTCATTGAGNGCTTTTTGCTCGTTATCTTTCACACCTTTTTTGAAGTTCTTAATACTNTCACCGATAGCNCCACCAAGTTGCGGTAGTTTCTTTGCCCCAAACAACAAGACAACNACCGCAAGAATAATCATCATTTCAGGAAGGCCTGGCATAGTCATTTTGCTTTTTCCTCCTTAAGACCAGAAACCCAATATTGACCCATCATGTTATAATACGCTGATANTTCAACCTTGCAAAGGTTTATCACTCAGCCAANAGCAGNGGNTCANCTTTCTCTTCCGCCATAATGACNCCNACGTAGTATCTGGGAACNTTTTCGGCATGCAGCTCATTAATTAGCATCTCTTCTACTTCNGCTGGAGACATTTCCTGGGAATACGAGAGCCCAACCTCATCCCGAACCTCCTGAATCAATTCNAGCCCNGAGGAATTNTGTGGTAGCAGATAAACTTCCAACATCGACATGCTCGCTGAAATGGTCCAATATCTCAAAGTTCNGCCATTGTTTANGTACAGTACNGGATCNTTNTGAGGAATCACATGATTNGCCGTTTTCAAAACGTANGGCCGAGAGGGTCCATAATGACCAGANGTGACACATTTTTGCACACGNTCGAAAATAGTAAAACTCAAAGAAATACCTTCGAGAGATTGGAATTTCTCCTCCCCAACAATAAANCGAGAAAGTTCCGCTCGAAGCTCTGAAATTGTAAGAGTATTTTTACCACCNACCAGGGCCAAACCACGAATCATTTGAAGATAAAACCAAATCTGNGCAGATAAGTCATGCCGAATNGCTTCCGCACCNTTTAAACGACANTAGACCANTAAATAGTGATCATCACCTAAATTAAAACCNAGNTACCAACTAGATTCTCTTCTTTCCCGCAGTTGACCATGCTTCCANATANTTAACCAACTACTCACATCCTCTAAATAATAACTAGCCTGATTAAAAGGAATAAAATCGTAACTCCCCTCAGGCCCCTGNTAAACNGTCTTCCTNGACAGATTAAGAGCTACCTGTGCACCNAATTGATTTAGTTCGCGACTGTAAGNAACAGTATCCTTTCTTTTGATCTCGACATCTTCCAANTAAAGCAGNCCAACATTNATATCNCCCGACCTAACAGGAACCATGGCATTCATAATCCGCCGGGAAGTNNTTNTNTCACTTTGNCTNGNNTNATGACTATTCGAAGGNTANGTNTNAGATTTCCTNGAAGATTTNAGNNNTNTAGNNGGNCCAGATTCTATCGTATCATTAGGAATNATCTGAGTTGTATGCAGATCTGGATTAGTATCACGAATAGCATCAGAAATACCCACACTAGTTGAAGCCGACACCTCATTGTTCATATCAGAACTATGNTTCCAAGGCGCATCTGTAACAGGAAGAAAAAGCGTCGACCTGAGACTCAAGTAGGGTTTTAAATATTGAACAACCTTNTCATCCCAAGGTTTATTTTTTTCCAAAAAATTAACTGCTATATCACCATCATTATCACCCAGCAGGATAATATTACATCTCTGAAAATCATAAAANCTTCTCAAAAANTCTACTGTATCAGAGAAGAAATCCTCCATCGGTTTCTCTTCTACATTTTCTTCAACTGTGTACTTCAAATAGCTTAGAACAACTTCACTTATTTTGTGCCCTTTTTCCCGTCGCATCATTTTCTTTTTATGTGAAAAAATNGGTTCAAAGTCGACGCTATATTCACTCAAAATATTTTCTGCCATGTCAACCATATAGTGGTAACCTGACTCGCTTGCTTCCGCNCTAACCTTTAAAATATAATCCTTTCTNTTTGTAACACCTTTCCCCAGCATAAAGTGTCCAAACCACAAAAACCCGAACCACTGAAGTAACCGATGCTCATTATCACTCTTCAAATAACGAAGTGCANCATCATATGTATCTGGTATTTTCTTACCANANATCAATTGNTGATATCTAGCNTCTAAGAGTTTTCTAATATTTTCACTTACTTTTCTNCCAGAAGATTTTCTTTTCATAATTTTCTTCAAAACATATATTTGATCTTCTCGAANGATTAAATCTCTNCTATTNTCTCGTTCATATATGAACGGAAATNTTAACAGAAAGAAGGCAACAAAATCATTTTCAAAGGGATATAAGAANCCAGCTTTTGCACCTTTCAAATACTGTTCAGCGGCCATACCATAAAAGTTATGAGNTCGACCACCTTGTCCTTTGGAAAAGGTCAAAATAGCTTGAATAATTCTCGAAAAAATATCTTGAGGTCGTCCACCCACCTCTCGTCGACGATTTAGCCATGACTCTCCTATAGCCACAATAGAATCTCGAGAACCCTGCAGTAATAAGTTAAAAAGATAGAAGGCGAAGGCTTTAGGACTTAGCCAGTTACGAGTCGGTATCACTTGAGGCNCTCGTTTACCCATGTTATTAGCTTCGCTGACATGTGCAGCCATGAGATGATGATACAATTGATAGACCTTACCCAATGCCATGGATGATCGATCTCTAAAAGAAAAACCATTTAGAGCTATAGACACACCTTCCCAAGTTTCTTCATAACGTCCTCGAGCATAATCAATAACCAACGCTCGCTGTAATACTAAATAGGAATATAGATCGGAATCATCTTCAGAACTAAGCAAGCCCAAAATTGGCTCTAGAACCTTAAAAGCCCGTGACCTAAAATTCAAAAAACCTAATAGAATAGCCCTGTCACCTAAACTGCGAATCTGATTTTCAATCNGANNCTCGTTTTGACATGATTTCAAATACCCTAGATGATGAAATTTAAGCCCCTCATACATATTTTCTCTAATTAGAATATCTTGACCTAAATGAATAATATCATCGACTTCATTGCCTATAGACCAATCGGATCTCNCAGATTTTAACCTATGTAGCAACCTGTAGGCTGGAGTCTTTTTTACGGGTAAAAAACAATCTGCTGCCAACAGNANATACATGCTAACTACATCTAACAAACGATCGCTTCTTTTTAATTCGACAAAATCCAATGCTTTGAAAAGTTCTTTTCGCGCAGCACTTAATTGACCCAAAAATAGAAGTAGACTATTCATTTTATAAGTAACGACTTGATATCTAGGTTGTTCCAGACCCATCTTAAACATTGTACGNTATTTATCAATTGCNGCTTTATTATCTAGCTGCANAGAAGCCATATCTGCTAACTTTTCTAAGACCATCATTCGTAAATCTANATTTACTTCTGCATTACGGGGNAGTGATTTCAACATGNTAAAAGCACGTTCAAAATAGCTTTCAGCAGCGGCATATGAGCCNGATTTNTCAGCNCCTAAACCAGCTTCACGATTATAATTNAATGATTTAATCGCCAGTTCTTCATCAACTTCAACTTTACCATCAAGATACTGATTTATATGATGAGCAAGGGTGAANAANGCTTTAGTTCCNGGAGTTTTGAACATCGNTTCTATTCTCAAAGCTACCTGTAAATGCAGCTCCCTTTTTTTAGTTGGTGGGATCGTGTCNAGTATTANTTCTCGNGCTCTTTTATGAGAAAAAGAATAANTCTGNCCAAGTTCAGATTCATTAGANCCAGANGTTTTNACTATTAGNCCACTNCGGACNGCGTTATCCATCGCTTCTTTAGCTTCCAATTGATAAAAACCAATATCTCGNCCTTTAATCAGGAGTTCTTCNAANGCNAANTTCATACCNACTGTTGCCGCAATCTCCAGAAAATCTCTCTGACTCATGGGTATTGTCTTAATTCTAATTAGAGTAAGGTCAATAGATTCCAAAATTGGAGGTCTNTTTAGTATCTCATNCAGATCATACTTCCATAATTTTGAGACTTGGTCATANCTAATCANNTCATCNGCAATTAAAGCNCTAATCAGCTCAACTGCATACATTGGNTTCCCACCCGATTGTTCGTACAAATAGTTNGTTAGATCTTCGTTAATTGAGTTTGCNGAGTTTAAAGTATCACCAGCCAACNTTGAAATNGCCTGATAATCAAGGTTTTTTAAATCCACTTCTTCAAACCGTCTCTTGAGTTTGCTAAACTTNCGTAAAAAATTNTGAAANCTAGTATTTTCTTTCACTGAGTGNAAAGGACTNTAGCTTATTAANANATGAAATTTGAGTGAATTGTTGTGACTAAAGAAATCATTAATTAAATCTATACTNCCNTCATCAGCCCAGTGCATATCATCAAAAATAAAAACTACTGGNTTATTATCTGTAGCTAAACANCGNGTGAAATCAGANAAAGCCTTAATAAAAGACTGGTCGTGGGCATTGTCTTCTTCGTCTAGATCATCNGGACTTTGATCTTGGATATTTTCAGGCAAATATGGGTTCAAACCAGGCACAACATTAGCTACTTTCGTNGCCATAGGACCAAGAAGAGTTTTAACCCTCCGTTTTATNTCTTCAGTNTCNTGCTCCTGAGTGTTCATAACTCTCATTAAATATTCGTTAAAACCATTTGCNAAAGCATTATATGGTAGAGAAGATTCATGACGAGAAAATCGTGTACTAATATACCTCACTTTTCTTTTAACCAAATAAGACCTAAAATCTGACAATAAACGGGATTTACCTATCCCAGATTCACCTTTAATAACTGTTAACCTGCTCCTGCCACTTTCTTCTGCCACCTTGTTAAAATTATCAATCAGCTTTTCGAGATCCCTATCCCGGCCGACCATATTTAACTGCGCTGATACTGCCTGCAATCCATCGTTCAAGCCTAAAGGAAAAATCGAGTGATCATTCTCTTCGATCATTCTTTTCACTCTCTTTAAGTCTGCGTGAAGTCCAAAAGCAGTCTGATAACGACTAGAAGGATGCTTCGCAAGCAATTTATTGATAATCAGTTCGATCATTTCGGGAACGTTTGGTCTGATAGAACGCAAAGGTTCTGGCTCCTCAGCAACATGCTGCCTCATTAACTTGTTACGACTATTTCCCTGAAAAGGTGGCCTCCCCGCAAGCACTTCATATAAAACACAACCGAGCGAATAAAGATCCACTCGATGATCTATAGGGGCCGTCATCAAAGGGGTTTGCTCTGGAGCCATGTATAGTGGTGTCCCTGCAGCATCCTCCATAACATCATCTTTATCTTCATCTGTAGCACTATACTGAGCAACCTCTGCAATACGTGCAACACCAAAGTCTAGAACTTTAGCTAAAACACCCTGCTCCTGCCATCGACTTCCCACCACAATATTTTGAGGCTTAATATCACGATGAATTATATTTTTACCATGAGTATAATCAAGTGCTGAGGAAATCTGCAGGCCTATTTCCAACAGGAAAGCGATATCTTTGCGCTTATCTCCTGACAGGCTTTCTTTCAGATTTTTGCCAGAGGCAATATCCATCACAATATAATAACCACCACCTAGTACTGATCGATCATCTGCTGGTAAGATTCCAAGTTCATGAAAAGAAACTATATTAGGATGGTAAAGCCGACTCATTAAAGCAGCTTCTTTTTGAAACCTTAAAAGATCTTCTGGACCTAGGCCTTCTCGCTTCAGGATCACCTTAATAGCAACATCTTCTGATGGGTCTGCAAAAGGCATCGCACGGAACACTTGACCCATCCCACCAACACCAATCTCACCGGTGATGCGATAACGATCAGAGATCTTGGTTCCAACTATTTTTCGGCGCTTAGCCACTGACGCTCCAAAGCTCAAGAATTAAACCGCTAAAATGGCTTAATTTGAAATTTCACTATGAGTTAAAAAGGAAAATATTTTCAGTAACTTTCATCGGTACTAAGAGACCAGTTCTTAAGATCTGAAGCAAAATTAATCACGACCAACACCACGTCATACAGCACATCTACTGCTATGACAGTCATCAGGATCATTTTTTAATTAAAAAAGCCTTGGAAAATCAGATAAAATTCAAAAATTTGTTTAAACTATTTTGATGGTTAGGCCCCGAGCCAATGAGTCCACATGCTTATGGCGGCCATGATCTGGATATACAATTGTCGAACATGTGTATGCGAAGTGCCAAGAATAAGGTAAATTCCTTTTTCTGATTGTCCGATGACTAGTTTTATGGAAATCTCGTCGTGACAACAGTTCGACCTATCACTTGTCCCTGGAATTAAGGAAATCCAATGTCAAACCCTAATATAGATATTAATAAAATCGCATCCCTCAAGGGCACAACATTTCTTGATTCCGGCTCAAAAAAAGTACGAAATTGCAAAATTATTGGCACCCTTGGGCCTGCTTCCAGCGATGAAAAAACCTTTAGGGAACTGGTTAAAGCCGGTTTAAACATAGCTCGACTTAACTTCTCTCATGGAGACCATAGCACCCACCTCAAGAATATCGAAATGGTGCGCCGTATCAGCAGTGAAATGAATAAACCTGTCGCTATACTACAGGATCTTCAAGGCCCAAAAATCCGGGTGGGCAAGCTGATTAATGACAAAATGCAAATCAAATCTGGAGAATGTTACGAGCTTGTTTTTGGAGTCGAACAAACTGAAACAGGAATCATCCCAATCGACTATCGTGGCCTGGTGCATGATGTGTCAGTTGGACAGAGAGTGATGATGGATGACGGCCTTCTAATACTAGAAGTCCAAGACGTACTAACAGACTCCGTCAAGGTCATTGTGAAAGAAGGCGGTACTTTAAAAAACCGAAAGGGAGTCAATTTTCCTGACTCAAAGCTATCTCTACCTGCAATGACAGATAAAGATTCAAAAGATCTA
>PBRN01000060.1 GCA_002725955.1 Pseudobdellovibrionaceae bacterium
AAGAATAGTTCTTTGGGATCCGCCATAGCTTATCCTGAAATTGTTTTAATTTTTGCTGGTACTGTTTTAACTCAGACGGGAATGGCTGTAGAAATTGTAGCGATGACGATGGGAGTCTATTTAGTGATCAGCCTTTTGATTGCATCGGTTATGAATAAATACAATAGTTGGATTATGGGTCATGGAGGGGGGTGATTTCATATGAGAGAAAATAAAAGGAAACCTCTGAAACTGATGAATCGCTGGATAAGGAAAAACTTATTTGCTACATCTTTTGATGTCTTTTTGACATTGATTTGTCTGGCTTTCATTTGTTGGGCGTTGCCTCCTTTTTTAAAATGGGCAGTTTTTGATGCTGACTTTGCAGGTACTACTAGAGACGATTGCACCAGCGGTGGGGCATGCTGGGTTTTTGTTAAAATGAGGTTCAACCAATTTATTTATGGTCTATATCCCGATCATCTGTATTGGCGACCTAACTTAGTTTTTGTTATATCTGGTCTGTGGCTAGCTGCTCTAATTTTTCCTGAATGGAAGGGCAAGAGAAAGTTGGCTTTTACAGGTGTGTTGCTGGGGCCTATTATAGTTTATCAAATCCTTTACGATGGCTTTGGCTATTTGGAAATTGTAGATACTCCTCAGTGGGGTGGATTACTTTTGACTATGATTATTGCCGGAGTCGGCATTGCCTGTTCTTTGCCTCTGGGTATTATTCTGGCTTTGGGCAGACAGTCTGAATTAATTTTGGTCCGCAAATTTTCTATAGTTTTTATTGAGTTATGGCGAGGGGTTCCACTAATTACCGTTCTATTTATGGCTTCAGTCATGTTGCCTTTGTTTTTTGAAGAAGGCACTCACTTTGATAAATTGATGCGTTGTCTAATTGGGGTAACATTGTTCGCTTCAGCATATATGGCAGAAGTGGTGAGAGGTGGTTTGCAGGCCGTACCTAAAACCCAGATTGAAGCTGCTCAAGCTTTAGGAATGGGATATTGGCAATCAATGAGTTTTGTGGTGTTGCCTCAGGCTATCCGGATCGTGATTCCTGGGATAGTAAATACTTTTATCGGCCTTTTTAAGGATACCTCTTTAGTCGTGGTTATTGGTATGTTTGATTTATTAGGTATGGTCAAGGCTGCCTTTACTAATAGAGAGTGGGCTGGATATTCAGTCGAAGGCTATTTATTTGCAGGTCTTCTGTTCTGGGTTTTTTGTTATTGGATGTCAAAATTTAGCCAAAAAATTGAGAAGAAAATCAATATGGATAAACAGTCTAGTGGGGGCAAGGCATGGAATCTATCATAGAAATTAATAAAGTTTCCAAGTGGTTTGATGACTTTCAGGTGTTAAAGACAGTTGATCTAAAAGTCCAGAAAGGCGAAAAAATAGTGATCTGTGGGCCATCTGGATCGGGTAAGTCAACTTTAATTAGATGTATTAATGCCCTAGAAAATTATCAAAACGGGGAAATTACCGTTTGTGGACATTTATTAAAAGAAGACCCAAAGGTTGTTGAAGCCGTTAGAAAAAACGTGGGCATGGTTTTTCAGCAGTTTAATCTTTTCCCTCATCTGAGCGTTATGGAAAATTTAACATTGGCTCCAGTTTGGGTTAAAAAAATTAGTAAAAGTTTGGCTCAATCAGAAGCGATGGAATATTTGAAAAGAGTAAAGATACCAGAACAGGCTGATAAGTATCCCTCTCAGCTATCCGGAGGGCAGCAACAAAGGGTTGCTATTGCACGTTCTCTTTGCATGAAGCCTGACATTATGCTTTTTGATGAACCTACTTCGGCGTTAGATCCTGAAATGATTAAGGAGGTGTTGGACGTTATGGTTGAGCTAGCCGATGCTGGGATGACGATGATTTGTGTGACTCATGAAATGGGTTTTGCTAAGACTGTTGCGGATAGAGTCATTTTTATGGAAGATGGTAAAATTGTAGAGGATTCGCCAACTCAGATCTTTTTTGATAAGCCGAAGTCAGAAAGAACACAAGTTTTTTTGGATCAGATTTTGAAGCATTAGCTTTTATCACTTCTTGTCTTATTCCAAAGAACCCTGCGAAAAAGACCTAAGAATTCATGAGGCTGTTATCAGCCATAAGAATCTTTTTTGCTAATCGTCTTTGATCTTGAAGTATTTGTTCTAGAATTTCCATGGTGGTTAAAGGGTTGGCTAGCACCACCCTAAAGACATTGATCGGAAAATTGTTATAAAGTTCAGGTTCTAGCATTGTTCGTGAAACGAATGATTTGCCTTCTTCACGCTGTTCTTTCTGTATGGAAATGGTTAGACGATTGACGTGATCGTTTAATTTCTGCTTTTCAGCAATACTGCCGTTTTTAAGTCTCTCGGCAATATCAAGTGGTACATAGCGATAAGTAAGTAGGTTTAATTCGGGCTCTGAGATGAGTTCAAAGTCTTTTTGTTTACGAATAAGGTCGGCAAAAGCAGCTGCTTTTTCGATGCCCATGTCTATCAACATTGCATAGCCCTTTTGGCCAATGATACGTAAACCGGAATGGATTAGCATTGCCATGCCAGGTCGGGATCCTTCAAGAGTCATTCGTCCGAGGTCTCTTGATCCTTTACGAATGATATACTCAGCATAATGCTGTACTAATTGTAAGTGATCTGGATTTTTAAATAATGCAATGCCTGCCCCTACAGGAACATATAGTTGTTTATGAGCATCAAAAGTTACAGAATCAGCTCTTTCTATTCCTTTGAGTTTATATCCATATTTCGGTGAACATAGGGTAGGGCCACCCCATGCAGCATCGGCATGAAAATGGATTTTATTTTCTTCACATATGTCTGCTAATTCTTCAAGGGGATCGACATTTCCTGTTTCCGTTGTCCCAGCTATTCCTACTATAGCTACAATGCCTACACCCTCATTTTTTAGTTCTGCTATTTTTATTTTTAGCTTTGGTATAGATATTTTATTATGACTGTCTAGTGGGATTGATATTAAGTTATCACGGCCGATACCCAGTATATTTGCAGCCTTCTTGAGAGAATAATGTCCTCTTTTCGATACCAGAACAGCTACCCTTTTCAGATTGCGAGCATCCATAGCTGCATACATACCATCATTTGCTAAACCAGGGAGATCCTTGGTTTGAGGCAATAGTCGATTTAATGCTACCCATAATGCGGTAATGTTAGCAATGGTGCCATCTGAGCAAAAAGATCCTAAAGCTTTGGAAGGGTCTTGAACATGTTTTTTATAGAAGCTTTCACTTTTTGTATAAACTAGGCGATGTAGTATCCCTATTACTTGACGTTCTAGAGGAGTGAAAGCTTTTGATGTCTCAATTTTAACGAGATTTTGATTTAGAGCGATCATAATTTTAGCGAGTGGTAGCATGAAGTAAGGTAATGCTGAAGTCATATGGCCAATAAATGTAGGTGAAGCTGTATGTACCGATTGGGCTACGACTTTATCTCTCAGAAACTCAGCCTGATCAGAAACATAAATAGGATCGTCAGGGAAATCCGTGGTCATGAAATTTTTTTCTAGATCAGAAGGCTGAATATCAGAAGTTACAATATGTTCTTTCAGGAAGCCCATAAGGTTTTCTGAAATCTGTTTGTCAATTTTTCCTAAGGTTGAATTCGGATCTTCTGGAATAGTGAAAATACGGAACAGATTTTCAACTGTTGCTTCCGGTTTCTTTGGAAGTCTACTCCTAGTAGAGCTTTTATTTGATTTTAGTGGGCGAAGAAAATTACTGCGTGCCAAGCTTTGTATTTTCAATTGTGGTCGCCGCTCCACTAAAAAGAAACTAATATGATTTACCCCATGTTTACCTGTGTTCAGATACCAGTTTTCTGCTTTTCCAGCAAATGAATTCCTGAATTAATCTGAGGTTTTATGGGGCAAATTATAGTAATAAAACGAAAATTTTCACAAGTCAGTGATGATCAGCATTTTTGATTTCGGTATGCAGTAGTTTAAAGTCATCGTTAGTTTCCATAATAATAAAAATTGCGCGGCAACCATTCGGAGAATCCTCAACAATTTTGACTGACACCGGTATTACAGGGGAAGGTAGGGTGTCATGTTGATATTCAAGCTGAATATGACATTGATTGCCTTGCGGTAGCATCTGCTTGATATCGTTCATAGTATATATTTGATCATTGCCAAACCGTATTTCTCCTGTCACTTCGGCTTCCGATAGAGAGAGGCCTGCCATAGTGACAATAAGGTGCCACGGCTGAAATCCAATGATCACACGGATCATGCCTGGAAAGCGGTATTCATGTCTATTTGGCTTGTTTGTGAGTAGCATACTGGCCCAGATATATATCTATAACTTGCCCAGACTAGTTCAATATCTGTGGATAAGCAAGTAACTCCCATCGGTAGCTTTCAGGTTCGTGATCGGCGAGAAGCCCTGAGCCGAGGGTGGTTCAGGTCTGTTAAATTTATAATATCGGGCTGTTCGGTGGCGTTCATGCTCAAAAGTTTGGCAATATTGGCAATTACATCTCGGCGATAAAGAAATTCAAAATGATGGACATGGTTCATTGGGACACCTATTGCTCTAAAATTAGGATTGCTAAATGTCAGCAGGCCGTCAGAGCCTTTGGCGACTGCGTCATTATCTGAGTAGCAGCAAAAAATACTTACATTGGCAGGCTCTCCATTTTCAATTTCTTTAATAAGTCGTGATTTAGGCCTCATTTGCCAAAGGTCTCGCCAAAGGAAGCCTAGAGGTGTCATTAAACCCCAGTAAGTAAGCTTGGACCCTCTAAACGGTGTTCCGAGTGTGACAACCTTATCTACGTATTCGCTGCCTCCGAATTTGAGAATAAGATATAAGGCTACTAGACCTCCTTTACTGTGAGCGACTAGGTGGACCTTGTCGAACTTATGGCGATCAATTTGTCGTCTGATTTTCTGATCTATAAACATTGCAGTTTCACGGATACCTTTTGTAAAAAAAATACCCATAGACCCACCTAAATTAAACGACATTACTTGATAGCCTTTGTGGGTTAAGATTTTCTCTAAGATTACCAGAGTCCTACGAGATGAGAAAAACCCTTGCAATAAAATGACGGGAGTGGATTTGTTATCATATGTTCGTTTCTTGACTATTTCATTTTTTGACTGCACTTCGAACAGTATTTCATAGTACATTCTCTTAATTTGAGACCATAGACTACTTCCCTGTTTCCTGAAAATGAACTCAAATATCAGAAGTGGTAAGCTTGATAAAATACCGAAGATCACCAAGTTTAAAACGATTTCGGATATAAGCTGGGAATCAGGTGCGGAGCTAAGGCTAGCAAAGATAAATGATTCAGGAAGAGCACCAAGGAAAGTAAAGATGAATACTCGTTTCAGGTTAAAATTACCTAAGCCAAAAATGAAGGACATTAAGTCGAATGGAAAAAATGGTATCCAGCGAGTAATAAAAATTATTTTGTAGTCTTGTGTTTTGAGCAGCTGCCATGTTGCTGGAAGGTTTGCACTGATGAATGGTCGCACACCCCAACGACCTAAATATTTTGCTGGTAAGTAGATGATGATACCCGATATGGCAGCACCCAAGGATGTCAATATCGCACCCTCAATGGATCCAAAAGAATGACCGCCAATAAATGCGGTTACCATGATAGGAGAAAAGAAAAAGGGTCTGATAATGCAGATAAGAATGAACTTCAGGTGTCTGTATTCGTCATCTAATTTGACACAATTATTCCAACCCTCTTGACAAAGTGATCCCCAAAATGACCATGAAAGGATCATGATAAAGGAAACTAAGACAAGCTCTATTGCTAAAACTGTGCGGAATTGTTTTCTATTAATGTACATCGAGCTATTATATTTTTTAAAACAAACATGAGTTTGGGAGCATCCATTGATTATTTTAGCAAGTATTCTTGGATTTTGCCTTAGTTGGGATTGGCTAGTTTTTGCCGAGCCAATCCAGAGTGCGAAAACAGCAAAATTGCCTAGCCGGGTTGAACAGGTCATTCAAGAAGCTCAAAAGATTCTCGAACGAGGTGACGTATCATACATTTACGGTGGTCATAGAGATGGCAGTCAAAGTGAATGCGGTCTATGCAATATTTGCTTACTTAAGGAAAAGCCCACTTCCAAGGAAAGAATTAAAAAATGTCCTGAGTGTTTGAAGTGCGGTATGGATTGTAGTCACTTTACTGCGGCGGTATTCCGACGTGCAGGCCTGCCTTCTCGGTATCTGACAACTGAGACGATGATTAATCTTCATCCTTCAGAACTTTTTACCAAATTTCATTTAAAGGTTATTGACTCTTGGCAATTAAAGCCCGGGGATCTGCTGGTGTATCGTGGTCATGTCGTTATGGTTGAGCGGGTTTCGGACCCTCGCCGTGTTGACATTGTTCATGCAACAGGAGGCAAAGATTTGAGAGGTCCCGGAATGGGGATTCAGCGGGAAAGAGGAGTATATTTTAGGGACTTCAGAGGCCCTATGCTGCGTGTTTTAAGACATAAAGACCTGCTGACCGTATGGGGTCAAAAGAGCAAAGTCGATGAAAAAAAAAGGTTTAGGAGGATACACTCTCCATGAAAACTATCTTGTTGATATAAAACTTAAATATCTTTANAGGCATTCCTCAAACAACCACCCCCCAGTCGCTAGTTTCTGTTTGCTTGAAGGTAAATTCTCTCGTATAAAAGGCTTTCATAGCTGCAATATNATATCAAATTGGCTTATGAAGTAAGTTTGGCAAATGTTGTNGGCTCAATTGTTGCATTAGGATTTTTGTATGATTGTTACGACTCAATTTCGTAAAGGCCTTAAAATAGANCACACGGGTAAACCNTTTGTCATTGTGGACTTTCAGCATGTAAGCCCTGGAAAGGGTTCGGCTTTTGTTAGGACTAAACTAAAGAACTTACAGACTGGTCAAGTGATTGAAGTCACTTATAAGTCCGGAGAAAAGGTTAATGAGCCGGATCTTCAATATAAAGAAATGCAATATTTGTATTCTGATGGATCTACATATACTTTTATGGATATGGAAACCTATGATCAAATTGGCCTAACAAACGATGANCTTGGTGATAGTAAGAATTTTATTGTCGAAAATAGTATGGTGAAGGTTACATTTTTTCAGAGCAAAGCGGTTGCGGTNGAAATAGATAACTTTGTCAACTTGGAGGTGGCGGAAACGCAGCCNAACATAAAGGGAGACACTTCATCAGGTGGNGGAAAGCCCGCAACTATGCAGACAGGGCTTAATATTACGGTTCCATTTCATATTAATGCAGGTGATGTTCTGAAGGTTGATACCAGAACTTCTGAATATGTTGAGAAGGTGAAAAAATAATGGATTTGAAAAAGATCGAAGGTCTGATGAAGCTAATGAAAAAACATAGTGTTCATGAGCTATCATTAGATGATAAAGAAGCTGGCAATAAAATAACCATCACAGGTGAAGCCGNTNTGGCTCCTCAGGCNTTGATAGCGACACCGGCGCCTGCACCANTNGCNGTTGCTCCTGCGGCACCTGCTGTAACTGGGGCNACTGCCGCTCCCGAACCAGCNAAGGCAGGTAGTGCTTTGGCTGCGAATCAATNNATGATCAAATCGCCTTTTGTTGGTACTTATTATGAAGCTTCTTCTCCGGCTTCCGACCCATTTGTTAAGGTGGGGCAAAAAGTNGAGAAAGGGCAGGTGCTTTGTATTGTTGAAGCTATGAAGCTGATGAATGAAATAGAGGCTGATNCTAGCGGTACGATTGTTAAGGTNTTAGTTAACAATGAATCGCCCGTCGANTTTGATCAGCCACTATTTGTGGTTGAGTGATTTGGATTTGGCGTAACCAGGTTCCTTATGTGGGAGACTGANATGAAAAAAGTTCTAGTAGCTAATCGTGGTGAAATTGCTGTNCGCGTTATCAGAGCGTGCCAAGAAATGGGATATCAGACCGTAGCAGTATACTCTACTGCAGATAAAGATTCTCTGCATGCTAAGATTGCTGATGAAAGTATATGCATAGGNCCTGGNCCAAGTGGATCAAGTTACTTATCCATACCTGCAATTATGAGTGCAGCNGAAGTGGCCAATGTAGATGGGATTCATCCTGGTTATGGATTCTTATCTGAAAACCATGAGTTCGCAGATATTTGTAAANAATATAATATAGAGTTCATTGGTCCTGATGTTGAACACATTAGGAAACTAGGAAATAAGGTTGAGGCCCGAGCTTTGGCTAAAAAGGCAAATGTNCCAATGTTTCCTGGTTCTGATGGAATTATTACCTCTGTTGAAGAAGCTATNGAAGTTGCCAANGATATTGGCTTTCCTTTGATTATCAAGGCAGCTGCTGGTGGTGGTGGACGAGGCATGAAAATCGTCATGGAGGAAGCTGAGCTAGAAAGTCAGCTGGATCTTTGTCGTGCTGAAGCTGCTGCATGTTTTGGTAATTCAGATGTATTTATAGAAAGATACTGCCTGAAACCGAGGCATATTGAAGTACAGGTTATAGGTGACAAGTTCGGCAATATTGTCCATTGCGGNGAACGGGATTGTTCGTTGCAGCGGCGTCATCAGAAATTGATAGAGGAATCACCCAGCCCTGTAGTCACCCCTGAACTTAGAGCANAAATAGGTGNAACTGCAGTTAGGTTGGTAAAGGAAGTTGGTTACTACTCTGCGGGAACAGTTGAATTTCTGATGGATGGTGATCAATTCTACTTCATGGAAGTAAATACCCGTATTCAGGTTGAGCATCCCGTGACTGAATACGTTACTGGGATTGATCTAATTAAAGAACAATTCCGGGTCGCTGAGGGCAAGGAGCTTTCTTTCGCTCAAGAGGACATTACGATGCAAGGGCACTCTCTCGAGTGTAGAATTAATGCGGAAGATCCTGAATCATTTGCACCATGGCCAGGTAAAATAGATGCATTTCATATGCCAGGTGGTCCGGGTGTTCGGGTGGATACTATGGTGTATTCGGGCTATACGGTGCCTTCTATGTATGATTCTATGATCGGTAAGTTGATTACTTATGGTAAAGATCGTACAGAATGTTTGTCGCGAATGAGGAGAGCTCTCAAGGAACTTAAAGTTGATGGGATTAGAACCAATATTCCTTATCAACTGAAGCTAATTCAACACCCTAAGTTTGTTGCAGGCGATGTTTCTACGAATTTTCTCAGCCAAGAAAAGATTTAAATTTAACTTTTCTTTCATATGATAAAAGAGTTTTTGGTGGGAATTATGTGCTCACCAAAAATTCTCTAGCCAGTGATAGACTAAAATACCTTCAGTTTATTTTAGTTTGTGGCTGATTATGAAAAGTACATCTGGACTTCATGCTTTTTTGGAACGAATCAAAAAGAATCCTGCTAAGGAAAATCTGGTTGATCGTTATCTCATCCTTGTGTCTGAAACAGAAGATTCAGCGTATAAAGCTGACAGTTTGTTACAATTAGCAAAAATTATTATCGATACAGATCCGTTGCGTTCCTTGCAGATTATTTGGCAGATATATCAGAACTCCCTGATTATTCAGGCAGATAGGTATGTATTTCTTAGTATTCAATTATTTATCGATATTTTTATTAAATTAGAAAAGCCTGATGAGGCCCAGCAATTAGAAGTTGAGCTGGCGAAGTATAAAGATATGATCGGTGAAGATGTAGGTAATAATAATGATGCAGACCCATGGTTGGGAAAAGTTGAGGTAAAGAAGCATAAATCACTTCGTCCTCCGCCAAAAATAAAGCCTGAAACAATAGTCAATCTTAAACCTGGAGTTCCTACTCTTGCTCCGGTTCCTCCAGTTACTGGCATTAATAGCTTCTCGCCAAATATAGAAATGGAAAAAACTGATGTACCTTCTGATCTTATAGGTCGGTCAGTTGTTGAAAAATTAAATGATACTTCGGATAATCACAGGACACCCCCAGTAGCAGTATTAAAGTCGGGTGAAGGTGCAAATGCAGTATTGCCTATAAATATTTCTGAGCATAAGGATCCGGTAACTAATGCAGAAAATAATCTGCATCAGGTGGAGGATTCGGGTGATCCCATAAAATCAAATGAGGCTGGGAATGAAGTCGAGGCGGCTAGTGTAGACTTAAAAGATCAGCCACATTTAGCGGGCTCTGTAGCTGACGATCATGTCGGTTCAGTTAATGTTTCCGAACTTAATGAGGTTCGACATTCACCCGAAATGAAAAAAAATAGTGTCACAAACCGATATAGTAAGTTAAATAACTCCATTATTGTCCTCTCCGATCAGAAGGAAGGCAGCCAACAAGATAGTTCCGCAAAAGACCTGCTAGTAACGGATGAGGCGGTCAAGATAAAGATCTCTGCAGATAAGGAAATTGAACCCGACAGTAGCTCGTCTCTAAGCATGACTGCAATGGATTCGAGTAATTCCGGTGAATCAGGAAACACCATTGATAACGTAGAAAATATTTTTAGAATAGATAATATACCTTCTGATGAGGGAAACTCCCACAGTACACCGGCAGTTTCTTCCTCTATTCCCGAGGTTGCTTCTCCAACAGATTTTGTAACACAGGATATTGCTGAAAAAGTTGTTCAGGATCATCAAGATAGTTTTGTCGCTCCATTAACCTCTGGTACTGAGATTATATTAAACGGTGATGCTATTAACAATATGCATGGTGAGAAGCAAGAAGATCCTCTAGATAAGAAAACAGATCGGAGTGTTTTTTCACTCACTGATTCAACGGATCTAAATACTGAGGCTGATGATAATTCGAGTTTAGAAAGAGGATTATCTATAGATGATGAAAGTGGTGAGCAAATAATTTCTTTTGACGTTGAATCTAAAGCAAAAGATAAGGGGGCCTCATTAGGTCCAAGTATCCTGCGCAAAATGGATGATGAATATGATGTTCTTTCAGGTTCAGTCTCTCAATTTAAGGTTTTGGAAAGAAAAGAATCGCTTCTTTCAGATGAATTTGATCATAGTAAGGTTGAGTTAAGTGATGCCGTCGAAGAATCGAATGTTATAGATTCTTCTTTGCCAAACCCAGAATCAGAGCAGCAAACAGCGAATCAAAAATCAATCATGATAAAATCCTACGATCCCTTTATGCCTGAGCTTGGAGAAAAATGGGTAGAAGAAGGCCGGGGCAGTTCAGAACATGATAAAAATCTTAAAATAAGAGGGCAATCAAGAAACCAAGGTAAACTTGATGAATCCGGTAACGATAACAATACTGAAAAAACTTCTAAAGTTTCGGATGAATTGGGATCTCAACTTATACGTGGTCAAGAACAAGAATCATCTGAGCCCCAGCCCGCCCATTCTGAGCTGGATAATCACGATGGAAACCCCCAAGAAACCTA
>PBRN01000061.1 GCA_002725955.1 Pseudobdellovibrionaceae bacterium
TTAATACTCCGATTGATGAGAATACAACGCAGACTCGTTGGATTCAGTTACGCAACTTCTTCAAACATCCTTTTTTCGATAAGGATAGTCGCAGAAGAGTTGAAAATATTTTTAAGGAAGATGCGGAAATTTTGGAAAAGGTTCACCCTGAGATTCTCGCTGTTGATTTAAGTGAAGAGGTCTCAGTGAAATCTGATGGTCTTCAAATGCATTTTCGGCGATTGAGAAAAAAGTTATATAAAAAAGGTTGGGCTATCGATGTTGACAAAGTGAATGACAAAGTGAAAGGTCGGCGCGCCGTTGTTGTTCCTTCTCCTGAAAGAAAAACTCCAGAAGGTCAGGATATCGATTGGGTGCTGCCAGAAGTTCCCGTCGTAGTCGAAACAAAATTGGATGAACTAAATAACGATGTTAACCAGCATCTCCATTGAGGTTAGCTCGGTCTTTAGGTTGCTAGTCTTGATTTCTTTAATTGGCCTCAAGCCTGTGTGATGATGACAATGTATTACGGGCTTGGGTATCTACTCACTTAGAATTTCTCCTATTTTTATGCCCATTTGGCGTTGCGGTTTTAGCTAAAACGAGGTATGAAGGTCAAGAATTGACTTTTAACTCAAGAGGTTTCACATCAATATTCTAGATCAGATAAAAGAGAATGAGGGAGGACTGAGCAAATCCGAACTTAAGGTAGCTCAGATAGTATGTAAGGATCCTGATTCAGCGATTCGCTCGAGTATAGCTTCTCTAGCGCAGGCGGCCATGGTTAGTGAACCCACCGTTAATCGGTTTTGTCGCAGTCTGGGGTGTTCTGGGTTTCCTGACTTTAAACTTCAATTAGCGCAAAGTTTAGCTAATGGCGTGCCGTATGTCAGTCGTGTCGTTGAGCCTTCTGATACCGTTGATGATTATACGACTAAGATATTCAAGGCTTCGATGGCAGCGCTGTCCGAGTCTCTTGCTTCTATAGATACCTTAGCTATCGGTCGGGCTGTTGATTTATTATCGCAGGCTAGAAAGATAGAGTTCTATGGCTTGGGCGCTTCTGGTTCTGTTGCCGTTGATGCTCAGCATAAATTTTTTAGATTGAATGTTCCGGTTGTGGCCCATGTTGATACTATGATGCAGAGAATGTCAGCAGCTACGATGCAGCAAGGCGATGTTTCGGTGATCATTTCAAAAACTGGTCGCACAATTTCTTTGATCGAAGTGGCTCGGCTTGCTCGTGAAGCTGGTGGCACTGTCATCGCTATCACCACTCCAGATTCTCCTCTTGCTGAACAGTCTAGTTTAACTCTAGGTGTTCATTCTAATGAAGATACCGATGTGTATACTCCATCTACCTCACGTATTGTGCACTTAGCCGTGATTGATTCTTTGGCTACAGGTGTGACTTTGCGCCGAGGAACAGATTTTCAAGTGCATCTAAAGCGAGTAAAAGATAGTTTGATTGAATCACGGGTGAGCCTACACTAAAAAAATCATGCTAGAAATCTGTTTGATGGTGGGGTTTGGATAAAACAACAGTGAAAGAAGTTTGCTAGGGAAGTTTATTCCAGGTAGAGTCTTGCATCAGCATTATACTCTGACAGTAGGGCAAATATGGGGAGTTGTTTTAACCTCCCTGATAAGAAAGGCGACTATGTCACAGCATCAATTGGAAATTACCAAGCTTAATAAAATCTACGACAAAAAAGTTCATGTTCTAAAAGACATTGACCTTGAGATAAACGAAAAAGAATTCTTAGTTTTGGTAGGTCCTTCGGGGTGTGGTAAGTCAACATTACTGAGGTCGATTGCCGGGCTTGAGGGAGTGACTTCGGGGGATATTAGTATTGCTGGTCGTACCGTGACTGACTTGGCGCCAGCAGATCGTGATATCGCAATGGTGTTCCAAGATTATGCGCTTTATCCTCATATGACTGTGAGGGATAATTTATCATTTGGCTTAAGAATGAGAAAGCTGCCGAAGGATGAGATTGATGAACAGGTGAATACTGCTGCGGCGATGCTTGGTATAGAGGAATTATTAGATAGGCGTCCTTCTCAGTTGTCCGGTGGTCAGAGACAGCGTGTTGCTATAGGTAGAGCTGTGGTTCGAAGAGCTCAGTTATTTCTTTTTGACGAACCACTATCAAACCTTGATGCTAAATTGAGATCCCAGACGAGGATTGAGCTTGCCGATTTGCACCGTAAAGTAGGTGCAACATCTGTGTACGTGACTCATGATCAAGTGGAAGCGATGACCTTGGCTGATCGTATTGTGGTGCTGAATAAAGGTGTTATTCAGCAGCAGGGTGCTCCTATGGATTTGTATCGTGAGCCTGCCAATTGTTTTGTAGCTTCTTTCATTGGCAGCCCGACAATGAACTTTTTTCCGGGTAAATTAACCCGTACCGGTGGTAAAGCTACGTTTTGCATTGGTAATGATGAAATTGATTTAAGTGATTGCCCTGTTCCGGAAGCTGGAGGGGATTATGTGCTGGGTATCCGTCCTGAAGCTATCAAAGTTTTGGCTAAGCAGGGGCGGGAGGCCGAGGGAAAAGTTGATATGAAGGTTACGGTTAACCTGATAGAGCCTCATGGTCATGAAGCTCATATGGTAGCTACTTTGGCTGGACATCAGGCGATCATTCGCAGTGCCAATCCGCATCGGCTAAAGGTTATGACAGATGCTCATCGTGGTGATCTGCTTGATGTTACTTTTGATCGGGAAGCTATGCATTTTTTCGATACATCATCAGAAGGCCTTAGAGTCAAAACGACCTGGATTTCGTGAAAAACTGATCAATTTAAAATAGAATGATCCCTGATTTTATCCTGCCTTACGGGAGGCGAAGTCCTCTCATTGCCTTGTGTAACCATAAATTTACAGAATATTGTACTATTACTAGATTGACTGATGTCACTTGTATTTGGGCTGGACCTCACAGCCAGCAAAACCCTAATTTTCCTTGACTTATTGAAGCTTAAACCAGCATATTGATTTCGGAACTCCACTATTGAAAAGGTACCACTTTTTTTTGTAGTTTATTTACGAATATACTGAGGCAGAGCTATCCATAGTATTCCTATGATTTTTTAGGAATTTTGCGGAGTTCTGGATATCTCGCAGTGGATTATCATGCTATGAAGGCTGGGGCAGTTTCATCTGTGCCTTTGCTGATCAGGTTTACAGGAGTAAAAACGATGATCAAGACGATCTTGGCTAGGGATAACCTTATGGTAGGCTACGGACGTTTAGCCGATCAAACTCCAGCTNCCCAACTAGAGGTCGGTTGTCGACCATCNGTTTTNTATGGTCCGAGAAGGGATGCTGAGTCGCTCATTACCAGAAAAATATATACCGCTTTGATAGTTAAACCTAGAAAGTTGGTTGATATGTCTGGGCGGGTTTATGTTTTAGGTTTGCCTTCAGGTGATGGGACAACGCCATCTTTGTGGCAGGAACAACTAAAGCAGCTGAGTGGTAACTTGAGTCGCAAAGCATGCTGGGTGCCAATGAATCAGACTGCAAGTGAGTTGGAAACTCAGGCTGACATCTACCGTCAAACTTTTATTGCCGAAAGTAGCCAAGTTCATGACCGTGACTTGTTACCTGATGTAAAAGTTACAACCGAAGCATTTATTAGCGATTCAACCTTTCGTGAAACTATCAATCTGGAAGGTTTAGATGCTGCCGACTGGCAGTGTTGGGTACTTCATTGGCATGAGCCAGAAATAGCTGTGTCTAATAAGATAAATAGTACTGGTGTTGATTTTAACAGTTCACGTTTATATTCGTGGCGAGGGAATGTTTTTTTTGGTGTTCAGGGTTACCAGGAAAGCTTGGCACCAGTGAGCTGGGCTGAAGCAGGGTGGCGGCAGCACAATGCAGGGACTGATCAGCGATTTGGCGATATTGTTCAAAGTATTGCAGAAATGGACGTTCTTCTTGGCTTTCAATATCAGTCAAATAATAAGAAGGTTTTTCGGATTCCTTTGGAAGAGAGAGGTAAGGTATCTCATGGGAATTCGGATGGTATGATTCTTTGGCAATATGATTGTTCGAGTCCTTTTGAGATCCGTTATAGTGTAGCTTCAAACCATGATGAATTACTTAGCCAGGAATGGGAGCCGGTAAATACTAGTCGCAACCAAGTTCGGATCAAAGATCAGGAATGGTTGGCCAAGCAAAAGCCAGCACCTGCTGGAGCAAGTGCCAATTTAAAGAAAAAATATGACCGTACTTTACTTGTTCTTAGACAAATGCAAGACCCAAGTGGCGGTATTATAGCCGCTCCGGAGTTCGATTATAACTTCATTAACTGTGGTGGTTATGGATATTGCTGGGGTCGTGATGCCGGCTTTATTTCATATGCCATGGATATTTGTGGTATGCATAAAGAGTCTGCAGAATTTTATCGCTATATGGCTCGCTGTCAGTCAGCAGATGGTAGCTTTCTTCATCGGCACGATATGAATGGAAAGCTTGGCTCCAGTTGGGGCTTGTTACAGCCGGATGAAACAGGTTCGGTCCTGTTTGGTTTGAGCCAGCATATTAAACTTGGTGGTGATTCTGCTATCGCAGATGAATTAAAAGATATGATAACTAAGGGTGCGGATTGGCTTGCTCAATCTCGCTATAAGGATGGTTCTCCTTTACCCATTAGCGGGCATGATTTATGGGAAGAGCGTGAGGGTATTCATTTTTACGCTATTGGCGCAATGATCGCTGGTCTTGAGGCGGCGTTATTTATTTGTGACCAGAGAGGCTGGGAAAAACCTGCCCTATGGACCAAGCGTACCCAGGANTTNAAGGAAATTCTGAATTCTGAAGTATTTATNAGGCAGCAAGAAGGNAAGCCTGCTTTTGTAAGNACATTGAAACGTAGGATTGATGGAGCTTCCCGCGCNCGTTTTGAAGATCAGGGGCAGGGGGTTGAAACCTACGTAAATCAGGATGGTCGNAATGAATATCGCTTGGAAGCTGACTTTGTCGTTGATGTAGCNCAGTTGGGTGCTTTTTATCCNTATGAAGTTTTAGATCTCGAGCAAAACGGTGATGCTCTCGATAGTTTGATACAGCAGGTGCGTGATCAATTGTGGAGACCTGGTGGCGGTGTAGGGCGTTATGAGGGAGACTTTTATCGGGAAGGTAATCCATGGGTNCTCGCAACCATGTGGTTAGGATTAGCTGCAAGTAANCGNGGTAGANAAGATCTCGCTAGTGAGTGTTGGGATTGGGTTATGANCCATATTCCTGAAGAGGGTTTGATTCCAGAACAGGTAAANCCNGAAACGGGTAANCCGGCATGGGTTATGCCTNTAACATGGTCTCANGCCATGTTTGCNCTTGGNGTNCATCAGTTNCCTGCAACAGTTTTAGGAAATGATTAAATGGAANTGTTAGAGNCCAGGTCTCATANGACTGTTGCAATAAGGAGCGCCAAACAATGATGGGAGTGGAAGTATTTCCAGCATTATTAGAGTTAATGTGGTTGATGACTCTTGTAGTAGGAGTGGTNGCTGGAGCATTAGCTTTTGTTTGGTTTAACTTCAAAGTTTGGTCTNTGCCGTTATACGTCCCTATTATGATGCTTATNGGTATGAGTTTGAGTCTGGGAGTATTTGTTGCTGGTGGAGATCCAGTGGCNATGACTTTTGTTGGGGGCATACCATTTATGGTAGCCCTNATTTTTCGCTNTATGTTTAAAGGTAAGTATCAACCGGTCGCTTANTTTATCGCACCGGCAGGTATCGGNATTNNCCTGCTTTTTTTATATCCATTGTTATTTGANTTTTATCTTTCTTTTCATGATTTGAGTNTAGGTACTTTTTCTAATTGGATTGAGACAGGTGATATACCATTGGCTTCTCAGTTTGGTTTTGGAAATTACACCGAAGTTTTTCAGAATCGAGCCACAGGTCAGGCATTTCATATCGTNTTAATGCGCACAATNAGCTGGACATTTATTAATGTTGTCTTTCANGTNGGGTTGGGTCTGCTTCTGGCTTTGTTATTGAATCAGAAGGGGNTAAAGGGNTTAGGTATTTATCGTGCTGTTTTAACATTACCCTGGGTGATTCCGCAGGTGATTGCAGTATTGGTTTGGAAAGCTGATTTTAACGAGAGTGTGGGNTTNGTTAACCAGTTTATTCATGTTGTGAATCAGCTGNTTTCCTGGGAATGGAATGGAGCCATTATNGCACCTCTTACTTGGATTGGATTTAAGTCTCAATCATGGTTTCTCGATCCAGATTCTTTATTTGTAGCAGCATGTATCGTTAATATTTGGTTAGGCGTTCCCTTTATGATGATTAATAGTCTTGGGGCTCTTCAGTCGATACCTAAGTCTGTTTATGAAGCTGCCAGTATTGATGGCGCAACACGATGGCAGCAGTTCAAAAACTTGACTTTGCCGTTGTTGAAACCGGTTATGGTTCCAGCTGCTTTGCTGGGTGGGATTTGGACCTTTAATAATTTAAATGTGATCTTTCTGATGACCGATGGTGGTCGTTATGAAGGGGCTGATATTTTAGTTACTGATCTATATAAGCAGAGTTTCACCTATTACCGCTATGGTTTTGCTGCAGCATATTCTTTTGTTATATTTGCCATTTTGATTGTGTTGAGCATATTACAGATGAGAATTTCACGCTTTTCTGAACAGGCTGGGAGATGATGATGACCGTTCATCGAAGTTCAATGTTTCGTGTTGCTTGTACTCATGTTTTATTATGGGGTGCATGTCTTATCGCATTGTTTCCAGTTTTACGGGTCGTTTCCATTTCTTTTCAGAATACCGACACTATTTCTCAACAGATGGAACGCTTTCCTCCGCGTGGCGAAGCTACGGCTGGTGATTATATTAGTTTTTTTATGCATGCTATTGTTCCGCCTAATCTGATTGAATCGTTCTCAGGCAATGAAACTAAGGCTGAGATCGTATATATGGGAGCTGAGGTTGAGATTGAAGATGAGGAGGATGAAAATGAAAATGATGGTTTTGGAGATTTGGATTCTCTGGATGCTCAAGATAAAGAACGATATTGGTATAGTAACTACGTAGACCTGTTTCAGAAGCATCTTTTCTTGCAGTGGATCTACAATAGTTTAGTTATTTCAATGTCGGCATCATTGATAGGTTTATTTTTAGCGGCCACGACGGCCTATGCTTTTTCTCGATTTGACTTTCCTGGTAAAAGAATTGGAGTTGGTTTTTTGCTGACAACCCAAATGATTCCTGGGCCGATGATGATCATTCCTATTTATCTCATGATAAAGAGTTTAGGTCTGGGTAACAGCTATGCCGGCCTTGTTATTGCAATGAGTGTATCTACTTTACCTTTTTCGATTATGGTTCTCAGAGGTTATTTTGATACCATACCCGGCAGTTTGGAAGATGCGGCGAAGGTAGACGGCTGTTCTACTGTAGAAAGTTTTTTTAGAATCTTATTACCGTTATCAACTCCCGCACTTGCTATCGCTTTTCTATTTAACTTTACCTCGGCATGGTCAGAATTCTTGTTAGCATCAACTTTGATTGATGATGTCACTTTGCGTCCATGGACATTAGGGCTGATGGAATTTAGTGGTAACTTTGATTCCCGGTGGGGACTCTTTGCAGCTGGATCGGTTGTGATTGCCGTTCCGTCCGTAGCACTGTTCTTATATTCCTCTAAATGGGTTATTTCTGGACTAACTTTAGGCGGGGTAAAGGGCTGAGTCTTTTTTATTTTGTCGTCCCATTCTTTTTATTTTCTTCTACTACCTTTGATTGTTCTGATGCTTCGCAGCAGCATTTTTTTCCATTCCAAAGATCTATGATGTTGCAAGTGCATAGCACCATCGGCGGAATGATAATTGGCTCGGGTGGTGTGGTTATTTCTTTAATAGTTTCAGTGGTTAGAATAATTTTTTCTGATGAAGTCAATATGCCGCCAACTAGTTTGGCAATATGCTTATTAGATACATTGCCTCTTTTTATCTGTTTCAGGATCGTTTTTGCCCGCAGGGTGATTGGGGTTAATTGGTCTTTGATGCCATCAGACAGTTGAACGAGAGTCGCTATATCGATGTCTTCAATATTCTTTGTTTCGATGTTCTGAGGACCTTTGCTCAGAAATGCTTGACAGATACATTTCAGCCTAGATAGTTGTTCTTCATTTAATTTTTCCAACAACTTTTTTGCATCTGTTAATTCACTCATGATTACTCCTTACTCGGGCTGAATAAAATGTAATCTTATGATATTACTCAATTTACCTTGGCGATATCCTTCTACCCTCCCTATTTCTCTTTTCGGTAAAAAAGGGTTTAAACTTAAGGTATTATAAGGAGTTGGAGATTTTGTCTTTAGGCTGAGTGGATAGATCTCTAAGAGTATCGCGGGCTATCATGCTGAGCTCATATGCGCTGGTTCTAGAATCAATTGCGGCCGCAATTTTTTCCAAGGCTGTTGTCATCAGGCTATTGTCATGGCAGAGCCTCTGCCACTCAAAAGACTGCTGAGAATGATCACCTTCGAACAGGTTTAGCTGTTTAGATAGTTTTGGTAGTTCCATCTATAAATAAATCCCAAAAAATGGAAAAGCTATTTTTATTCCATTTTTGTTCTAAAGCCAATGTAAAAATATGCTCGAGTCATATTTTTTGACGACAAAATTTTTTATTTACTTAGTAGTCTTTGGGATATTGGCTCTTTTTGTAATTCTTATGTCTGCTGCGAGCGACTTGTCTAGCTGGCATTCTATTTTTGTCCCCGATAAACCATAAGACGATAGGCATGATGAGTAGCATCAATCCAAACCAATGAGGAAAATCGTGATGCCCAATCACGCCGCAAGTTGCTTCAGTCTCTTTTCGATAAGTATTTGTCGCCGTTTTAGTCACATCTTCAGCGGAGCTGTCGAATATGGCGATGTCAGAGAAGTTCGAACAGTTAGCTCCTGATAGAACCGTGTCAAGTTTTCGTTGCTCAAAACCATTATAAAGGGTTTCACAATTGGCTCCTTCGTTGAGCTCAGCATCTGCAGTAAGCAAGCCTAGAGCAAACGTTTGGAGCGATGGCTGTCTAGGCATAATGTCAATTGTTTTCAATACCAATTTAACCACGGTATCCTTAGGCAGAGAGTCTTTTTTATAATAGTCCCATATGAGGCCTGAAATCATCTGTCCAGCAAGATGTTCCTGCTTTGATTGTCCGGGGTAATTACCTGATTGGTAGGCAATATCGTTTTCTGCTGTCCGCAGACATTTGCCGGAAATATAACAAGCATTACTACCTTCTTTACATATACTTTCACCTAGGCAGGGGTCATCCGTTCTTAGGAAGGTAAGAATATCTGCCAATCCTTCATGAAGTATTAGAGCGTCGCCAACCGGTTCTTTGATCGAGCTATAGATAACATGATGATTAAATTCATGAGAAACAACATCTGTATCTGTATAAAGGTTTTTTAGAAAGTCGCCTTCCTCGCCAATGTATATATGAGGTTGAGGGTTTGACCTACTGCTGGGAAAATATACAGCATTATCTGTGAGAAATTCATCGTCATGCAGTACGATTTCTATTTTCTGACTTCCAAATGAACTATATCCGTAATTGGCAAGCCATTCGTATGCTCGGTAGGCATTAGTAAAGACACTTAATTCTTGAAATTGTAAAGTTCCTGGACTTTCAGCAAAGTCATGATCTAATGCCGTTACTNGGGCGACGCCGCTAGTATTCGTTGCAAACCAAGTATTATCAAGCTGTCCATTACCTACAAAGTTTTTNATCGGNTAATTAGTTAAATCTTCTCCTGCNTCAATATTTTTTGGANAAATTTTNGTTTGCCCATCGACTTCAAANAACTTTGCNACGAATAACTCNACCTTGTTTCCACTTACCAGAGCTCGATAGGGATGCAANGCTAGCTCTACTTCAATTTCGTAGACAGGGATAATTTTGTNNTCTNTTTGCCAATAACAGGGCCGATCAATGAGNATGGTCCAATTATCTTTATTCATGTTGNTTAAATAATCGTCTAATATATTTTTTNCANTTTCTTTNCTTGGAAAGCTTTGNGNNNGAAANTCTTNATTCGTNCTNGGNATTNCTCCAGCAATGAAGGGNGCATTGCCCNTGGCAGAATANCTGATTTTAACTTCCNTTGAACAGAANGGNACCTTGTTTAATTCAAACTNNANGATATCGACTGAAGAGCCGGTGAGTGAGAGCGATTTTTTATCTTTCTTTATGTTTATCACTCCAGCTTGATCCTGNGCCTTTAATAGCTTCTTGACATAGTCTTCACCNGTTGANCCTTCATTGGTTAGNTTGAANGCATTAGAAGANCCTTGTTTGCCNGGATNCATGAATACACTGGATTCACTGAATGCGAGATCAGGNAAAACGACNATTAAAATAACTAGCAACTGTTGATACNTCACTCTNATNTGCTCCTATNATTTCTTCTGTGTTTGCTTCTTATGCGNACTAGANGCCTTTTTTTTCTTGNNATCATGACGTATAGGCANGGTAATATTAGAATTAGGAGAAGTTGCCACTGCTGCTGTTTGTTCATGCCAATGACNCNGCANGANTNACCTTCACCTTCAAATTCTATGAGATTCGCNTGCTCNTTCTCGTTTACGATTGGAAACTTGGATGCATCACAGCCAAAATCGATTAATTCGCCCATCCCNCGNTTNTGAGCCCTNGNAATGATAATTTCGCAGTAATTTCCGTAGTATTCAGTTTTGTCNACATAAAGCATTGCTAAAAGCATATCTCTGTATGTNGGTATTTCNGGCATGAANCTAAGGCTTTGAAGNACCAANGGTGCAAGGTCTGATTGCAGAGGAANTTGATCNTTNATGTGTANATCCCATAAGAACCCNGAGAAAAACTGGGACTTATTGTGGATNCCCTCNGGTAGATNNTTGTCATCTANGCGCAGATCAGTGTCTCCCGAACGAATACACTGGTTCTNTAGGTAACAGCTGNTGCTGCCGGCAGGGCAAATGGTATCGCCTAAACAGGCATCTCCATTCATAGAGAAGGCAAAGAAGTCAGCAAGTGCTTCATGCAGAATAGCTGCATCATTAACNATGACNTTGATATTCTGATAGATTACNTGGTGAGCAAACTCATGGGTCACAATATCTGAATCTATTGCTAAATCTTGTAAATTGATGCCATCACCATCTCCGATAAAAAGTGTTGGTGGGACAACTTTTGTTGCAGGCTCATACCGGGCGTTATTTTTGTTACCATTAAAGGTAGCNTGAACAAACAATCTCATTTTNTNATCTTGAGATAGTCCCTTGAACCCAATGCTTTTGAACCATGCAAGAACCCGGTTAGCATTAGTAAAAACAGAGGTTTCTTGAAANTTACTGACTTCAAGTGGGTTACTTTGTTTTGAGAAATCGAAGTTGAAATCTGGAGCGATGGCTCTNGTCAGATCTTGGTTTTCTTGTTGNTCTAGATAAGTAACAAATGATTTGTTTTCTAGTATCCCGTCCGAGGACATATCGTTCAATTCATATTGCTCTNGAGCACTATTGCGGTGGCGAGAANANATAGTTGCTGANGCTGTTTTATCNTAGGTGACGTCAAAGTAACCCGGGCTCCAATGAAAGACTTTTTCAGCATTGGCAATNCCTCTCCAGGTACCTGCTTGACCTTTTAGCCAGATGTACCAAACGGGAATTAGTGTNTGGTTATGAACCCATAAACATTGTTCNGAGTAGATGACTTCATCTAAAACTGACCGCAGTTGCTCNCGACCATATGCCTTAAGNGCAAATGNGCTTTGNTCAAGAGAGTCCCATTCAAGAGGTTGAGTATTTNTTTTGCTGTAATTAGGAANNGNNCCTGTGACNAGGGCATTATTACCATCTGTTGCGGTCACTATCTGNTGAAAGCAAAGTCTTNTATCCTGATAATAGAAATTCCAAGTNTTGNTNCTCTCATTATTGGTTAAATAAANNGGNTTNCTNCTGATAAGTTNAATATCNTCAGATAANTTGTGCTGTAGCTTTAACTTTTCCACCAAACTTTTNGATTTNTTGCNGTTAGANCTTATNGAGAGTTCGAAGCTAAAGGTATTTTGCTGGGAAATATATATATGATCAGGNACTTGNGATAAACCCTGNGCNTTAGCTAACCATGGNGCTAGNNAGATCATTAAGAATATCGNAATGTANCGGTCGAACATAACTANTCTCAATAATNATANTGANTTAGCAGAGAGGTTGGTGACTTTTAAAACTCCNTTTTCTCTGGTTATAACTAGATCGACAAAATCCAATGAAAACTTTAGATTCCAGNCAAAAANAGCCTATCTAATTGGTTATTTGGATAAAATTNCCTTCATATTTNTAGAGAATCGTCGATTAAAAAAAAGATAAGTTGTATTTTGAATGTGTGAGGNAACANACCGTTATTANCATNCCTAAANCACNGAGATTTNNNGTTTTTTTTTCGATNNTATTATGCTTTTTTTCNGGNGNTATCGCTGGGATTAGCTTTGGAANTGAGAATAGCCACAGTATTCTTNCAGCCAATCANNCAAATGNGCAGATTCTTGANCNGTATGANAACTCACCNAAATNGTTGAAATTAGAAGGNTCNAAGCAGAGATATTCTCTCTTGGAATACATGACAGTGTTTCNAGATGATACCGGTCGTGTTNCATTTAGGGATATTAGAAGGTTGGCCAGAGAAGGCNTATTNGAGTCTGAATCTGGTGGGTATCANAAAGTNGGTTATACCCAANGNAGGGTTTGGATNCGGTTTANAGTAGAGAATATNAGCCATGCTGATTATCAATGGATATATCGNGCTGGTTCTATCATGTTAGATGAGATTTCNGTATATGAGATCGATGCTGATGGTAATGTTAATCATCGNCCAGGTGGAACGATAATACCACCCTCAGATAGAGAAATGATGCGACCTTATCACCCTTTTCCATTTGTATTGAAGCCAGGAGATACNAGAGAATTTTTTATTAGCTACAGAGGTCANACGTGGATCGATATCAATGGCTANTTAACAACTAGNATNGGTATGGTTAGAGANGAGGCTAGTCGCGAATTCATTTGTGCTTTCTTCTTTGGNTTTATGCTTTGTTTGATTCTATANAATATTTTTGTNTATTTTAGNTTACGNGATATTAATTATTTTCATTATGTATGTCACTTGACTGTTACTACCTTTGTTATTTTGATGCAATCTGGTTGGCTTGATTTTGCTCTGGGAGGAATTCCTGGTGGTTGGGGCGATATACCAATTATGGCCCGGACATTAAATGCATTGACCGCAGTATATTTTACGATGGGATTTCTGGATACAAAAAATTTACAGCCTAGAATGCATAAGATATTAAAGGCTTCATGTTTTGTTCCCCTTCTCATTTTTATTGTCCCTTTAACACCATTGGATGGGTTTCAAGGTAGCCTTTGTGATATTTACTTTGCTTACTTGATTCCGGTGTTGTTTGCTGCTGGAATATTATCATTAGTGAATCGCTATCAACCTGCCATTTATTACGTACTATCCTGGGGATCGCTTTTGTTATCCGTTCTGATTTTTATGCTGGCACGCTATGGTATGATTGGACAGAGTTTTTATACGGATTTTGCACCTATTTTTGGTAATGCAGTTATTATGGTCGTTTTTTCTTTTGGTTTAAGATCACGGTTAACTCTGATGCGTAATGAATGGTCAGTGCGGTTGCAAACAGTCAATGAGCAATTAGAAAAAAAGGTTGAAAATCGCACTAGAGATTTGGATATGGCTAACAAAAAGTTGATGAACCAACAGGTCGAAATTATTTCGTCAGCCAAAAAAGTAGCCCTGACAGAAATGGCTGCGAATATGTCTCATGAAATTAATGATCCATTAGCTATTCTTCAATTTTGTACGGAACAACTATTTCTGTTCCAAGATAATCATGAAAAATACAGAGACTTGTCTTTAAAGCGAATCAAATCAATGGATCGATCGATCGAGAAAATTGTAAATATTGTAGCCAAGCTAAGGCAGTTTTCTAAGATCGAAAACTTTGAAGAAGATCAGTCGATAAACTTAGCTGATATCTTGAATGATGCTGTTGATATGACTCGAAAAAAATTTCTAGATGATACCCTGGAAATAAAGGTAGAAGGTAAAATTGAAGGTCTGCAAGTGATGGGAATCAGGAGTGACTTAATCCAGGTCGTCTATAACCTACTGCAGAATGCATATGTCTACACCCGCGGTCTCAGTGACCAATGGATTCATATTTCAGTTGTGACCAAGGACTCTAATGTTCACATTGCGATTGAGGATAGTGGTAGGGGCATTTCAAAAAAAATACAATCGAAGATTTTTGAACCTTTTTTTACGACTTCTAATACTAATCAAGGCACCGGGCTAGGCCTTAGTTTTTCACAGGGGATTATTGAATCACATAATGGTAAACTATATTATAATGCAGCATCTCGTCATACATGCTTTGTGATTGAATTACCTCTTGAGGCGCAAAGTATAAAATCTGATGAGATATCTGGTAATGCAGCATAAGGAAAGATATGTTAGCCACCATTTATTATGATGAGGATTGCTCTCTCTGTCGATCGTTAGCTTTATTTGTTGAGAAAAGAACCCAAGCATTTAGAGTTGAAAGTTGGCAGAATGCAGTCGCCGCTATGAAACAGGAGGGTGAACTGGTAGACGGTTTAGCTCAAGCAGATCGGCTGCGAGTTTTGCTAGATGATGAGACTTTGTTGGAAGGGGATGCAGCCTGGTCATATCTTCTGGAAAACTATGAAGGACTTAGTAGCCTGCAGTGGATGTTTGATCGCCTGGATGTTTCTTCTTATACCGCAGGCCGCTGGTTGGAGCAAACGGGACATCTCGCAAGACGCTTATGTCGATCATGTCCATATGAAAATNATTTCGANNAGATCTTATTCATCTTTCATTTGAATATAACGAGGGCTAAGCCAGCCTGTNATCATTTCCTCAGTNGGTTNNGGCCGNTATAGTAGATCACCAAGAGTGATTTGNCGNCTCAGAGCTTTCTCNGCACCTTGATGNCCTTGTTTAGCTGCTTTCTGGTACCATAGCGCNGCAGCAGGATAATTTTTTTCGACAGCGCGACCCCATTCATACAGATTTCCTAATCTGAACTGGGCCTCAGCGAAATCATTTCTTGCTGCCATNTGAATCCAATGCAGNGCTTCTTCGTAACTTTGCTCAATGCCGTAGCCNCGATAGTACATCTGACCTAGCATGTTTTGNGCAGGGATATGACCGTTGTTGGCTGCNTGCCGCCACCANTGNACAGCCTCNTCATAATCCTGNGGTGTCCCCTTACCTTCGTAATAGGCTAAGCCTAACTTGAATTGNCCTGAAGTATTTCCGCTNTCGGCAGANTTATGCCACCAGCGAAGNGCTTCTTCATGACTATCNTCATTGTCTTGAGCTGCATAGGTCGCNGCAAGNTCATTATAACCTTCNGCAAATCCGGGTTTTAAANTTTTTTTAGACATAATCAATCCTNGTTTAAAACATNACACCGGTAGCAATATTTATAAATTGAATCGTNGGAGCNTTGCCCCCNGCNTCAGCTATTTTATTTAGATCTGCTAGTATNTCNGGATTGTTCAGGCTGGACTGNTCAGCAAGGTTCAAGGAAACTCGATAGTTCCAAAATACAGATGGNACTANNCCTATCCATTCNGCACCCCAATAAAAACCATTTTNTTGTATCCAATAATTACCCATACTGAATACAGGTGCCGANCTGGAAACCGATAAGCGGGCATTGTTNTCNTCTTCTGGATTAAGCTTNTTCAATATTTTACTATCAAGCTCAAAGTCTCTCTTACTCAAACCGGCTTTAATGAAAAAGCTATTNCCCCAGAAATAGCGAANATANACGGTTGCTATNGTTGTTGCNGTTGTGATCTTGTCAAAGACATTGGTTTCCAGTGATGGGAGANCACTAGTNATATCTATTTCTCCTNCCCCTTTNTGAGCAATGAAACCGANTTGTAGNTTNGGTTNAAGNGCCAAAAANCCTGAGACNCCACCTCCTGNAAATGGTGCAGAAACTANACCTGCATTGATNCCGAAACCTGCTTTAAACTTAGTTCGGTGGTTGCTCGTGGNAATGATCTTAGGNTCTTCATCCTGTNNTATCAGTGGTGGACTCACTAACTGAATTTTTTCTTTNTCATCCACTCTTTCCGGANTNGCCTGAGCGATACTTTTGGAACTTATGTTAGTTCCCAGAAAAAAGATAAGGAAATAAGATGTTTTTATCATTAGATATTTCCTTTGAGNTTTATCTGTACTNNTGCCTCTATTTTACAATAATCAGAGGCTCCTGGACTATTAGAAAGCANCTGANNCANCCGATTTTACATTCTANTTTACCNTCGATTTTNNAGAGATCCGCTCGCTATACCCTGNGAACTATGNTATGGAGCNAAGCCCGGTTAATGATGAAAGGCAACACGATGCAATGGCCCCCAGGAATAGATCGCAAGATTTTTTTAAGAGACTACTGGCAAAAAAANCCACTTTTAATCAGAGGCGCNTTTGAAAANCTCGAGNAGGTNATTTNTCCTAATGAATTAGCTGGTTTAGCNTGTGAGNCGGAAGTTGAATCCCGNATAGTGATCGAAAAAGGGGGGGCAAAACCTTGGGAATGCCGGTATGGCCCTTTTCAGGAAGGTGACTTTTCNCANTTGCCNCCATCCCACTGGTCNTTGCTGGTTCAGGGGGTTGATCGNTTACTNCCNGAGGTGTCTGCCNTACTCGGGGACTTTAACTTTGTTCCTAATTGGCGTCTGGATGATGTNATGATCAGTTATGCNCCCGACGGTGGNAGTGTTGGTCCCCATCTGGATAATTATGATGTNTTNTTGATTCAGGCNCATGGCAAGCGTTTNTGGCAGGTGGGGGCGCAAACNCGAGATGATGATGATTTTATCGAAGATCTTGATTTGATGATTCTTAAACAATTTAAGAAATCTGAAGAGTGGTTGTTGGAACCAGGAGATGCTTTATATTTACCACCGCGCTGGGAGCATCATGGAGTGGCTCAGGGCGAAGCTATGACCTGGTCTGTTGGTTTTCGGGCACCATCTCATAAAGAGTTGATCGCAAGTTTTGCGACTTGGCTTATGAAGGAATTACCGGAAGGGCCACGATATAGCGACCCTGACTTAAATCTGCAAGAGCATCCAGGACAAATCACTAACCAAGTCATCGACCGGGTTCAATCGATTATTCAGCAGGGTGTTATTGATCGGGAAGCTATTGGTAAATGGCTGGGAACATTTGTGACTGAGCCCAAGCAGCTAGTTGCAGAAATGGACGTTTTGAAAAGGACTCCAGATCAGGCTCATATTTTGGAAGTGAAGAGGCGATTGCAGGCTGGTCCATTACCTTATATGGAAGGGATTAGATTATCTTGGTTTAGTCGGGGGGAAGAAAATGACCTTTTTGTTGAAGGAGTGCATCTGCCCTTGCTTGAGAATTTAGCAGGTTTGGCTCCCGTTTTGGCTGATGTAAGAATATTATATTGGAATCAGATTGAACCATGGTGGCAAGAAAAATCTTGTCAGCGACTGTTAGGTCAGTTTTTGGCGGCCGGACTATTTCAGGAAGAGGATGTACTGTCCTAATTTAGGTCCGGATAATTCTATTGTTTAACTGTTAATACAGAAAGTGGAAGGCAGTGCAATCCTGAATGCAAAGGGAGCACAACCATTTTGGCTTTCATTTCCTGTTAGTTCTACGTTAATCTGGCCACCGTTGTTGATGAGATAGTTACGAACGGCGTCCATGCCTACGCCACGTCCAGAAATGTCAGAGACTTTCTGTGCTGTTGATAACCCCGACTCAAAAATGAGTTCTGCAACCTTCCCAGCCTCAAGCTCACTATTGGAATTAGATAGACCCTGTTCGATAGATTTTTCTTTTAATAATTTTAAGTTAAGACCGCGTCCGTCATCCCGATAGTTAACCCAGAGTTGGCCATTCGACTGTTTAAACGATAATGAAATAGTCCCTGCAGGTAATTTACCAGCTTTTTTCCTTTCTTCAGCACTCTCAATACCATGATCGAGAGAGTTTCTGAGAATGTGAACAAAAACATCATTGAATATCTTTACAGCGTCTTTAGTTAAAAGAATATTTGTCTTTTCTATTTCTACTTTTGGGTTCTCTTTTTGCAAATCTTTAGCCAAGTTTGCCACAGCGTTCGTTATTTCGCCAAAAACATCATTAATTGGATAGTAATATATTTTTTGTAGTTGATATCTAATATTAGAGATTTCACCAAGATTTGAATGTTGAGTTCCATTACAACGAATAGTATTGATAGTGTCGATGACACTTTTGAGGAGGTTTGATTCTATCTTTTTGACTTCTTTACTACCACCCGTTTTTCGCCCCAGTTTAGTTTCATTAATTCTTATATATTCATCGATAATACTTGAGATGCTATCCAAATCAGATAATAGATTTTGTTGGTTCCACTCTATTTCTTTTTTTTGCAGAAGACTGTACGCTTGCTCAGCCTCGTGAATTGTTCCAGTCATTAATTGAAAATGATAGGTTCTTGCATTGCCTTTGATGGTGTGCATGTTGATAAATAATGTCTTTAAAGCATTTTCGGAATATT
>PBRN01000062.1 GCA_002725955.1 Pseudobdellovibrionaceae bacterium
ATATTGTCAGATCGAAAACCTGATCAATATAAATTTGTAGTCAGTCTGGGCGCGCATCGCTACTTAAGCGCTCTCAGTTATTGTCAAACAGTAATTGGTAACTCATCTAGTGGCATAATTGAGGCCCCATCTTTTCGTGTGCCAACAATAAATATTGGAGATAGACAGGAAGGCAGGGTTCAAGCTGCTTCGGTTCTAAATTGTCAAGCTGATTGCAAGTCAATCTATAAAGCTTTAAATGAAGCATTATCGGATAATTTTATTAATAGTTTAAGGGATGTTAAGAATCCTTATTCACAGGAAGATACTGTTAATAAGATGGTTCAGGAAATAAATAACTTTTTAGGAGCCCCTTCTAAATCGAAGAAGAAAGAATTCTATGATATTCAATTCTCTTTATGAAATAAGTGGAATAATAAATGAGTAAGACTAGTTTGCATATAGTTAGTATTTTACAAAAACTAGAGAAATCATCTGAGATATATGTTCATTATCTAGAGAATAACAAGAGTTATATGTATGCTAAAAAATTATATGATAATAATACCGATGTTTTCTGCTCAATTAAGACGTGTTTGCCCATCGCATCAGGAGAAACAGCAGATTCACTGAGATGTATTTTAAGTCATTTAACGAATTGGATGTCTTTGTGGGAAGAGCATGATAAAAAATCTTCGTACCAGGATAGCGATACTTTTGTATTTCAAAATGCTGATCATTTTCCAAAAGATTCCGAAAAAAAATTAATGCGGCTATATAATTTTAATGGAGTAAATAAATCGTAATGAAAAATATTGGCGGAATCCTTTTTATGGGAGCGCAAGGAAATCCTCAAACTGAAAAAGCGCTAAAATTTCTTAAGGTACATTTTTCAAATATAACAGTTTACTTGGGAGAGTGGAAAGAACCATTGCCAGAAGCTGCTTATGATTGGAAAGGTGACTATATTATCTCATATTTTTCTCGATGGATTGTTCCGCCCAAAATCTTAAGAAACGCAAAGTTAGCAGCTATTAATTTTCATCCGGCATCACCAGACTATCCTGGTATAGGTTGTAATAATTTTGCATTATACGATGGAGCTTCTGAATATGGAGTTACCTGTCACCATATGCTTGCCTCAGTAGATACGGGTGAAATTATCAAGTATAAGTACTTTCCTTTATTCGCTAAAGAAAATGTAGATACTATTTTAACCCGGACGCACGATTATCTTCTAATTTTATTTTATGAAGTCATTAGTATACTGGCAGAGACTGGGGTGTTACCAAAATCTCAAAAAAGTTGGAGTCGTGAGCCATATACAAGAGCCCAGCTTAATGAGCTAAGTCGACTTAATCCTAATATGTCAGTGGATGAGTTTGAAAGGCGAATAAGAGCTACATCATTTAATCAATGGAGACCTCAAGTTAATATACATGGTCATACATTCGAATTGAAGAATGAAAGGTCTTAATTTTTCTGTGATAAAAAATACTAAATTAGATGTTGTATTGAAAAGTGCAAAACTAAATTGAATTTTGTATCTGTAGCCTGCAAGGAGTAATACAGTGACGCAAGTTTCTATCATAGCATCAACTAATCAAGCCTTTTGGCCTGAAGGTGATGCGCCGAAGCTATTTATTAATGATTATCTGGTCCATGCAACTAGATATAACTTGGCTGACAGTGATAGTGTTGCTAGTCCTTCAGTTTCAGATGTTAAAGATCGAGAGCATTGTCATAAATATATTTTGAGCAAGAGGGCGAAATATGAGAAATATTTTTCAGTTATCTTGAATGATTACCATAGATCTGATTACCCGTTAGATTTTTGGAAAAAAGTATTTGGATTAGGCCTCTATCGTTATATCAGTATTTTATACCATCAATTCCAGATTTATGAAAAGATCGTGGATCCGGATAAGGTCAATACACGCCTTCTGGCCCAAGACCTTTATAAAATACCTAATGATTTTGAAAATCTTCTTGCATACTATGCGCATTCCTCTCATGGTCAGGAGCAGATATTTAGTATGTATCAACGATGTTTCTATCCCTCGATGGATTCAATAGAGATTAGGCCTAAGGTTAAAAGAGTAGCTAGAGATAGTGAACCCGAACTTCCCGGTCATAGTTCACTTGTGGATCGAATATGGCGAATACCTATTAAAGACCTGTTTTCGAAAGTTTTTACCAAAATCCTAAAACAAAGAAAACCATCAATTGGCATTATGGAATCATGGTTTTCAGCTGATAATATATATAAGCTTTTGGTGCAGAGTCGAGGGCGCATCCAGGTTATTTCCTGCCCTTCGTTAGGAAAATCAGCTAGTCCGAATACTGATGTTGCAGGAAGGCTTGATGCTTTGAAAAAATTTCCGATGGAAGATAGGTTTGATGCTTTTGTGAAGTATTCCAGCCAGTATTCGTTGCCGAGGATCTTATTTGAAGATTTTTCATCTTCTATAAAATCTATTGATTCTTCGATGTCGCATTATCCTAAGTTAACTCATATCATAAATGAATCTTTCATGGGTTCCTCAGCCGCATGCATGACTCTAGCATACTTAAAGCATATGCGAGGCATCAGTCATTTATATAATGAGCATAATTATATATGTCATATTTATCAGGGGTCTAGGTTTTCAATGGTCAGTTCGATCACGGATACCTACATTACTCTTGGTTGGAAACCTAAAGGCAATGTTTCAAATGTTATATCTAAAGCATCTTTATTTCCTTTTACAGATTATGAAGGCATCGATTGTCAATTTAAAATTTTATATGTGACCGCTCCGATTTATGCTAACCGTTGGTCTTACTCCGGTGAGGAAGGTCAACATGGTGAGACTTCAATTCTATTTCGTGATTTTGGAGTTCGTTTTCTTAAGGCTCTTGATGATGAAACTCGTTCAGAGTTATCTTATAAGAAGTATCCTGAAAAATATGAAAAGAAGTGTATGACGTGGGATATCAAGAGGATTGTTTCAGATCTTATTGATGATGAACAGTTTGTTGCGGAAGGCATATCAGGTAGGTTAGCAATTGCCAGCTCTGAATTAGTGATTATTGACTATCAGAGTACAGCACATCTAGAATCCATTTTGATGAATAAACCAACAGTATTCTTTTGGGATGAAGAGGTCTATCCGCTTGATACCAGATATCAGGATTTTTATCAGAAGCTTGTTGAGGTTGGAGTTTGTCAGGTATGTCCAAATCAAGCGGCGAAATTTATCGAAAAAATTAAAGATGATCCAAGTGGGTGGTGGACAAGTTCGGAAGTCCAGTCAGCAATCAAATCGTTTGTATCAGCTAACTTTGGGGATAGTAGTGCCATGAGGGAATATTTAGTGGGCTGTTCTAGGGGAGGGGGTCGTCAAAGTTCGATTGATCCTCAATCTAGTGCAAACTCAATTACTTCTTAGCTTGGAGGTCTTTTTTAAAAAATCACTTAATTATATGCAGTAAGGATAACTTTGTTTTTCATAGTCGAATTAATCTTAGTGATAGAATATTTCTTTTGAGATTAACTGAATTTCTTCGAATCACTGAACTGCAGGTTTGCAGAATATGATATCTGAGATTATTTCTTCTTAAGAACTGGATCTAATACTTCCTGTGCATTTATATAATTCATTAGGATAGTATAATTGTAGTCGATATATTTGTTAATACGCATATGTTGGATGAGGTTAACTGAATGTATGCCTAGCTCTCTTGGGGCAATATAATCCTTTATCACATTTTTTATAGTAAGGAAAATTGTGAGTATTGCTTTGAGAACCTTCTAACACTTCCAGTTATATAGCAAATTTGCTTAGGCTCTAATTATTTATTTAAGGACTGTTGAAACTTTATTTTTAATGGTTCTAAAGCATGATTTTTAAGATTGTGCTCTCGATGTTCTTGAAGTTGAATCAGGATATCTTTTGGAATATTGCCGAGTACTTCCATTTCATATTCCATCCATACACCAAATTTATCCCACACAGCTTGTCGCATCGCTAACGTCGTTTCGAGAATATTTCTACTGCTAGTTCCTTTGTTGAAGACGAAGTTACAATGTTTAGGATTGATTTCTATTGCCGGAGTATTCAGGTGTTTAATATCAGAGTTTTCAAGGAGCATACCGCTTGGCACTCCTACAGTTCTGTCGTTTTTGAAAACGCAACCGCATGAGGGATACTTAAATTGGTTTTTTGAAATTCTATCAGCTTCACAAAAATCCATGTGTTCTTTTATGCTTTTTGGATTTCCAGCTCGAAGCTGAAGTGTTGCTTCTGCAATTGTATAGCCGTTATCCATAAAAATAGTGTCCTTGTACCCGCGGAAGATTTTTTCAGATCGTTTAAATACTTGGATTTGACCTGATGGACTAATTGCTGTTACGGAGATAACAACTTGGTCTATTTCACCACCATAACACTTGGCGTTCATACGGACTGTCGCCCCCAGCTGCCCTGGTAAGCGAAACATCCATGAGATGCCCGCTAATTGCTCTCTATAAGCAAGAGACGAAAGGTCTGAGTTGTCGACCCCAGCTTCAACAGTTAGGTGATTATTTTGTCGAGATATTTTTTTCATTTTATTGAAGTGAATGACAGCACCATTCCAGAATTCATCTGAGACTAAGCTATTGGTTCCGGCCCCGAGAGGAAACCAGCGAATTTTTTTTTGGTGCAGTTCTGCGATTATTTTTGCTAATTCTTGAATTGAAGTGGGTGCAAAAATTTTTGAAGCTTTTCCGCCAGTGCCATACCAAGCGATATCTTTAAGCATGATGGGAGCCCTACTCGGGGAATGTTGCATATAGATTTGATTGATATGCTTCATGGTGTTCATCATTGAATAACACAATGGTTATTCTTTTTGGAGAGATAGTATTATTTGCCTCTATAAAGTTGCGAATTGCATTCATGGCAATAGGGGCTGCCTTTTCTAGGGGGTAGCCGTATACCCCGGTGCTAATCGAAGGTATCGCAACATGTCTGACGCCTATTTCGGCTGCCTTCGACATTATTTTTGTCCATACAGACTCTAATAAATCGGATTCTTTACCATTGTGCTTGCCCCATTTGGGCCCGACTCCGTGAATCACATACGACGCTGGCAAGTTACCTGCTGTGGTAACAACAGCTTCCCCAGTAGCGCAGCTTCCTATTTCTTTGCAGGCTTTCATGATGCTGGAGCCGCCGGCTCTGTGAATCGCCCCATCCACCCCGCCGCCGCCGGCAAGCTGCTCATTAGCAGCATTGCCCATAGCATCACAGGTAAATTGGGTGATATCGCCTTGATAAAGATCGATGGCGATGTCTTTGAACCGGCGAATCCCAAGCATTACTTTCCTTTTTCTTTCATGGCTTCGATGAGTGTTTGGCCGATATCAGCAGAAGTTGCAGCTATAAAAGCTCCGGCTGATTTCAGAGCATCGATTTTTTCAGCAGCCGTTCCTGCTGATCCTGAAATAATGGCACCTGCATGGCCCATACGCTTACCTTTTGGTGCCGTCTGGCCGGCGATAAATGCAGCAACAGGTTTACTNACATTTTCCTTAATGAATTGGGCAGCCTTTATTTCTGCGTCTCCACCGATCTCTCCGATTAAAACGATACTTTCAGTAGCATCATCTTCTTCAAATTCAGCCAGCATATCAATAAAGTTGGTGCCAATAATAGGATCACCCCCAATACCTACGCAGGTGGTTTGACCTATACCAGCTTCTGTTGTTTGACTAACTGCAACATAAGTCAAGGTTCCCGATTTTGAAACGATACCTGCTTTACCTGGCATATGAATATGTCCTGGCATAATACCGATNTTGCATTCACCTGGTGTTATGATCCCGGGGCAGTTCGGCCCAATAAGTCTTGATTTTGAGCGGTCTAGAGCTTTTTTTACAGGGATCATGTCCAGTACAGGAATGCCTTCAGTAATGCAGATAATGAGTTCGATTTCGGCATCAAGGGCCTCCAGNATTGCATCAGCAGCAAATGGAGGAGGGACAAAAACCATAGAAGCATTAGCCCCAGTTTTTTCTTTGGCATCAATAACAGTATCAAAGATGGGCAAATCGCAAATTGCTGTCTTGCCCCCTTTTCCTGGAGTGACGCCACCGACGAAATTACCAGAGTACTCATGCGACAGTCTGGTGTGAAACTCACCAGATTTTCCAGTGATACCTTGAGTGATCACCTTTGTATTTTTATTTACCAGAATAGACACGTTGGACTCCTCGTCTACTTATTTTACTAGTTCTACGATTTTCTTTGCGCCCTCAGCCATATCATCGACGGCAACGAGGTTGAGGCCTGACTCACTCATAATTTTCTTGCCTTCTTCGACATTAGTACCTGCNAGTCTTACGACAAGTGGAAGGCTGAGCCCTAANTCATTTGCGGCCGCTACGACGCCATTGGCAATGACATCGCANTTCATGATGCCGCCGAATATATTAACGAATATACCCTTTACNTGACTGTCAGCGAGTAGGATTTTAAAAGCATTGGTNACTGTTTCCTGGCTGGCTCCCCCACCNACATCCAAGAAGTTTGCGGGCTCTCCTCCAAAGTGCTTAATAATATCCATGGTAGCCATGGCTAGGCCTGCGCCGTTGACAAGACANGCGATATTGCCGTCGAGGCCGATATAGCTGAGACCATACTTTGAAGCTTCGATTTCACGACTATCTTCTTCCTCAAAGTCACGGAGTACTTCAATCTCAGGGTGTCTGTAGATTGCATTATCGTCGAAGTTCATTTTTCCATCGACGGCGAACATCTTTGAGTTGTCGTCTACAATAAGAGGGTTNATTTCNAACATAGAGTAGTCGTATTTCATGAACATGCGGTAGACGCCTTTAAGCACGCTAGCCAGTTCCTTTTGCTCTGCTTTTGGCAGGCCAAGTCCCATCATAGTATTTCTGATNTGNNAGCCTTGTANNCCAACGGTNGGATCAACATTCACAANCTTTATNTTTTCNGGGGTTTTTTCAGCAACCTCCTCTATATCCATGCCCCCTTCGGTGGAGAACATGATGCCTATTGANGCNGTTTCACGATCCAGAGTTAGGGCNAGATAATATTCTTTTTCTATCTTNCTNCCTGCTTCGACGTAAACTTTGCGGACTAATTTGCCTTCGGANCCCGTTTGATGTGTTACCAAAGTCATNCCAATCATCTCATCGGTGACTTTTTTGGCTTCTTCGGGGCTCTTTACCAGTTTTACCCCACCTGCTTTGCCACGTCCGCCAGCATGAACNTGGGCTTTGACCACGGCTACTTCGGTTTTCAGCCTTCTCATAGCAAATTCNGCTTCAGTTCCTGTATTTGCTAAATAGCCATCTGGTACAGGCACACCGTTCTCTCGGAAGAGAGCTTTAGCTTGGTATTCATGTATGTTCATTCTCGAGTCAACCTCCGACAGAGTTGATAATTCTGATTTAAGAATAGACAAATCTAGCACAAATTTAATTTAGGTCATATTGATACTTTCAGTTCCGTTTCANNCNTTATGGGCAGCGGATTAGTACTTTATTTAAGAGNGTNTTAAAAATGGCGGATTCGCAACANNAGAATCTGTCTAAAAGGCTGAGNATAGATAGCAGCAGTTTTTAAAAAACGTTTCACTTTTTTCTGGTTTTTAATTGAGATCTTCATTACAATGCGCATATTCACNGAAAAAGAAGGTACCCGTCCACCGGACGGGCAAGACCAAACGAGCAATTTGGTTGGCTGAGGGAGTAAAGGCTCCCCGCTGGGAATAGGCATTTGTACCTAAAGGCAAGTTTGGTATCAGAAAAAGAGGGATTTAGTTTTTTCTGTATACCGGTTGAAGGTACGAATTGNNTTGGAATTATATTAGGACTTCGAAATCCAATTTTTNTGGTAGGACTCAAATCCAAATATTAACCCTGGCAAAATTTACTGTAAGGTNAGGGCTGGTATTCTTCCAATACTATTCCGAATATAAATAAAGATGAATTAAAACANNGTCTTGTAGNCNCCATGAAGTTGGCTGGCAAAACGACCTGCTCNAAACTAAAAAAAATATATAATAAAAACAGTGTGTTATTTTATTACGGGTGTTTTGAGTTNTAGNAAAGTAGCTCATATGAGCTGTATCGATAAATGGNTCTTANTAAAGAGGNAGCTCTTTATCTACGCANTTGATCCAGTTGATAATGCCGCCATTGAGAGATGAGATTGTTCTATCCATGTCAGATAGCATCTCAACTGACTTAGCGCTTCGAATGCCTGACTTGCAATAAAGCACGATAGTCTTGTTGTGGGGAATGGTAGATATTTTTTCTCGCAGCTGCTCTGGAGTNCAGTGTATGCTGCCTNCTATNTTACTTATTGCTCTTTCNCCGGCACTTCTTATGTCTAATAGGATNGCNTTTGGGTCTTGCTTGACTTCTATCGGGCTTATGCCGTTAGATTCGGCAGGTCTGTTCTCACAACTTTCCACATCATCGAAAGATAGTTGCTGATTGAAAACACAACAGGGGCAATTGGGATCTTTTTCCAGAGCAAACTCTTTTTTATCCATGTTGAGAGCGTCAAAATGAAGAAGGCGACCCCGAAGAGTCTTGCCTATACCGAGAATCAGCTTAATAGCCTCTGTGGCTTGCATCACNCCGATTAACCCCGGGAGCACTCCCAGAACACCGGTAGCGGCGCAATTTGGTATGGCAGCTGCCGATGGCGGNGTTGGATAGAGGCATCGATAGCANGGGCCATTTGCGCCGTCGAATACTGATATTTGGCCGTCAAACTTGTAGATAGCACCGTGAACATTTATTTTTTTTAGTTTAGTGCAGACTTCGTTGATGCCATAGCGACAGGGAAAGTTGTCAGTGCAGTCCAGCACGATATCGAATGTTTTAATCAGCTCTTCTGACTTGTCTGTGCTAAAGGCATCAAAGTTTGCCGAGATATGAACATTGGGGTTAATGCGTAATAATTGTCTTTTTGCGATTTCAACCTTGGGCTTGCCGATATCCGATTCAGAGAACAAGATCTGCCTTTGAAGGTTGCTTAGAGAAACGACGTCTGGGTCGAGTAGACCTATATGGCCAACACCAGCCGCAGCAAGATATTGTGCTGCTGGGTTCCCTAGGCCACCGATGCCTATGATTAATACCCTTGCTTTGTTTAGCTTACTTTGGCCAGACACTCCTACTTTGTCTAACAGCAGATGACGGCTATAACGCATTATTTCATTGTTTGTGAATTCATTTTGGTTAGCCACAATGTCACCCTCCTAGCTGATGTTTGTGACTATAAAATTTTTTGTTCTAATGTGCTACTGCTGAAAGGATTGCCTGTTGCTTGATAGACTATCTATAAGCCCTTTTGGTTTCGGGTNATTTTCTGGTATGTACATCTTTGTGCGAAGTGGCGCACTTAGAAAGTCATGACCTGGTCAGAAAAAATATCNCTTTCACTAAAAAAATCGTTGGTTTCTGTTTCGCGAAAGACTTTGCTACTGAGCTTGTAGATATTTAGCTTTCCTTTTTTTCCCGTTTGGGCGATGACACCTTCTTTTTTTAGTATCTTAATTGCTTTTGATACTTCCGGNCGGGTTGTCTGTAATTTGGAAGCCATGGTGGCTTGATTGATGGTAAAACCTTCGAATGGCTCATTCTGAGCTGCCATATATGCCATTGCCTTAATGGCGTTGTGTGAGTTGACACGCATGCACAGACGAAGCAGAAGAGTAGGATTGATCTCCATTTGGAACTTTCCTTATCTATATTTGGACCTTTGTATAGAGTAATAACATAGACTCTGGCGTTAGTCTTTTGTAAACAGCGTAGGCATTTCTTTTTTGGGGCTATTGTCTAGGTAACGTGGCCTTATTCGCAAATAGGCATGATAGCTAGGGTGAACAGGGTAAGTTTCTTATTGCTTAACGATGCTTTTGCGAATTGCTTTTACAAAGCTAGCTACTTTTTGCAGATCTTTAAGGCGCAAAGCCGGATTTTGTTGGCTATGGTCCTCGACCCCGGAATGTGCATCTGCTCCCCATGCTCCGGTTTTTTCGATGGCTACTGCTACATTTTTATCATGCAGACCGCCAGCCAGTAGAAATGGCTTTTGACAGTTGCTGATGAGAGATTTGCTGATATTCCAATTGTGAGTGAGGCCGGTAGCTCCTAAGCGTGTCTCACCCCCAATAACTGCTTTAGTATCCAGAATAAAACCATCGATATGATCCTCATAGCTTTTTACTTTCGTGAGGCAAGATCTAAAGCATGTTTCATAGCTCTCATCGATTGAAATGGGGATGGATTTTAGTAGCAGTAATGTTTCATTGTCAGGAATACTTTTTCTGGCTTTGATGATTTCTCGGGGCTCTATTGGTCCATGGAGCTGTATGTTTTGAATTCCTGTTTCAGCAATGACCTGAAGTATTTCATCTGCGCTTGAGCAATATGTGATGAGTATGATCTGAATCGATTCATCGCTTAACTGACGGATTTCGTCTTTTGTTAATGGAGGTTCGTTGAGTTGCTCGTGTGGTCCATAGACGAGGCCTAGAGCGAGCTCGTGCTTATTATCGTGACTCCAGTTGCTTTGCATGGTTTCGATAATGTCTTTAGCTTCTTTGAGAGAAGTTGCTCCTGCTATTTGTACTCTAGGAATTATGATCATAAATGATTCTGAGTTTTTTGGGTTGTGAATTGTCTCCATTAAAAAACCCGGAGACAGGCGTTGCTGTTCTTCCGGGTTTTTGTCGATACTTCCACTTTTATCTGCATTTAAAAGTAAAAATGGTGGGGCTGGGAGGACTCGAACCTCCGACCTCACGCTTATCAGGCGTGTCATTTAGGATTTAATGATTAATATCGGGGTCTTAAAATAAATGATATAACCATATTTATTTTTTTACACGGTAATAAATAAACTGAAATGATGTACATTTTTGGGTGCGGTTCGTTGTGTGTGGTTTTGGCTTATTAATTGCCTGTGTGTTTTTTACGCAATTTCTTGTGCTCTTCTGTGTGCTCATGCTGAGTCAAAATGGTCAGGTTGCTCTCAACATGCAAACCCATGAAAAGGTGTCTAAATTGAAACAGGGGGTAAATATGGTGCACCTCATGCACAACACCTGTCTCTAAAGTAAGTTGATCTGCTTTCTTATATATGTCTTCAATGGCCTGTTTGTTTGCCCAAGGAGGGGTGGCAGATTGTATGTGTTTGTCACGCATCTTGTGCCACTGCTTAAGATACTGAATGCGCTGTGGTGTGCGCTCTCTTTGTTTCATTTTCAGTTTTCTTTGTGGGCGTTGTTCGTAGGCTTTGTTGTACTTACTGTCAGCTTTCTTTTTACATAGCTTGCAGTAGCTTTGCAGACCATCTTTTGCACGTTTTTGTTTATAATACTCACGCCTTAGTTTTCTTGTGCCACACATTACACAAATCTTAGTTTCATTATCCTTCACA